>CAYLJD010000108.1:0-6952 GCA_964383875.1 uncultured Halobacteriales archaeon
CACGACCTCGTTCGAGTACCAGTTCTGGCCACGTTCGAGTACCAGTTCTGGCCACATTCGGGTACTATACGACTTGACAACCTTCCTCGCTGTTTGGCCGCGTTTATCGCCCTCGTCCTTTGCTCGAGGTTTTCGGCGACTTCACGAGACGGAGAGACCGCCGTCGCCGCCGGAGAGGTCGGCGTCTTCGGGCCACTCGAGTTCGAGTTCCAGGCCGATCTCGCCCGACCCCTCGGCCGGCCCTTCGCGTTCGACTTTCACTTCGAACTCCACGTTCGGGGGCACGTCCACGGTTATCGCGTCGGTTCCGGACTCGAACGTCACCGTCCCCTCCGCTGCGAGACGGTCGGCGACGGTGTGGAGGTAGTCGGCCACGTCGGTCCTGTCGAGTTTCCGTTCGTTGACGAACAGTGTTCGTTCCGGCATACCTCTCCTACGACCCTCGCCGGGGTAACTGTAGCGATCCACGGCCGCTCGCAGGGCCGCCGGACGTGCCGGACCACTCGGCACAGCCCGAAGCGACCCGCTCCAGGCATCAGGCAGTCGTGATACAACGCCTATACGACGCCAGCAACGTTCCCATAATCGGTATTATCCGTCCTGTCGACGGCGAAATACCGGTAGCCGGTCGAGATAGTCGCAGACGCGAGCGACAGTCGTCATATTTATCTATTTCCGACAGTAACGAACGAATGGACATTACCGATGTACGACCTGACAGGATTTCAGCGTGACCTGTTGTACGTGATCGCCGGCAAGGATGAGCCACACGGCCTGGCTATCAAGGAAGAGCTCGAGGAGTACTACGAGAAGGAGATCCACCACGGCCGACTGTACCCGAATCTCGACACCCTCGTCGACAAGGGCCTCGTCGAAAAGGGCCAGCGCGACAGGCGGACGAACTTCTACAGCCTGACCCGCCGCGGTCGCCGCGAGATCGAAGCGCGCCGGGAGTGGGAAGAGCAGTACGTCGACCTGTAACGCGCGGTTCTTGCTCCGCTAAACGATCGCTGTGCCGCGTCGACGAAATCGACAGTCGTCACTACGCTGTCCGGAGCGGGCGCTTATCAGTGTGGAACCCGTACGCGGACGGGTGCAGGTTGCAGGCCAGATCGCGTCGACGCCGCCCCGGCTGGCGACGCTCCCGCTGCAGATCGGGCCGCTCCCGCTCGACGCCGAGGTGACGCAGGTCCTCCTCGCCGGCGCACTCGGTCTCTTCCTCGGGTTCGAGCGAGAGTGGTCACACAAGTCCGCCGGCGTCCGGACGTTCTCGCTCATCAGCCTCCTCGGCGCCGTGTTCACGGTGCTCGACTCGACTGCTCTGGTCGTCCTCGGCGGCGTCCTCGTCATCGTGCAGGGCGTCCTGATCGCGGTCCAGGCCCTCATGGAAGAAGACGTCGAGGGACTCTCACTGACGACGTCGGTCTCGATGCTCGTCGCCTACGGCGTGGGCGTCCTCGTCGCCAGCGGGTACGTGCTGGTGGCGGTGACGGTCACGTTCATCTCCTCGCTGTTGCTGGTGCTGAAACGGGAGCTCCACTCCTTCGCGTGGGGGCTGAGCCGCGAGGAGTTGCGCTCGGCGGCGGAGTTCGCCATCATCGCGTTCGTCGTCTACCCGCTGTTGCCCGCAGGAAGCTACGAACTCGCCGTCCTCGACCTCGCCGTCTCTATCGAACCGCGCGTCGTCTGGCTGATCGTCGTCTTCGTGGCGGGCATCGGCATCGTCAACTACGGCATCGTCGAGACGTACGGCGGCCGCGGCATCGCAGTCACCGGTTTCTTCGGCGGCCTCGCCTCCTCGACGGCGGTCGTCGGGTCGATGCTCGACCACGTTCGCCAGCAACCGGACGCCCGGTCGTACGCCGTCGCGGCCATCCTGCTGGCCGACGCCGCGATGGCGCTCCGGAACCTCGCCATCGCCGTCGCGTTCACGTTCGAGACCGGCGTCCTCGTGGGTGCGCTCGTGCCACTCGGCGCCGTGGTCGTCGGCAGCCTGGCCATCGCCGCGTTCACGGCAGACTGGCGCGAGCAGGTCGAGATGGACCTCGATAGCCCGTTCTCGCTGCGGTACGTCCTCGGGTTCGGCGGCCTCTTCCTGCTGGTGGTCGTGGTCGGCGGCCTCGCGGCTGACCAGTTCGGCACCGTCGGGTTCTACGTGACGGCGGCGCTGACGGGTCTTGTCTCCTCGGCGGGTGCGACCACCTCCGCCGTCGTCCTGTATCGCGGCGGAAACCTCACTGCCCAGTCGGCCGTCCTGGCCATCCTCCTGGCCACGGCCGCGAGCATCCTCGTGAAGGCCGGGCTCACGTTCGCCAGCCCCGACCGCCACTTCGCCGGGCGGGTCGCCGCCTACAGCACGGTCCTCCTCGTCGCTGCGGGGACCGTCACGGCGGTAGCGACGCTGTGACTCGATGACGCGGCCGCGGCGGTGGACACATGACTTATCCCCGGGCCCGCAAAAGCCCGGACATGGACAGGGACACGGTCGAACCGAGCGTCGGGACGATGCCCGGCGAGCGCGCCCGAGAGTGGGTCGAGTACCACCACGAACACGCCGCTCCGAGTACCTACGTCTACGAGTTCGTCTGGGACCACACCGCTCCGGCGACCGGCCCGTTCTGTACCGACGTGGACGGCAACGTCCTCCTCGACTTCACCTCGCACGTCGCGTCGGCCCCGCTCGGATACAACAACCCGACCGTTAGGGACCGCCTCGACGCGCTGGACCTCCCGGACCCCTCGAAGATCGCCGGCCAGGACTTCTACGTCGCCAGCGGCCCGCTCGCGGACCACGACTTCCCCGCCCCGGCGGACCTGATGGACCGGCTCGTCGACCACTCCTCGCAGTACGACATGGACACCGTGTTCCTCTCGAACAGCGGGGCCGAGGCCGTCGAGAACGCCATCAAGATCTGTTACGACCACACGGAGGGCACGTACGGGGTCACGTTCGAGGGGGCGTTCCACGGACGCACGCTGGGGGCGCTCTCGCTCAACCGCTCGAAGGCCGTCTATCGGCGTGACTTCCCCGAGATCGCCGGCGTCGAGTCCGTCCCGTTCTGTGACGACCGGACCTGCACGCCGGAGACGTGTTCCTGCGGCTTTCTCACCGGCGACCGCTCCCGACTCCGTCGGATGCTCGAACCGGGGCGGGGATCCATCGACCCGGAGGACGTCGCGTACGTCGTCATCGAACCGATCCAGGGGGAGGGCGGCTATCGCTTCCCGAGCGAGGCGTTCGTCGACGAGATCGCCGCGCTGTGTGACGAACACGACCTCACCCTCGTCGCCGACGAGATCCAGTCGGGGATCGGCCGGACGGGCGAGTTCTGGGCCGCGGACCACTACCCGATCGAACCGGACGTGATCGCCTCGGCGAAGTCGTTGCGGGTCGGCGCGACGATCGGTCGGAGCGAGGTGTTCCCCGAGGAACGGAGCCGGCTGTCCTCGACGTGGGGCGCCGGGGACCTCCTGGCAGCGATCCAGGGCACGCTCACTATCGACGTCATCGACGAGCAGAACCTGCTGGCGAACGCCACCGCACGCGGCCGGCAGTTCCGGGAGTCACTCAGCGACGCCGACCCGCCGAACGTCACAGACGTCCGCGGCAAGGGGCTGATGCTGGCAGTCGATTTCGATTCGACGGACCGCCGCGACGCCGTCCAGGAAGCCGCGATGCGGCGTGGCCTCCTGTTGCTGGGCTGTGGCCACCGGACGATACGCGTGCTTCCGCCGCTGGACGTCCGGGAACGGGAGATCGACATCGGCGTGGATCTGTTCACTGACGCCGTCGAGGCCGTGTCGTAGGTCGGGGGCGTCGAAGTCGTGGCGACAGTCGAGTCCGTCGAAGTCGTGGCGACAGTCGAGTTCGGCGAAGCCATAGCGACAGTCGAGTCCGTCGAAGCCGATCCTAGAACTGATATCGCCTGTCGTCGGGGTCGCCGGTTCCGGTGGTCGTGCCGGAGAGGCCGCCCGCGCCGGTCATCTCGTCGAAGGTCATCCCCGAGAGGTACTCGTCGTACGTGACGTCGTACTCGCTGCGGAGGTGGAAATCGAGGGTCCCGGTCTCGACCGTGGTCTGGAAGAGGAGGTGGACCGCCCGCCGGACGAGTTCGTCGGTCTCCTCGGGGTCCAGCGCCGCCTGGAGCATCGCGAGTTCGTTGCGCGTCTCGCGGTCGGTGGTCACCGAGAGCTCGTCGTCCAGATCGCCGTAGTTCTCCGTCACGTCGTCCGTCAGGTCGTCCAGGCTCATATCTCCCGTTCAGTGTGGGGTCCGAATACGCTTTACGTTTGAGCAAGGAATCCGTCCAATAGTTTAAACCGTTCTTGTAAGGCCAGTCAATTCCATCTAATACGCCCAATATGCTCGCACATATCATAATGCAATTTTTATCCCCTATTTTTTGAAGTAATAATGGGTATTGGGTATTCGAAATTCTTACCTGCATTCGTAAGAACCCGGAAAAGTGCGAGCGAACCAATCACTTTTGCTTGATCCATCACACTAACAGAAACAGATAGTAACAGTATGAACTGTATCAAGCACTCTATTCATAGGGAATTCGGTTTGAATATTGCTTCAACGAACCGGTGATATCTATACTATGAGAGGCGATAAACCCCATTTTGACGATTTGATATTAATCTCACTTATGAGTGGGATCTACGCTGTGATATACATTCCACTTATGCTGGGTCCCTATCCATCTGAATACCGGCCTAGCGTTCAGGAGAACATGCGGTATGTGGCAGACACTTTTGCCAGTGGAGGGAATCCGTACACTCCTCCCTATCCCGATTTTTATTCCACAGCTGGTGGTCATCTCCATGGCGTACTCGGGGCACCGTTTCAATTCGTCTTTGATTTCCCAACGGCCTCTCGATTGGGCGTCGTAATTATGGGTTGGGCATCACTGTTGTTGTTCTATACTATCCTCAGGGAAATCGAGGTCAGCAGAACTTCGAGTTTAATTATGACAGGCACGCTCATAATCTATCCACAGCACGTCTTATTCCATAGCGTCGGCAATCCTTCAGCTGCCGATATATTCTTTGGACTCACAGCGGTCTATACCTATCTTCGTTGGCGGACAATACAGTTAAAGAGGTGGCTAATTCTGAGTTCGATTAGCGCGGGCCTAGCAACATTCAGTCATTTCTATTCTGGAGTGGTTGCTATCGGGATCCTCACCCATTACGTTTTAACAGACACGATAAACAAGCGGAAATCGCTGAAGGTATCTGCGATTTACCTCTCAGGAATGCTACCAGCCCTGTGTTTGCTCGTGGTTTATAAGGTCCTATTTGCTCATACTGACCCAGCTAGTCACTATTTTGATCGACTTATCATTCACAGTTTTGATTCTATATATGCTTCAGAACGAGAGTTTGGATCAGGGTTTTCCGTAATTTCGTTGCAATTCATCATGAAACTCAAGGGACAACACGCAGGGAAATCACCGATATTCGGTAATTGGTGGCTCCTAGTTTTCACGACCGCCACACTTGGATCGTGGGCATATAATGAAGTCAGCAATAGTGAAAATTGGAAACTGATTGTAACTTGGATTATGGCAGGACTTTTGATCGTTATAGTCATTCCGGGCGGCGTAATATACCATGACTATTATACTTGGTGGCTTTTGATAGGTGTTGCCGCAGGTTTAGCGTTATCTCTCGATGCTGCGTTCGGTACAATCAATCGTGAGGACGACTTAGATTCGATCCCCCTTTCACTATTAACGGTACTACTGGTATTTCTAATCATTATGAGATCTTTCGTGGTAACGTTGTCCCTCATATTATCAAACTGAAGTTGACATCACTAAATGGGGGGGAGATACACCAAGCTGGTATACCGAATATATCCTGCAGTTTATGGTATCATCACTAACAAATTCGACTGATCAGATTATATAACGACTCCAAGATGGCCGATGGATTTGTTACTAACGACCATCTGGAATCTCCACAAACTCGTCCCCTGCCGCGAACTGACGTTTTATCCGTCCGCTGACCAACCCGTGGGCATGGACGTTCTCATCATCGGCGGCACGGGACTCATCAGCACCGGCATCTCCCGACAGGCGGTCGCGGCGGGCCACGACGTGACGGCGTTCCACCGCGGGGAGACGGACGCCGACCTCCCAGACGAACTGGCACACGTCCACGGCGACCGCAACGACGACGAGCGCCTCGCCGAAGTCGCCGCCGAGGTCGACCCCGACGTCGTGGTCGACGTGGTCTGCTTCGACCCCGAACAGGCCCGGAGCGCCGTCGGGGCCTTCGATGGCGTCGAACAGTACGTCTTCTGCTCGACCGTCGACGTGTATCACCGCCCCCTCGACAGGAACCCGGCGACGGAGGACGCCCCGCGGGAACCACCCGTCAGCGACTACGGCGAGAACAAGGCCGTCTGCGAGGACGTGTTCATGGCTGCCCACGGCGACGCGTTCCAGACGACCGTCGTTCGCCCCTGGAGTACGTACGGCGAGGGCGGTCCCGTCATCCACACCATGGGCTGGGGAACGTACTACCTCGACCGGGTCAGGAAGGGAAAACCGATCATCGTCCACGGCGACGGGTCGACCCTCTGGGGGCCGTGTCACCGCGACGACGTCGCCGCGGCGTTCGTTGCCGCCATCGGGAACGAGACGGCCTACGGCGAGGCCTATCACGTCACCAGCGAGGAGGTCATCTCCTGGGACCAGTACCACGAGTACGTGGCCGACGCGATGGACGCGCCGGAACCGGAACGGGTGTACATCCCGACCGACCAGCTCGTCGCGGCCGTCCCCGAGCGGACGGACCCGCTGCTGGACCACTTCCAGTTCTCGACCGTCTTCGACAACAGCAAGGCGAAACGGGACCTCGACTTCGAGTACACGATCACGTTCCGCGAGGGCGTCGAGCGGACTATCGACGACCTTGAGCGTCGCGACGCCATCGACCC
>CAYLJD010000109.1:0-6905 GCA_964383875.1 uncultured Halobacteriales archaeon
TGGACTTCGAGAATGTGCAGCCGACCGACGCCGGCTTGGGCGGCCTCCTGGTCGTCGTCCTCGTCGTACTCGTAGCCGGCCTCACCCCGGATGCGCTGGTCGCCCCCAGAACAGAACGCCCACCCACCGTCCTCCGGTGACGGACCATTCCCGGTCAGGAGCACGCATCCGATATCTGGTTGGCGCCGTGCGTGATCCAGAGCGGTGTAGAGCTCGTCGACCGTCTCCGGACGGAAGGCGTTGCGAACCCGCGGCCGGTCGAAGGCGACGCGAACAGCGGGGACATCCGTCCCCCGGTGATAGGTGACGTCCGCCAAGTCAACGTCACGGACCGCCTCCCAGCGATCCGGCGCGAAAAGTTCGGATACCATACCGCGCGTGGGAGTGGCGGTCGCAAAAAGGCACCCGTTCGTTCCCCAGAACGAGGGGGTTACGAGGCTTCGTGTCGTTCCTTGAGTTCGCGACGGATGATCTTGTCACTCGCCGTCTTCGGGAGCTCCTCGACGAACTCGAGTTCCCGTGGATACTCGTGTTTGGACAGTTCAGACTTGGTGTACCCGATGATATCCTCCCGGAGCTCGTCGGAGGGCTCGTGTCCCGGCGCGAGTGTCACGTAGGCCTTGACGACGTTCCCCCGGGTCTCGTGGTCGACCCCGATGACACCCGCCTCCTGAACCGCCTCGTGGTCGACGAGACTGGCTTGGACTTCTTCCGGCCCGATACGATAGCCGGCCGATATGATCACCTCGTCCGCGCGGCCACGATACCACCAGTAACCGTCCTCGTCGAATTCGGCGAGGTCACCCGTCCGCTGCCATCCTTCCGGTCGCAGGCCTTCGAGCGGTCCGCTTCCCCCAGACTGGAACGTGACGATCTCGCCAACTTGGCCCGGCTCGTCGATGAACTCGAGTTCCTCGGCGTCGGCCGGGTTCTCGCCGCTCGCTTCCACCTCAGTCTCGGGGTCGATCAGCCGGACATCGTAGCTGGGTAGCGGCTTGCCCATACTCCCCGACCGGACCTCCCAGTCCGGGAAGGGATAGTTGCACAGCAACATCCCGGCCTCGCTCAATCCGTAGGCGTCGAGCGGCATCGAGCCGAGGTTGTCCTCGACCCACTCGGCGGTGGCCGCGTCGAGCGTCTCGCCGGCGGTTACCAGGACTCGCAGATCCACGTCGTAGGCGCCGATGTCGACATCTGACGCTCGGAGTTGCCGGAGTGCCGTCGGTGCGACCATGGCGTTTGTCACGTCCCACCGGTCCAGGGTGTCGACCCACGCCTCGAGATCGAACCGACCGCGGTAGGCGCCGATATTCGTCCCGCGGAGACCGGGGCACAGAGTGCCGACAGTGAGACCGTAGGACCAGGCCGGCGACGCGGCCGCAAAGTACACGTCCTCCGGCTGCAGGTCGACGACGAACTTGAGGTACGGTTCGATCGCGACAGCCGTGGCGTGCGGAGAGAGCGACGGAAATGGCTGTCCCGTCGTCCCACTCGAGTAGACGATGCCGTAGGCTTCGACGGAATCCATGCGGATGGCCTCGTACGTGGCCGAGCACTCCTCGACGCGATCGTAGGGAACTGCGTCGACACCCGCAACGGTTGCATCCGCGCGCCCGTCACCGACGAGGACCACGCGTTCGAGCGTCGGGATGTCGTCCGGCTGCACCGCGTCGAGCTGATCCGTGGTCGTCACGAGCGTCGTCGCCTCGGCGTCAGCGAGCCGGTAGCTGACGGCATCCGGTCCGAACTTCGTATCGAGAGGGACGAAAATTCGCTGGCTCTTGACCGCCCCGAACAGGCTCGCGTACAGTTCGAGCTGCGGCTCCAGCATGAGGCCGACCACTTCCCGACGCTCCATGGCGTCGACGAAGAAGTTCGCCGCACGGTTGGCGGCGTCGTTCAGCTCCCGAAAGGAGTAGGCTTCAGAGTCGAGCGTGGCGAAATCGCGGATGCGCAGGGCGGTGTCGGAGGAATCGGCGTGGCGACCGAGAGCCTCCTCGGCCAGATTGAACGACTCGGGGTCGCCGGCGGTGAGCATCCGATCCCACGCGCCTTCCGATACGTAGTTGTCTCGGACGGCTTCGTAGATGCTGTCGTACGTCACTGGGGGCACCGTCTCGCGAGACGGTAATAAATTCACGGGGCGTTCGAGATTTACCGGCGGGCTTTTCCCGGGGGGCGACCGATGCGTCGGGTGACGATCGACACCTGAACATGGCGGAGACGTACTACGATCGACTGGACGTCACCGAGGACGCAACGACGGCCGAGATCAAACAGGCCTACCGCGACCAGCTCGTCGAGACGCACCCGGACGTCAGTGACGATCCCAGCGCCACCGATCGAACCAAGGGACTGATCGAAGCGAAAGAGGTCCTCACAGACGATCGCGCACGGGCCCGGTACGACCGGCTCGGCCACGACGCCTACGTTGACCAACACGAGACGGACGTCGCAGACGTCTCGAGCTCGGCGTCATCCGCCGGCCGGGCTGCCAGCGAGTCGACGACTGGTGAGCGATACGAGTGGTGGACAACGGACGAATCCGACACGCCTGGGCAGGCAGACACCCGGTCCGAGCAGGGGACGGATCCCAGCCAGCAGCGGACAGCCCGGGAACCTGGCCGGGACGCGAGTGGCTGGGTATCGGACGACGGCGTGTACGCGCAACGATGGCGCACTGACGACCGCGATTCCTACCGCGTCTACACGGCCGATCGATCCGGAATGGGCAGTCGCCTCTTTCGGTCCGGGGAGTCGCTCCTGTTGCTGGCCACGGCCTGGGTGCTCTACCCGGTCATGCTCTGGGCGAGCGTGGAGCCGGCGTTCCCCCTCCCGGTAAACCTCGTCGTGGGTGGCTGTGTCCTGCTGGTGGTCGGGTTCCTCCTCAGCATGCCGGCCGTCGGGACCGCCGTCTTCGGCTTCTGGAGTGTCGTCCTCCCGGCAGTGCTGGTCGCCGGGTTCGGTGTCGACCTCGCCTCGGTCGTCGGGCTCGGGGTCGTCTCCGCGACCGTGCTCCCGCTTTTCGTTGCTGTCACCGCCACGATCGCGCTACGGGCCTGACTCAGGCCAGCGCCCGGCACACTCGCTCGTGGAGCGTCTCGCGGTATCGGTGGCTCGATTCGGCGTCGAACGGGACCGCAAGCACCTGCGTCCCGGATTGAGCAATCGACTCGTCGAACGCGTCGACGAACGTCGCCCGATCCGGGGTCCTGACGAACTCCAGGTCGTAGAGCTCGCCAGTCGGTGCGAAATCGAGCCCGTGAGGTGTCTTGAACAGGTCAGTAAAGGGCGGATCGAAGTCCTCGATGGGAAGGGCGTGAAAAATCCCCCCGCCATCGTTGTCGACCAGCACGATCGTCGCGTCGATCCCGCACCGGCCGACCGCGAGCAGCCCGTTCATGTCGTGGTAGTACGCGAGATCACCGAGGACGAGGACCAGCGGATCGTCGGTGGCGCTTGCCGCGCCGAGTCCTGTCGAGACGATCCCGTCGATACCACTGGCTCCACGGTTTCCGAGCGCGGTGATATCACCACCGCGGGGTC
The DNA here is from genome assembly GCA_964383875.1 of uncultured Halobacteriales archaeon. Taxonomy (GTDB): domain Archaea; phylum Halobacteriota; class Halobacteria; order Halobacteriales; family Haloarculaceae; genus CAYLJD01. Next base: position 3,547 of record CAYLJD010000109.1, read on the forward strand.
GACCGAACCGGTCGAGGTCGCGGACCGGCATACTGTTCGAGACGAACATGGTCGATGGATCAGGCAGCCGTGACGTGACCGCGTGGAGGAGCGATCCTTCGAAGAAGCGGTCGGCACAGGCGTCGTCGACGAGGTCCCAGTACGCCTGTTCGGCATCCCGAAATCGGTCTCGCCACGACGGCTCGGCGGGGGTCGAAATCCGGTCGGCGAGGCCAGTCGCGAGCCGCGTCGGATCGGCGACGACCAGGTCCGACGCCGTGAACTCGGCCTCGCGCCACTCCGCGGCCTGATCGACGACGAACTGGCGGGCGTCGACGTCGCGGAGGTAGTGCCGACAGCGTTTCGAAGTCGGCGAGGCGCCGAACCGAAGCACGACGTCCGGATCTGGCCAGTCCGCTGCGCACTCGAGGAGTGAATCGTATCCGGCGACGATCGGCGTGCGGGGGACGTGCGGACCGAACCGAATCCCCGACAGCGGATCGGCCAGGACCGGAAACCCTGTCGCCGACGTGAGTGACTCGATCGCGGTCGGCGTCGGTCCAGTTACGCCGGCGGGTCCACACACAACGAGGCCCCGGTCGGCAGCCTCGACGGCCTGGGCGATGCGGTCGAGATCGACGTCGTCGAGACTGGCGTGGCCTCGTGTCGTCGTCACGAATGGACCGGTTCGGCCCTCGGCAGCGAGCGGCGAATCGTCCGCGAGCGTCTCAGGGACGTCCCCCGGCACCTCGGTCGGCTCGAGCGGTTTCCGAAACGGAACATTGAGGTGAACTGGTCCTGGGTTCGGGCCCGTGGTGGCGGTGATAGCCCGCGATGCAGTCACGCGGAGCGACCGGAGCGAACGCGGCGTCGGATCGGGACGGCCGAGGCTTCGGTGCCACCGGACTGCGTCGCCATACAGGGCCACTTGATCGATCGTCTGGTTGGCACCACTGTCCTGGCGTTCCGGCGGCCGGTCCGCCGTGATGACGAGCAACGGGACCCGCCCGTCGTCGGCCTCGATGACTGCCGGATGGAGGTTCGCCGCGGCCGTTCCGGACGTCGTGACGACGGCTGTTGGGTGGCCAGTGCGTCTGCCGCGACCGAGCGCGAAGAAGGCGGCCGACCGCTCGTCCAGGTGCGAGTAGACGGGCACATCGGACCGATCCGCAACGGCGGTCACGAGGGGCGTCGACCGGCTCCCGGGGGCGAGGCACACCCCGGCCAGGCCGGCAGCAGCGAGCTCGGAGACGAGGATCTCCCCCCAGAGTGTGTTCCGGTTCGGTGCTGTCATTCGAGTTCGTCGAGAATCGACCGGTACTTGAGCTGGAGTTCGCTCCACTCCCGATCCGGATCACTATCGGCCACGATCCCGTTGCCGGCGTACAGGGTCACTCGATCGCCGTCAGCGACGGCCGACCGAATACCCACCGAAAACGAGCCATCCCCCTCGGCATCAAACCACCCGACTGGGGCCGCGTACCAGCCACGTTCAAACGCCTCGGTCGTGCGGATCGTCCGGAGGGCGGCCCGTTGTGGCATGCCGCCGACGGCCGGCGTCGGATGCAGCGCTTCGACGAGGTCGAGGACGTGGTGGTCCCCGTCGAGCGTCGCACGCACGGGGGTTTCGAGGTGCTGGACAGTGGCCAACTGCCTGACGTCCCGGTTACCCGTCCGCACAGCGGATGTGAGGGGGCCGAGCTGGGCCTCGATGGCCTCGACGACCACCTCGTGTTCCCGGGAATCCTTTGCACTCCCGCGCAGGTCTTCGGCGAGCCACGTGTCTTCGGCATCGGTGTCGCCTCGACCGGTCGACCCGGCGAGGACCGTCGTCCGGACAGAGCGACCACGAAGGGAGACGAGCTGCTCGGGCGTGGCGCCGAAGAACGTCCCGCCGGTCGTGGGATCGACAAGAAATCGCGTGCAATCGGGGTGTGACTCCGACAGCCGATCGAGCATGTCGGGCACGTCGACGGGATTGGCGAGATCGACTGCACGTGCTGCCGCGAGAACCACTTTGCTGAGCGTCCCCGACTCGATCCGGTCCAGCGCCAAGCGGACCTGATCGTGCCAGCCAGCTCGGTCGGGCGTGGAGGTCGTTCCAACGACTGCCGGCGCACTGGTTCGCTCCTGTGTCGGGAGCGCACGAAGTCGGTGCCGCCAGCGCTCCAGTCTGTCGGTTGCCGTGTGGGTGGCACCACTACCCGTAGCGGTGGCAGTGAGCCACGTGCCGGCTGCCGTCCGTACGACCTGCACGGCAGGGAGAACGAACTTTGCCCCGGGATAGCCCCGCCACGTGCCGGTGTCGGCCTGTTCGTGGCCATCGTGAAAGGCAAATCCACCGACAAGTCGTGGCCGCGCGACCGGTGGAAACCCGTCCGGCACCGACACGGCATCGAACAGCCCCTCGGCCCGCCGGCGGACGTGAGCGAAACGACCGGGACCGGTCGTCGCGAGCGTCGCGGTCGCGCCACCGCTCACGAGCTGCTGTGCGTCGGACAGCCACCCAAATCGCGGTCGATCGACGAGGCGGAGGACCGACCGAAACGGTACCGGGTCGATACGGTCGCCGGCGACTGCCACCGAGTCGGGTGCGGACCGAATCGCTGTCTCGCCACCCGAACTCGGCTCCATTGACTGCGAGTTCGATCCGGGAACCTTTGAGCCTAACTATCCCATCAGCCGGCGTGCCGCATCGATTCCGACAATTAATTAGAGAATTCCAAAAGTTAGATTGGTTAGTCCAAATTTAACCTTTTAATCCCAAGGTTTACCTTTGCATACTGGAGAACATTCCCCGCCAGGCTTAAATACCCCTCAGTCGAACCCACGAATCGACTGATGCCTGAGGTCGAGATCACCGTCCCGGAACACCTGGAGATGCAGATCGCTCAGCTCGTCGAGCAGGGCGAATTTCTCACCCGGGAAGAGGCCATCGAGGACCTCCTCTCGACGGGACTGAAGGCCTACAAGACAAGCGGTCCGGTCGAAGAAGACGAGGAACCAGGATTCGAGGATGACGGGATGATGGGCCACGACGACGAGTACGTCTTCTGATCGACGCCTGGACATCGACGCTGGTAGTGCGTCTCAAACAATACTTAATTTCCTGCCGCTCAAATCCACCGTATGCACAAGGACGAGCTGCTCGAACTGCACGAACAGATGGTAAAGATCATGGAGTACTTCCGTGGTCTCGAGGGGACAAACTCCGAGCTGTTCGAGCCTTACGACGAGCTCGACGTGACACCGTCGGACGTCCACAAGTCGAAAAGCGAGCACAAGCATGCGGTCTTCGTCCTCGGAAACGCGCTGGCGAACGCCATGAGTGAGGACGAGTTCTCTGACGCCGGCCGCGTCGGCAAACGCATGAAGGAACT
>CAYLJD010000110.1:0-6904 GCA_964383875.1 uncultured Halobacteriales archaeon
TCGCCGTCGTCGATGCGTGCCTGCTGGCGTTCGAGCGCCTCCTTGCCGATGTAGTCGGCGTCCTTGTCGTCTGGGACCTGGTAGCCGAGGTTGACCTGGAAGGGGGACGTTTCGTGGTCCATGTCCTGGCCCCAGGACATGATCCCGGCAGCGATGCGGCGGTGGTGACCGGGGGCGATCTGCATCCCGCCGTGGTCCTTGACGGTCGCCAGCACCGGATCCCAGACGCGTTCGGCGTGTTCCATCGCGTCGAGGACGTAGATCTCGAAACCCTTCTCGCCGGAGAAGCCGGTCTGGCTCACGAGCACCTCACACCCGTTCACCTCTGCCTCCATCAGGCCGTAGTAGGGAATCTCGCTCACGGACTCGCCGACGACGTCGATCATCACGTCCTCGGAGCGCGGACCCTGAATCTGCATCGGGGCGACGTCGATTTCGTCGATCTCGACGTCGAAGTCCATGCCGACGTTGACGCCCTGGAGCCACTGCATGAGTGTCGAATCCGAGATGGAAAACCAGAACTCGTCCTCGGCGACGCGGAGGAGAATCGGGTCGTTCAGGATCCCGCCCTTCTCGTTGCAGAGAATGACGTACTTCCCGTGCATCGGCTCGATCTCGGTCGCGTCCCGGGTGATCACGTAGTTCGTGAGCGCCTCGGCGTCCGGGCCGGCGACGCGGATCTGGCGCTCAACGGCGACGTCCCAGAGCGTCACGGTGTTGGTCAGCGCCTCGTACTCCGCCATCGCACCGCCGTCCTCTGGCTCGACGAGGCCACGGGGGTGATAGAGCCGGTTGTAGACGGTACACCGCCAGGCGCCCTCCTCGTTGAAGGACTTGTGGAAGAAGGGCGACTTCCGGACCCGCGTCGAGACGAGCATCTCGATGCCGGGATCGCCGGTCTGGCGCAAGTTTCGGGGGACCAGTCTGTCCGACTGGTCGACGCTGGGGTGGTTCGGGTGCTCCGGTGTGGCCGCATTGTTGTCCGACATCAGTGCCCGTACTCGCTCGGCCACCCCCATAAAAGAGACGCGTGTCGGTCGCTTCCCGGCCGGTACCGACGTCCCTGAAGCACGGCGAAACGGCCGGCACGAGCGGTGGAACACCGGTTCGGCACCGTGTTCGTCAAACGAGCGGACACGCCCAGTGACCAGATTCGGCGAGCGGAATCCATTTCCAGTAAGATGCCTTTCAGGTTGTGGTTCGCTGGGCCCGGGGATTTTTCGTGACCTGGCGTGTCGGACCACCATGGCCGGGCAGCCCGACGAGGAGCCCCTCGAGTCGTGTACCCTCCAGGGCGGGACGCTATCGGTCTACGCGGACCGCATCGAGATCGATCGATCCCGCGCCTCCATCCACGAGGACAAGACGATCCCGCTCGACGAGGTCACTGGCGTCAACTACTCCGGTGGGCTGGTGGCCGGGTACCTTCAGATCGTCCAGCAGGGGCTCCAGCCGGCCGAGTCGGGATTCCTCTCGAAACCGGTCGACGAGAACACCCTGTATTTCCCCCGGAGCAAACGGTCGAGTGCCAGACGAGCCCGTGACGCGATCCTCGAGCGGGCAACCGGCGAGCACGCCACCGTGCCGGACTAAGGCCCCTTGTCGTCGGGGTGGTCCTCCCACGCGGCCGGCGAGATGCCGAGCCACCGGACGATCGTGGGATAGGCGAGGACGACCGCGACGACGATCGGCAGTTCGACGACGATCCCGAAATTGCCGACGAAGACCCGAATGGCAGTGATCGTCGCCAGGATCAGGAGCAGGCTTGCGATGTAGTGGGGAACGAGTTCGAGAAGGTGATTGCGGTTCACGTATCGGGTCCCTCCATTGCCGAGTCCGCGACGTCGTCGACGATCGTCGCCCCCGGATCCCAGTCTGTCGGTCCGCCGGTCGGGGGCGCCCCGACCATCACCCACTCGGTGGCCGTCGCCGTGTCATTGCGGGCTCTCCGTGGCGTCGACGGGGCGACGCGGACGACCGTCCCGCGAGGCGTGGAAACCGTCTCGTCGTCGATCCGCATCGTCCCACCGGTGTCGAGCGGCACGAACAGTTCTTCCTGGGTGCCCTCAGTGTGGAGCGGAACGGCCTGTCCCGGGTCCAGTCGTCGAGCGTTGACTTTCAGGCCCCCACAGCCGAGCGGTGCCGTCAGGTGCGCCGTCGCGACAGCTGACGTGTCCGGGACGGTGTATTCGGCGGCCGCAAGGTCGACGGTCCGCGGGTCTGTCGCACCGCCACTCGCCGACGTGTGCAGGACGAGCAGCGTGGTTCCGGTGTCGGCCGTGAGCGTCACCGGGTGGTCGGGCGGAACACGGCCGAGGCCCCGGGCTGGCACGGAGAGCGTCCCGCCAATGCCGGTCGATTCGGGCCCGCCGAGCGGGATGAAGACCCGTTCCCGACCCGCGGGCAGGTCGAATGACGCTCCGTCCAGGATGTGAGCGGCGTCGACGCCGATCTCCGTACACCCCAGCGTCGGTGTCAGCGAGATCGTGTCGTTCGAAGACTGGTCGGGCCCGGCGTCCGCAGGCCCGACGGTCGCGAGCCCGTATCCGACGTCGGTTCCCATCGTGGTTACCGTCCCTCGAGCCTGGCGCGACGCCAGGTCTCGGTGTCCGGCACCTGATTGAACGTGTAGATGTGGAGTCCCCGGATGCCGTAGTCGGGGTCCCCGGCATAGGGGGCGAGGCCATCGATCAGCCCGTCGGGTTCGTACTTGCCCCGCGAACCGACGAGTTGTCGAACGAACCCGAGGAGGCCACTGGTCTTCTGCAAGAACCGCACCGAGTCGCCGACGCCGACTTTTTGTGAAATCCCGAGGAGTCGCTGGTACTTCAGCACGCCCGGAATACCGATCTCGACCGGCAGGTCGATCCCACGACCCCTGACAGTCTCGAGCCAGCCGATGATCGCATCCGGGTCGTAGCAGAGCTGCGTCACGATATAGGTCGCGTGGGGCGCCTTGTTCGCCATGGCCTCGGCCAGCGTCTCGTCGGAGAGGAACTCGTGGCCCTCCGGATAGCCGGTGATACCGACGTCCGCGAACTCGTGGCCCAGGTCCGCGAGAGCCGTCAGGAGCTGGTAGGCGGAGTCGAACTCGCCCACCGGCTCGTCGCGGTCGCCGCCAGGCACGAAGAGGTCGGTGACGCCCGCGTCGTGGAGGCGCTGGGCCACCTCGTCCAGGTGTTCCCGGTCGCGGACGTACCGCGCCGCGATGTGTGGGACGATCTCGTAGCCCTCGGCGGCGGCCCGCTCGGTCCACTCGAGTGTCGCGTCGAGTCCCAGGGTGGGCGACGTCGTGATCGCGATGGCCGCCCCATCGGGAAGGTGGTGCATCTGCTCGCCGAAGCTATCGAAGGGCATCAACTCGAAGCGGGGCGCCGAGAGGAGCGCCGTCACGTCCTGGGTCGTCGCGGGAGTGTCCAGTGCCATAGGTGTACGCTGGTCTCGTTCGACCGAGTCGGATTCGACGAATCGGTACCGGCGGATTCGTACCGGACTTCGTTGTCGAGTGGGATAACGAGCGAGGGCGGCATTAGGTCTTTCCTGATGGACCCAGGCCGACAACACCCAACAGATCGGTGATAGGCTGTGGAACGCTCGGTGTTGCAGTCGAGTGGCGCCGTGCGACCGCCGGCTTTGATACCGGTCGGACCCAGGACCCAAGTAGCGATGCACGCGAGATGGTCGCCGAATCCGGCCGGCACGGGTGGTCGCTGGTGAGTGTCGTCCGCGACGGAAACGTCATCGACGGCCGGGCAGTGAGCTCGCTGTTCCGGGCCAAACTCCGGGACTCGATCGAGGTGCTCGAGGCTGCGGGCGTGAGACCGACGCTCGCCACCGTGCTAATGGATGCGGATCCGGCCAGCGAGAGCTACATGGCGGCCAAGCGACAGGCCTGCGAGGAGCTCGGTGTCGAGGGAATCCACCGGAGCGTTCCACCAGACGCGCCTGCCGAGTCGCTCTACGACACCATCGAGGGGCTCAGTGCGGATGCGGCCGTCGACGGGGTCTTCGTCCAGCTCCCCGTGCCCGACCACGTCGACACCCGCCAGGTGCGTCAGTGTCTCGATCCAGCAAAGGACGTCGACGGGTTTCACCCCACGAACGTCGGCCGGCTCGTCGCGGGTGAGCCACGGTTCAAGCCCCCGACACCCCACGCCATCCAGGTCTTGCTCTCCGCCGCCGGCGTCGACACGGCGGGGAAGGACGCCGTCCTCGTCGGCCGTTCGGCCTTCGTCGGCACGCCCATGGCGAACCTCCTGCTCTCCAAATCCCCGGGGGGAAACGCCACGACAACAGTCTGTCACACCCGGACAGCCGACCTCGCGGCGAAGACGCGCCAGGCTGACATCCTCGTCGTCGCGGCCGGCGAGCCGGAACTCGTCGACGGGTCGATGATCGCGCCGGGCGCGGTCGTCGTCGACGTCAGCGCCAACCGCGTCGAGACGGCGTCAGAGGGCGTCACCATCGTTGGTGACGTGGCGTTCGAGAGCGCCCGAGAGAAGGCGAGTCTCATCACACCCGTCCCCGGCGGTGTCGGGCCGATGACCATCACGATGCTGCTGTACAACACGGTGACCGTCGCGAGCCAGCGTGCCGGCGTCGACGTCGACCTCCCGCGGCCCGTCCCCTTCGACCTCGCCGACTGATCCACGTCGGCCCCTCGGCGACCAAAACAGTCTGAGTGCTGATAGGTGTAGGTTCGCCCCACCCCGTCGTTCCGGGTCACGAATCGAGAGCGGGCGTGCGAATGGGCGGCAGTACTGGGCCATCCCCCCGTGAGTCTTATCAGGCCGTTCGCTGACCTAGGACGCAGACCGGCGAGGATCGGATCCCGGCCAACGGGCCCCGACTGCTCGGGGACCCCCACACTGGGCCGCCGTGCACCTCGTCCCACCCCTACAGAGGATGGCTCCAGACACCGACGATCGCGTCACGTTCGCCGACATCGAAACCGCCCGCGACCGCCTCGACGACCCGACGGTCGTCAAACCGACGCCGGTCGACCGGAGCACCGCCCTCGAGTCGATGACGGGCGCCGACCGGGTGACCCTCAAACTGGAACACCTCCAGTGGACAGGATCGTTCAAGCCACGCGGGGCGTACAACAAGATCCGCGCCCGGCTGGAGGCGGGCGACCTCGGCCACGTCGTGGCTGCCAGTGCCGGAAACCACGCCCAGGGTGTCGCGCTCGCGGCGACGAAACTCGGCGTCGACTCGACGATCGTGATGCCGGAGACGGCCCCGCAGGCGAAAGTCGAGGCCACGCGTGGGTACGGCGCGACGGTCGAACTCGTCGGCCAAGACTTTCGGACGGCGATGGACCACGCCCACGAACTCGTCGCGGGCACCGACGCCGAGTTCGTCCACGCCTACGACGACGTGGACATCATCGCGGGACAGGGAACGCTCGGCGTCGAGATGTCCGAGGACGTCCCCGATGTCGATACGGTGGTCGTGCCGATCGGCGGCGGCGGTCTCATCAGCGGGATCGCCCTGGCGTTCGCGGAACGCAGCCCAGCGACCAGGGTCGTCGGTGTCCAGGCCGACGGCGCCGCAACGGTGGCTGACAGCCTCGAGAAGGGCACCCCACAGACGCTCGAGACGGTCGACACGATCGCCGACGGCATCGCGACGGGTGGCATCTCGGAACTGACCCTGTCGATCATCGACGAGCACGTCGACGACGTCGTCACGGTGACCAACGGGGAAATCGCGGAGGCAGTCCTCCTGCTGATGGAGCGGGCGAAGCAGGTCGTCGAGGGGGCCGGCGGGGCAGCCGTCGCCGCCATTCAGAGCGACTCGCTGGACGTCGCTGGTGAGACTGTCATGCCGCTGCTCTGTGGCGGCAACCTGGACATGACCATGCTCCGGACGATCCTGATCCACGCACTGACGGGCCGCCACCAGATTCTGCGGCTCCGGGTGAAGATCGACGACCGTCCGGGGAAGATGGCCGAGCTTTCCGGGGTCATCGGCGACCACGACGCCAACATCCAGACGGTTCGCCACGACCGTGCACTGGACGACCTTGACGTGGGCGAGGCGTACCTCATTTTCCAGGTGGAGACGACGGGACAGGCACACGCCGACCGCATCATCGAGGACATCGCCGCGCACGGCTACAGCGTCGACATCGTCACCCACCCGTCCACGGACGGGCCGCCGGCAGGTGGCACCCAGGATCACTGACTGTCGCGATCGGCCTCATCAAATGGCACCACGGAACCGTCCTTGACGGTGCCGACAACGTACCGGGTGCCTTTTAAATACCTGCATCAATCCAGATGAAGGTTTAAGCGGAATCCTTGGGTTTATCGGCCCGATGTGATGTCTCGTGCTAACTGGTGACAGGGTCGGGTCAGTCTGGCGCGTCGCGGACTCGTTCGGGGTGGCGGTATCCGGATCGCGAGTCTGGGACGAACCACGAATCAAAGAACTGAGGCACACGCACGGGTAACAAGGCCAATGTACGGCACTCACACGAACGACGGAGCATCGGGAGGTACAGCATGACCGACGGCGATGCAGAGACGACCGGCGAGATGTCCGACGGGCTGCAGGTGGAACTGTTCCACCCGGAGTCCGATCGGGAGCCGGGCGACACGAACATCCAGCGGTTCGGGTTCGACATTCACCCGATCGTGTTCCCGATCGCGCTCTTACTGATCGGTGCGTTCATCGCCGCGACAATCGGGCTGGGTGAAGACGCCGCGGAAGCCTACACCTGGCTCTTCAATTTCATCGGTGACAACTTCGGCTGGTTCTACCTGCTCGCGGTGAACATCTTCATCGTGACGCTGCTGTACTTCGCGTTCAGCAAGTTCGGGAACATCAAGATCGGCGGCGTCGAGGCGGAAAAGGAGTTCAGCGACTTCTCCTGGATGGCGATGCTGTTCAGCGCCGG
>CAYLJD010000111.1:0-2568 GCA_964383875.1 uncultured Halobacteriales archaeon
CATTTCTATCAAAGCTCGCTAGCAAATCGAATGCCGTAGAACGTGAGCAGAGCCACCCCGAGCACCACGGCGGCGGCCACGCCGATCCCGGTGGTCGACCGGACGGCGACACCGGCAGTAAGTTCGTTGCCTCGGTGCAGGGACCGGTCTCGCGATCCAGACCCAAGAGGGTACGTCCAGGCTGCCGAGGGGCGAGACGATCCCAGACAGTCATTGCACAACCTGAGCGGACGCCGTCCCGCGCGATAGCATCGATACGGGGAGTATCGCGGGTTCGCTCCTCGCCACCCACCCCACTCGAAGTCGGCGTTATACCATCGGTAGGACGTCGGCCGCAAACCCCCTGAGAACCCGCCTCGTCCGATTCATCGGCGTAGTGAGGTAGATGCCGTCGACGCCCTTGACGCTCCGAATACCGCGGATCGTCTCGGCACAGTCCGCCGGCGTGCCGACAATGGCGTACCGTGACGCGAGGAAGTCCGTGAGTTCGAGCCGGTCGAGGAGTTCCACGTTCTCCCCATCGTCGTTCGGGTCCTGGTGTGGCCGGTACCGCGACTGCAGCTCGCGTAACCGGTCGTGATACTCGTCGGGGACGGCCTTGTCCTCGAAGGTGTATCGCATGGAGTGGTTCGCCATACTCGCAAGGCCCGGCTTCAGATCGTCGACCGCCCGCGCCCTATCGTCGGCCACGTTGGCCCGCGCTGTGACCCAGATGTCGATCGCCGAGAGGTCTCGGTCGGCCGCCTGCGCTCCGCACCGGACGTTGTCGACCTGCCGCTCGAGGAGCGCCGGCGTGAGACCGCCCCCGAGGATGACACCGTCGGCGACCCGGCCGGCGAGTGCCTGTGCTTTCGGCCCTTCGGCCGCCAGCCAGACCGGTACGCCGTCTGATCCCTCGGGATCGACCCAGTCGATCTCGACCGATGCCTCCCCCGCTGGCGGCTCGACCGGCGCACCGCGTGAGAGGGTCTGCACGGTCGTGATAGCCCGCTCGACACTCTCGAGGCTCGCGGGGTGCTCGCCAAGCGACAGGACGCCGCTGTCGCCGGTGGCTATGCCCAGAAAGGCCCGACCGTCGGTGAGTTCGTCGAGCGTGCAGATCGCGCTACTCGTCACGGCCGGGTGTCGGGTGACGGGGTTTGTGACGATCGGCCCGACCGCGATCCGCTCCGTCTGAACGCCGATCAGCGCGAGCGTCGAGTAGACCTCTCGAAGCAGCGCGGGGGCGTCGCCGTACGAGACGAAATCGAACCCATGTTCCTCCGCCCGGGCGGCGATGTCGGCCACCGCGGTCGGCGCGGCACCACTACCGCGCTGGCTGACGGATATGCCGTACTGCATCCGGTCAGAGTGGCGCGGGGGAGGTGAAAAGTCTTCGCGGCGGGCGGGATCGCCTCCGGGGGCGACCTACGCGTACTGCTGAATCAGCCCGCGGAGCTCGTCCTCGCCGCGGACGCCGGAGAACTGCTCGACGGACTCCCCGTCGCTGTAGATGACGACGGTGGGGACACCCCGGACCTGGTACTCCGCCGCGAGCTGTTGGTGTTCGTCGACGTCGACCTTCGCGACCGAGGCCTCGGTCTCCGCGGCCAGCGTCTCGAGCGTGGGCTCGAGCATCTTGCACGGGCCACACCAGTCCGCGTAGAAATCGACGAGGACAACGCCCCCCTCGCCGACGAGTTCCTGCAGGTGGGCCTGGTCCTCGACGTGGATCGGCGCCGAACGGGAGCTCGTGGATTCATCGGTCCCGTCCGATTCTTTGAGAGATTCGATCTTCTCCTGGCGGATTTCTTCGAGGTCGTCTGCCATCGTACCGGTCGTTGGGGGCCGATCGACTTAACGACTGTGCACAATCGAAGCAATATCGGATGAACCCGCGTTGGCGGCCATCGGCGTGAGTCGCTGGTATCCCGTGGAGACACACCGAGTCAGCAGCCGATCTCGGATATGTGCGTCCATGACCAGGATAGTTGTGCGTATATTTCACAAGACAACCGCCCGGTCGCTACCGACGGCCACCGGCCTTCCGACCCGCTGTGACGAAAAAACGACCCGAACTCCTCGTCAAAGCCGGCGAATGCTCCGTCTGCCCACCCGTCGAGAGCTGGCCCGACGGCATTTCCGCCGCAAAGGCGGTCGTCTTCGCGGCCAGCGAAAAGTACTCCTGATGGGTGTGCTGGTACGGCTCTCGTTCGAGCATGACCGAGCTGGTTCGAGGTAGTCCGATCGACCGACGGGTGTGGTAGGGTAGTCGTCGATAGGCATCTCGGGAATGTCGAACGTCGGATCGGCCGCCGCGATCATGGACGAGGGTCGGATCGTGGGGTCGGTCATCGATCGCCCGGAGGGCGGGATCGCCGTCGAGACGTTGCGTCCGTCTAGTCAGGAAGTCCACCTCCGGGGCATCATCGACGGCCTCGGGCTCCCGTACACCCCTCGGAACGAGTGGTGCGTCTCAAGCCAGTTCGCGTAGACATCGGCGACGGAGCGGTCGTCCTCAACGACGATCACGGTCACGGATTCGGTGTGGCTGGCAGTATTGCTGGATCCCCCCTGTCCGTCGGAGTG
>CAYLJD010000111.1:2668-6902 GCA_964383875.1 uncultured Halobacteriales archaeon
TCCTCCCGGAATAAAAGAACCCGCGGAAGCGGCGAAACGTCGAAACGAGCCGAAGGCTCTCGCGGTATTATAGTGGTGCCCGTATATGGGTAAAACAGGAGGTCCCCAATGTCGAACTCGTCACGCTCCGAACAAACCGAATTCCCCGACGTTCGGCCCCGGCTCCCCCTCCCGTCGGTCGGTCGACAAGTGATCGGGCTGGCGTTCTGGGCGGCTATCGCGCTGCCCTTCCTCCACCTGCCGCTGTTGATCACCGGCCTCGAAACTACGAGGATGACCGTCGCCTTCCTGTTGTTGCTCGGGCTGAACGTCGTCGCACTGATCGTCGGCCAACCGTACGGCCGCGACTGACGGCGGCCGGCGACCGTCGCCGGCTCACCCGTTCGCTTCGATCGCCACGTCCGGCGCCGCGAGGCGCCGGAGGACGTCCTCGCGGGTGACGATCCCCACCAGCTCGCCGTCCTCGAGGACCGGAACGCGGTTGATGTCCCGGTCGGCGTCGGCGAGCAGCGAGACCACGGTGTCGACGGCCGTGTCGACGTCGACCGTCACAGGGTCGGTCGACATGACTTCCCTAATGGGTTTGCCCGCGTTCTTCACGAGGTCGATCCCTACGTCGAGTTTGTCCCACGAGAGGTCGATCCCGTAGGTGAGGCTCTCGAGGAACGGGGGGAACCCGACGGGGATCCAGAGGATTCGGTCCGCGGGCTGGAAGAGATCGACGAGGTCGGCCTCCGTGACAATGCCGACGACGGTGCCATCCTCGACGACGGGGTAGCCGCTGAAATCCGCCCGTGCGAGACGCGTCAGCACCTCGCTCACGTCGTCGTCGGGCGCGACCGTCTCGACCGGCGTCGTCATGACATCCCGGGCTTGCATGCGTGCGGCGAGGCGGCGGTCGAGTGTAGGCGTTGGGGTCCGGACCGACAACACGCTTAAACCATTCCCCGGCGAAGTCGTGACATGGCCGCGTACGGCCGGCCGTCGTTGCGTGATCTCTACGACGAATCACCCACGCCCCACGTCGCCCACCCGCCACGGACCCACCACCGCGACTTCTATCTCGCCACCGACGGGTCCTTCCGGGAGTCGGGCGGCGGCCTCGGCGCCGTCATCGAAGCCCGGGACGGTACCCGCGTTGCGCGTCGGTGCATCGAGGACGTCCCCCCGGACAACAACGTCGCCGAGTACCGAGCGCTGCATCTGGGGCTCGACCTGCTCGCGGCACGCGTGGCGTCCAACGCCAGCGTAGGGCTGCTCGTCGACCACGACGAGCTTGCCGCGAGCGTCAATGCAGCCATCCTCGCCGCCGAGGACCCACAACTCGAGCCTCAGCACCCGGTTACGGTGCCCGCCGGCACCGGCCTTCACTGGCGAGGTATCCGGGCCCGGCTCCGGGGCCTTGGTACGGTCATGGCCGCACGAATTTCGAGCGACGAAAACCCGGCCCATCCGCTCGCGAACGCCCCCGCAGAGTTCGCGCACGTAAACCAAGCGGCCGACGGAGTGGAGCCGCCGGACGACGACCAAATTCCGCCGCCGTCCCGCGCCGATCGGCGCGCGAGCGATTGAAGACGTGCCGGTTCGAGGGCACGGTGATACGTCGGCGTCATAAGTTATCTATATATTAGTGAAAGGGAATGGAGCCAAGACAAGGTGGTTCAGACGACGTGACACAGGTAAAATTTATACTACATCAATTCGTGTGAACGAATGACGGGGGTAGATACCATGGCCGCAAGTGCACCCACTGGCGACGGCGGAATTACGGACGGCGTCTCTCTCCAACTGAGTCGGTACGACGTTCACCTGGTGGGCATCCCCATCGTGCTGCTACTGTCGTTGGTATTCCACGTCCTATTGGGAGTGGGACTTCAGTTCACCCTGGCCACGGCGTCGCTGGTGAGTGCAATCTTCATGCTCGACGCCATGTTTCTCAACCCGCCGATGCGCCATCGCGGGACCGCGTAATTGGACGAGTATCGTCTTGGAACACCCGTCGATGGCCAGCATGGCAGTCTCGACCGCTCCACAAGCACGCGGGTCTGTCCCACCGGCAGGCGGTGAACGCCTGGGTTAAATTTATATAGAAGTGCCCACAATCACCTATTGGGTGGTAACTGATGCCACTCCCAACGTCGCCAACATCCTCATGGGTACAGGGTCTCGACCTGCCGAGTCGCGTCTTCGGCACCGGCTCGGACGACTACGAACTGTACGAGGAAGATGGACAGTTTGTCCTCTCGATCGACCTGCCCGGGTTCGAACGGGAGGAGATCGACGTCCGCTGGCAGGACGGTCGACTCGCCGTCGCTGCCGAACACGACGACGAGAACCGGAAACGAACCTACCACCGGACCTTCCGGTTCCCTAAGGGCGTCGAGGAGGACGGCATCGAGGCCGAGTACGCGAACGGCGTCCTCGAGATCTGGCTGCCCATCGCGGACGTCGTCATGCAGGGAACGGAGATCGAGGTCCGGTGACAGGCTGACCCGCCGGGATTGCCCGGCGCTCCCGACTAGTCCTGATCCTGGGCGTCCACGACGGCCAGCCCTGCCAGGTTGACGATGTCCTTGACCTCGTCGCCACGCTGGAGTACGTGCACCGGCTTGTCCATGCCGACCAGCATCGGTCCGATGGCCTCCGCGCCACCGAGCCGTTGCAGTAGCTTGTACGCGATATTGCCGGCGTCGAGATTGGGGAAAACGAGCACGTTCGCCGGGTCATCGAGGTCGGAGAAGCCGTACGTGCCCGTCAGCATGTCCTCGACGACGGCGGTGTCAGCCTGCATCTCGCCGTCGACGGGGAAGTCGGCTGTGGGGTCTTCCCGGAGGCGACTGGCTGCCGTTCGGACGGTCTCGGTGTCGGGACCTTCGACGCTGCCGAAGTCCGAGTACGAGAGAAGCGCGGCCCGCGGCTCGACGTTGAACCGCCTGGCCAGGTCCGCGGTGTGTCGGGTGATCTCATCGAGGACGTCCGCGTCGGGGTGCTGGTTGACCGTCGTGTCGACGCAGAAGATCACCCGGTTCTTGAAGGTCAGCATGTAGACGCCGGCGGCGTAATTGGCGTCTCTGGCCGTCCCGATGACCTGTAGGGGCGGGCGCAGTGCCGACGAGTAGTGATGAGTCAATCCCGTCAGCAGGGCGTCGGCGTCGCCCATTTCCACCATGATGCTACCGAGGTAGTTCTCGTTCGTGATGAGCTCCGCCGCCTGCGTGCGCGTGATGCCCTGCCGATTGCGAAGCTCGTAGAGTCGCTCGGCGTAGGGATCGAGGTTGCTCTCCTCGGGATCGATGATCTCCGGCTCGAAGGAGAGGCCGAGCGTCTCCATGTGGTCCCAAACCTCCTCCCGGTCGCCCACGAGCACCGGCTCGGCGATGCCTTGGTCGACGAGTTGGTATGCCGCCCGGACCATCTTCTCGTCGTCGCCCTCAGCGAGGACGACCCGCTTCGGTTCGGTCTTGGCCTTGTTGAGCACGACACGCATCATCTCGCGGGACTTGCCAAGCCGCGCCTCGAGGCGCTCGACGTAGTCCTCGCGGTCGATCTCGTGGCGGGCGCAGCCGCTCTCCATGGCCGCCTCCGCAACTGCCGGAGCCACCTCGAACAGCACCCGTGGGTCGAGCGGTTTCGGGATGATGTACTCGGGGCCGTACTGCAACGGCTCGTCGTCGTACGCCTTGACGACGGCATCGGGTACGTCCTCGCGAGCGAGGGTCGCGAGCGCCTCCGCCGCGGCGACCTTCATCGCCTCGTTGATCTCGGTGGCTCGGACGTCGAGCGCACCCCGGAAGATGAAGGGAAAGCCCAGCACGTTGTTGACCTGGTTGGGGAAGTCCGAACGACCGGTGGCGACGATGACCGTGTCGTCGCGCGCCTGCTTGGCGTCGTGGTAGTCGATCTCCGGATCTGGATTCGCCATCGCGAAGATGATCGGGTTATCGGCCATCGACCGGACCATGTCCTCGTCGACGAGGCCGCCGATGGACAACCCGACGAAGACGTCCGAATCGGCCATTGCGTCCTCCAGGCCACCCTCGGGGACATCGCGGGCGAACTCCTGTTTGAACTCATTGACGTCGCCCCTCTCCGCGCGCTCCTGGGTGATGATCCCTCCGGAGTCACACATCGTGATATTTTCCTCGCTGGCGCCCAGTGAGACGTAAAATCGTGCAGTGGCGATAGCGCTCGCGCCCGCGCCGGAGAAGACGATGTCGAGTTCGGAGATGTCCTT
>CAYLJD010000112.1:0-6900 GCA_964383875.1 uncultured Halobacteriales archaeon
GGGTGTTCAGGAGGCGGTCGTTGTCGCGCTGGTGGAGGCCGATCGAGGGCTCGTCCAACACGTAGAGGACGCCGACGAGGCCACTCCCGATTTGTGTCGCCAGTCTGATCCGCTGGCTCTCCCCTCCGGACAGTGTCGCGGCTTCGCGGTCGAGCGTCAGGTACTCGAGTCCGACTTCGCACATGAACCCGAGCCGGGCACGAATTTCCTTGAGGATCTCCTCGGCGATGGTCGTCTGGCGCTCGTCGAGGGTCGCTTCCATATCCTCGAAGTGGGCGAGGGCGTCACCGATCGACAGTTCACTGACCTCGGTGATGGACGTGCCGTCGACGAGGACCGCTCGCGACTCGGCCTTGAGGCGCGTCCCGTCGCACGAGGGGCACGTCGTGGTCGCCATGTAATCCTCGATGTGCGAGCGCGCGCGATCGCTGTCGGTCTCCACGTAGCGCCGCTCGAGGTTGCCCATGACCCCCTCGAAGCGTTCGGTCTTCTCCCGGGTGCCGTTCTTGGTGGTCCACTGGAAGTGGACGGGTTCGTCGGTCCCGTACAGGAACTGGCGTCTGATGCCGGGATCGAGGTCCTCGAAGGGTGTGTTAACCGAGACATCGAAATGCTCGGCGACGTTGTCGAGCTGGCGGCTGTAGTAGGTCCGGTTGTAGCTCCAGGGCTCGAAGACGTCCTTGAGGGGTTTGGACGGGTCCTGGATCACGAGGTCCTCGGTGACCTCTTTGGTTTCGCCGATTCCCTCACATTCCGGGCAGGCACCGTGCGGACTGTTGAACGAGAACGAGCGCGTCTCGATCTCACTGATGTCGATCCCACAGTGCGTGCAGGCCAGGTCCTCGGAGAATTCGACGACGAGCCGTTCGTCTGCCGCGTCGGCATCGTCGGCGAGGTCGCCCGTCGAGCGGGCTCTGGCGCCACCGAGTTCGGTGTCTGCCGGCGGGTCGGGCAGAATCACCTTGAGCACGCCGTCGGCCTCCGACAGGGCCGTCTCGACGGAGTCAGTGATACGCGACCTGGCGTCGTCGCTGACGGTCACGCGGTCGACGACCACGTCGAGGGTGTGGTCGTAGTTCTCGTCGAGGTCCGGTCGGTCAACCGTGAGGTCGTAGGCCTCGCCGTCGACTTCGACGCGAGTGTAGCCGTCGGCGACCAACTCGTCGAAGGTGTCCTCGAAGGCGCCCTTCTGGTCGCGGACGACGGGCGCGGCGATCTTCGCGCGCGTCCCCGCCGGAAGTTCGAGGATGCGCCGAACCATGTGCTGGGCGCTTTGTTCGCCGACTTCGCGTCCGCACTCCGGACAGTGCGGCGTGCCGACACGGGCGTACAGCAGCCGCAGGTAGTCGTGGAGTTCCGTCACGGTGCCAACGGTCGATCGCGGGTTGTTTGCGGCCGCTTTCTGATCGATCGAGATCGCTGGCGAGAGCCCCTCGACAGTCTCGACCTGGGGCTTGTCCATCTGGCCCAGGAAGTTGCGGGCATACGCGGACAACGACTCGATGTAGCGGCGCTGGCCCTCCGCGTAGATCGTCTCGAAGGCGAGCGAGGATTTCCCCGATCCCGACAGTCCCGTGACCACAGTCAGCGACTCGCGCGGGATGGTCACATCGATGTCCTTGAGGTTGTGTTCCTCGGCCCCGCGGACCTCGATCGAGTCGCGACTCATTTGTTTCGATGCGTAGGTGGCCCCCGGGGAAACCCTGTCGGTTCCGGCCGTGGATGGCGACTGCCAGGTCGGTCCACACGGGGACACTGTGCGTGCCGTCGGGCGAGCAGTAGTGGACACCAGTGATCCGGTGCGGAAGCAGGCCACCCTGGTCTGACGCGCCGATACTGCCTCCGGTCCGTGGCTGTCCGCCGTGCGAGCAGAAATAAGGGATTCGAGCGCGGAGGTGTATTCCATGGCATACGACACTGCGGCGAAGACCGACGCCGACTCTGTCGTCCCCGAGGAGTGGGGCGGCATGTGGTTTCTGAAGGGCGAACTCGACACCGACCACCTCGGCTTTACGGTGCTCGAACTGGAGCCGGGTGGGAAGACCAAAGAGCACGACGAGCGCGAATCCGGGCAGGAGGAGATCTACTACGTCGTCGCGGGCCAGGTGGGGATCGACCTCGACGAGGAAACCGTCCAGCTGGACGCCGAGACGGCGATTCGGCTCGACCCGACCGAGCGACGCCAGATTCGCAACGTCGGTGACGCGCGGGCCACCCTGGTCCTCGCCGGTGCTCCGCTGGAGTAGTGCACATTCGCGAGAGCGGGCCATGCCGGTATCTCGTCTCTCGTCGGCTTCGTCTGACTCCCCTCGGAGTTCGCCACGCTCAAGGCCAGCCTGCCACAGCGCGAAGCTATGACTGGAATTCCGACCGAGTATCACGACCTCTTCGAGAAACGAAGCTTCGCGCATTTCGGCACGGTGCTTCCGAACGGGGCACCCCACATCACCCCAGTGTGGATTGACTACGACGCCGAGGATGATCGCCTGCTCGTCAATACCGAGCGGGGTCGACAGAAGGACCGAAACGTCCGGCGGAACCCCGACGTTGGGCTGAGCCTGCTTGATCCGGACGATCCGTACCGGTACCTCGCCGTCGTCGGGACAGTCGAGGAGACGACGACCGACGGCGCGCGGGATCACATCGACGCCCTCTCACAGCGGTACGCTGGGACCGACTACCAGAATCCGATTCAGACTGAGCGCGTGATCCTCCGCATCCGTCCCGATCGGATTATCTGATAGGGGTGTCGATTGAAACACCACTCCGCGAGAGCCACAGCGCTACGCCGACCGCCACCCAGATGAGAGCTGTTCCGATCGGCCCATGAGTTCCCAGCGGGACAGCGACGAACGCCCGGGAGAGCGGGTACGCGAGTGGAATGCCCTGGGCCGTCGTGAAGTCGATCAGCAGCTGTGAGGCGTAGCCAAGGCCGACGGCCGCGGAGATGTCGCGCCGGCGAGTCAGGCCGTACACGGCGAGCACCGTGACGACCGCGGCCGCGGGGGTGTGGGTGATCCCTCGGTGGGCCAGTGGCCAGCCCATACTCGGGGGGATGAGGAGATCGAGGTCGGCTGCGAGCCCGCCGACGACCCCGGCAATCGGGGCCTCGGCGATCCGGCCGAGGGCGTAGCCCACGAGCGCGTGGGTTGCCAGTGCCGCGACGAGAAACCCGGCGTGGCCCCCTGGGAAGCTACTCACGACCCGAGGGATTCCGCCGCCACGCCAATACCGTTTGGGTCCAGCGCTGGCCCCACAGTCACTCGTCGCGTCGGTAGATCGGCCAGCGGGTCCCCAGTGGCGGAACTCGCCAGCGCACCTCGAGGCCGAGCCAGATGACGGTCGTCACCACGCCGATGGCGATGGCGAAATATTGGACGCGCCCCATCCAGACTGGTGCGACGTAGATGACGGCGTTGACGAGTCGCGAGGGCAGCACGGCGGTGACGAGGTCACCGAGTATGCCGAGTGGATCGAAGCCGGTTTCCGAGGCGCTGTCGGCCGTCCGCGACGTGAGACCGAGCCGGGCGGCGCTTTCGCCGCCGCTCACTCCGAGTCGCTCGACGTCGTAGGGGTGACTCACGGGGACAGACCAGACGACATCGCCGTCCCGGTCGATCTCGAGGACCCGTTTGCCGTGCGTGTCGGCGACGAGCGTGTGGCCGTTCGGGAGCCGGTCGGCGTCGCGGGGCCACTGGAGTCGGTCGTCCGCCCAGTGCCAGGTCCGGTTCCACGTCCCGTCCTGGCGCTGGTACTCGAGGACACGACCGTTTTCGGAATCGGCCAGGACGACCGCAGGGCCACCGCGATCTGCGGGGATGTATTGGGGATTGTGCTGCTCGTAGAGGATGTCGTGGTCGTCATCTGCGCCCAGCGTCCAGTTCGTCTGCAGGCCGCGCACTGGATCCAGAAACACGATCTGGTCGTGGTTTCGCAGACTGACCATGATGCGACCGTCCGGAAGAACCTCGACGTCGTTGAGGTGCATCCAGTCGTCGGGATACGGGCCACCAGTGGTGACGTCGAAGTCACTTTGCCCGTCCCACCGCCAGTCGACGAGTTCCGTCGTCGTGTTCACCCGAACGACCTGGTCGTGGATCATGTCGGCGACGAGGATCCGGTCACTGTCGACGCGCTCGTGGTCGTGCCATTCGGCGGCGTGTTCCTTGGCGTCGTAGCGGGCGTAGATTTCCCGGATTGCCCCGGTCGAGAGGTTGACTCGTTCGACGACGTTCCGGGTACAGGGTGGATCGCGACACCGAGGCCCCGCCGAGTGGATCGTGTCGACGGCGACGTACTCGACCGTCGTCGCTGTGCCGGCGACCGGGTCGACGTCGAAATACTTGGTGTGGTCGTCATCGTAGTACAGGAGGCTGCCGTCAGGATTCCAGGCGATGAGCGTGCCGAATTTCGCCGACTCGCTCACGACGGTGATCCCGTCGCGAGGGTCCGGCCGGGGGACGTCGGCGGCGCTGGCCGTCGTGGGCGCCGTGACGTATCCGTGGACGAGCACGCCGGCGACTGCGAGCATGACAATAACGACTGTGAGGCGGGTCGCTCGCCGGCGATCCATGGACGCGTACCGACGCCGCGGGGCAAAAAAGCCCCGTGAGTCGTTGGCGTTGTCTGTTCGGGTTGGGCCACCCCACGCGGGTCAATATACGCTTCCGCCCCCACCACCGGCCGCCGTTTCGGTGGGTGTTTCCTCGGGTCGCTGGGGGACGCCAGCCGGATCGAGGACCCACCAGACGTCGTTGACGCCCTGGCCGGTCGCGTCGCCGGATTCCTCGTCGTCGACGAAGTAGTACAGCGGCCAGCCGTTTGCGGTGATCTGTCGCGATCCATCGGCGCGCTCGAAGCTCCCGAGTTCAGCGGTCACCCCCTCACCGGTCTCCGGTCCGCCCGCAGCCGTAAGTGGGGGCCACGCGTCGGCGCAGTCCCCGGAACAGGTGCTGGCCCCACTCCCCTGCGTGTCGGAGTCGAACATGTACAGCGTCCGTCCGTCACCGTCGACGAGAATCTCCCCGTAGTCGGGATGCGATCTGACCGCCACGGTGGCTGTGGCCGGACGCTTCGGCGTACCGTCCGGGCCCAACACCCACCAGACGTCGTTGACTCCCTGGCCGTTGGCATCACCCGGTTCCTCGTCGTTGACGAAGTAGTAGAGCGGCCAGCCGTTGGCGACGACCTGGCGCGTCCCGTCCTCGCGTTCGAAGGTCGTGAGCTCGGCCGTCACGTTGTCGCCAGCTGTCACGGCGTCGTCGCTCTCGGCGGCAAGCGGGGGCCAGGCCTCGTCGCAGCCCTCGATGCCTGGACACGCCGACTGGCCGGCGCCCCGGGTGTCCTGGTCGAACATGTACAGCGTTCGGCCGTCACCGTCGACGAGGATGTCGCCGTACTTGGAATGGGTGCCGATAGCGACTTCCGTCGCGGCTGCTCGGATCGGCGTCCCGTCAGGAGCCAGGACCCACCAGACGTCGTTAGCGCCCTGACCGTTCGCGTCACCGGGTGCCTCGTCGTTGACGAAGTAGTAGAGCGGCCAGCCGTTCGCAGCGACCTGGCGCGTGCCGTCCTCCCGTTCGAAGGTGGAGATGTCGGCGGTGACACCATCATCGACGTTCGGGTCACCGTCCACCGTCAGCGGGGGCCACGCCTCGGCACAGTCCCCGGAACAGGTGCTGGCGTCAGCGCCCTGCGTGTCGGGGTCGAACATGTACAGCGTCCGCCCCTCGCCGTCGGCGAGAATGTTCCCAAGCTCCGCGTGGGAGTCGACCGACACCGTCGCTTGGTCCATTCCGCTTCCACCCCCTGATTCGGTCGCGGTGGCCGTGGGAGACGGCTCGGTCTCGGTTTGGGTCACTGTGGGCCCGCCGTCACCCCCACCCTGGTCGTCAGGGCAGCCAGCGAGTCCGATCACGCCTGCGGTCGTGACGGTTCCAAGGAACCGCCGTCGTGTGGGTGCCATCGCCCCCACGGGAGTTGGGGGATGGGAGGGTCAAGACGGTTTTCCGAAATCAGTCCAAAATCTCCCCCACTACCTGAGGGTAAAACTCGCCAGGACGGCCAGGCCGACGAGTTCGAGGCCACACAGCGCAAAAATCCCGACCTTGACGTCGGTCCCGGACGCCACGAACCAGCCCACAAATGCCGGATGGAGTGTATAGAAGTACAGCCATAGGATGTTCTGAACGAAGAGGACAGCCGCGAACACCAACAGCAGAAACGTGTGGCGGGCGTGATGGTCCAGGTAGTTCCGGAGCCAGACGCCGCCGAGCGCTGCCAGCAGGATGAGGTTCAACCCGGCAGCAGCGCGAACTGCGTCCAGCCAAAGGGCCATGCTACGGTGTTTGCGACGCAGCGTATAAAATCGCTGTCCAAACTTCGTCCGTGTTCAGTCTGGATCGACCGTCTCCATGATCTCCTCGACCGTCTCCCAGTGGGTTCGGGTGGCATCCGTGATCCGGTAGACGGCGCCGTAGTCGTCGCCAGAAGGTCTGACGACGTTGTTCTCAACGAGGCGGTCGAGGTGGTGGCGAACCGTAGTGTAGTCGAGGTCGAGTTCGTCGGCCAGCTGATTGGCATTGCGGGGCCGCTCGTCGATCGCACGGAGGATTTGCACTCTGGATGGCCCACCGCGGGAACTCGCCAGAAGGTGCCAGAGCACGTCCTCCATACTGGGTCGGGGTTCAGGGGCCTCCTAAAAACCAGTTTCGTGCAATTCGAGGCCGCCCAGCGCTTCGGAAGGGTTATCTGTCGTGGGTCCCTCGATTCAGCTGCAATGGCAACCGGTACGGTTGATTTCTTCAACGACACAGGCGGTTACGGTTTCATCGAGACTGAGGATGCGGACGAGGACGTGTTCTTCCACATGGAAGACGTCGGCGGTCCGGACCTCGAAGA
>CAYLJD010000113.1:0-3243 GCA_964383875.1 uncultured Halobacteriales archaeon
CCCAGTCGATGTACTCCGCTTCGAGCACGTCACAGACAGTCTGGCCGAGTTCGGTCATCGCCGCGTTGACCGCCGAGACGGTCTCCCAGGAGTCGAGGGCGGGATGGAGGTCGCGCTCGCGCCAGTCTTCGGGAATACCGGGCGCGTGGTACCCGACCCGGTCGGCGAAGTCGTCCCAGAAGAAGTCGAAGTCCGCAAGCAACTCGAGATCCCGTGCCACTACGTACTCCTCCTCTGCGAGGTCCGTGTGTTCAGCCCACTCGCCAAACGCGCGTTCCCAGGCACTCTCGTCGAAGAATGCCTGGAGTTCCTGGCGCCGGTAGTCGTCGCCGGCGACGTTAGCGTCCTCGTACTCGTCGGGATCGAAATGTGGCTCCAACTCCGGGGGCGCCGGCGCCGAGACGTCAAGACCCATAGATGATGTCACGGCCGTCGTAACCATAAATCACCGCCGCAACGCGAGGTTCGGGCCCTCGTCCACCCAAGCCAGGTGCCGTCGAACCCGCGGCGAGTCGCCCCGTCCACAGTGTCGATCTGGAAGTCCGAGACGAACCGTCCTGTGGCCGACCCGCACCGTCGCTGCTGTCGTGAACGCCTGTGGGCGTGACCAGACTCGACAGACAGCCGGCGGCGTTGTCCGTGTCGTGTCGCTCAGTTTCGTTCCCAGAACCGCTTGTCGACACAGGTAAACGGGCGGCCCCAATTAGCGGAGATGATGACAGGGCCCGGGCCGGCTGACGACGATCACTTCGTCGAGGCTGGTCCCGACACGCCAATCGGACGTGATGACACGGGCGAGGGATCCGTCACCATCGTCGGCACGGCCCACGTCTCCCACGAGAGCGTCGCGGAGGTCGAAGACACGATCGAACGTGAACGGCCGGACGTCGTCGCCGTCGAACTCGACGAGTCGCGCTACCGACAGCTGAAGGGCGATACCCCGGAGGATCTCGACCCTGGCGACCTGCTCGGTGGCAACACGATCTACCAGTTTCTGGCCTACTGGCTGCTCTCCTACGTCCAAACGCGCCTGGGCGAACGCTTCGACATCGAACCAGGCGCGGACATGATCGCTGCCGTCGAGACGGCCGAGACACTCGGGCTGGGCGTCGCCCTCGTCGACCGGGACATCCAGGAGACCGTCAGGCGCCTCTGGCAACGGATGCGGTTCCGTGAGAAAGTGCGACTGTTCGGCAGCCTCCTCCTCGAACTGGGAGATCCCCTCTCTGTCGGCCTGGGAGTCGGTCTCTTTGTCGGTATTCTCGTCGCCATCTTCGGGGAAGCGATTGGGGGGCCGTTTCTCGTGCCAGCCGGCCTCGCGACCGGCGTCGGGCCGGCGATTCTCGCCGGGGCAATCGGGGTCGGTGTGACCATCCTCGACGGGATACTCGTCGCCTCGATCGTCGCCGCGATTATCGGCGCCCCGATTGCGGTCCTCATTGGGACCCTGCAGCCCGACGCGGATTACGAGGACATCGACCTCGCGGATCTCACCGACGGTGACGTCATCACGGCGATGATCGAGGAGTTCCGCCGGTTTTCGCCGGGCGGCGCACAGGCGCTGATCGACGAGCGCGACGCCTACATCGCCCACCGCCTGGTGGCACTCCGCGCGTCGGGCTACGACGTCGTGGCCGTCGTCGGCGCCGGACATCGGGCCGGCATCGAAACGTACCTCGCGAACCCGGAGAGCCTGCCGGCGGTCGAGACGTTGTCGGGAACCCCAGACGGCCACCGGTTGGGGTCACTCCTCTATCGGGCGGTCGGCTACCTGTTCACCCTCGGCTTTCTGGTCTTTTTCGTGCTGCTCGCGATGGCCGGCGTGCGCCAGCAGTGGCTGTTGGGCCTGTTCCTGGCGTGGTTCCTCGTCAACGGGATCGTCGCAGCGGCCCTCGCTCGACTCGCGGGGGCCCACTGGACGAGTGCTGGGGTCGGGGGTGCCGTCGCCTGGTTGACTAGCGTCAATCCCCTCCTTGCCCCGGGATGGTTCGCCGGGTACGTCGAGCTCCGCTACCTCGACGTGAACGTCGGCGACATCAGCACACTCAACGAGATTCTCGGTGACGAGGAAGCGAGCATCCGCGAGCTCGTCACCCGGATGCGAGATGTCCCCCTGTTTCGACTCATCCTCGTCGTCGCGATGACGAACGTCGGCAGCTTCATCGCGAGCATCTTCTTCGCGACGGTCCTCCTACCGTTGTTTGCGGCGGAAATCGGCGGTGTCGCCGGCCTCGCCGACCGGATGCTCGAGGGAGCAGCCAACAGCGCCGAGTTCATCTGGGGGCTCGTGGTGTGAGCACCGACCGAGCGACCGTCCCCCTGCAGTTCAGCCGCCGAGAGCTCCGCGACTTCGTCGCGGCCTGGATTGCGCTGAGTGTCGCGTTCACGGTGTTTCTCAATCCGCGGGCGTTCGAGGCGATAGTCCAGGGCGCCCAGGTCGATCCGAGAGCACTCGCCCTCGTCTTGGGGATGAGCCTGCTCACGGTCGGCGTCGGTTTTCTCCTGCACGAGCTCGGGCACAAAGTCGTTGCCATCCGTTTCGGCCAAATCGCGGAGTTCAGAGCCGACTACGGGATGCTCGGGTTCGCGCTCATCGCGGCACCACTCGGCATTCTGTTTGCCGCTCCGGGCGCAGTCCACCATCGGGGCCGGATCACCACCCGGGAGAACGGCCTGATCGCTCTCGCCGGCCCACTCGTCAACCTCGCCCTCGCGCTCGTCTTCCTCGGCGTCACCGCCGTTGGTGGCCAGTGGCTCGCGGCGATCGGTGACCTCGGAATCAGGATCAACCTCCTCCTCGCGGCCTTCAACATGATTCCATTCGGGCCGCTCGACGGACGGACGGTGCTCACCTGGAGCCCGCTCGTCTTCGCCGTCACGTTCGCTGTCACTGCGGGCCCGGCCCTGGCGCTCCTCTTCGGTCTCATCCCCTGAAACGACCCGCGGGACGAGAGGAGTAGATTAATAACGCGGAAACGGCCTTTGTGCAGGTATGCAAACAGATAGACGGAACTTTGTCAAAGCTACCGGGATGGTCGCGGTACTTGGCGGGACGGGTCTCGCCGGGTGTAGCGGCTTGCTCGGCGGAGACGGTGGCGCCACGTCGGCCCAGGGCTGGCAGTACGATCCCTCGATCCTGGCCGAGACGAGTACCAAGTTCTTCGGATCGATGGACTACGCCCAGGCCTACGAGAACCGCGAGGCCTTCCCCCAGTCGACCCAGGACAGCCTCGAGGGCAGCGA
>CAYLJD010000113.1:3343-5251 GCA_964383875.1 uncultured Halobacteriales archaeon
CCGGTGTCGGCATGAGCCAGTACGACGGGTCTGGAACCGCCGGCGTCGGCGACAGTGCGGTCATTTTCGGCGTCTCAGCGGCCCAGGGCACCGGGCCTGCGACGACTGGCGAGGACGCGGTCAGGGCGAGTATCGACGCATCGACCGGGAACGCCGACTCCCTCCGCGACAACAGCGAGTACGCGTCGGAGCTGTCGAATCAGATCGGAGATGCGATGATGACCGTCGGCGGCGAAGTCGACCCGAGCCTCGTCGATACCGCCGAGCAGCAGGCGGGGTCCGGCATGTCGGGTCAGCTCATCGGCGGTATCCGGGCGGGCGGCTTCGGGGCGGCCGTCGGTGGTGAGACGACCACCTTCACCTTCGTCGGCATCTACGAGAGTGCCCAGCGCGCCGAAGACTCCGGGGTAGTCGGAATGGTGCAGGGGTTCAGCCAGCAGTTCGAACAGCAGGAGGGCGTCAACAGCGTCGACGCGAATCAGGACGGCGCAACGGTCGTCGTCACGCTCGAGGGCGACACGCAGACACTCCTCCAGCAAGGGCAAAGTGCGGCGCCCGGACCGACGTTCAACGTCGCGCCACAGCAGTTCTAGCCGACCCGGCCGAACGGAGGGCTTTTGCCCGCCGCCTGCGCCGCAACGACCATGAGCGAGGACGACCCGGATGGGTTGACGTACGCCGACGTGGGGGTCGACATCGATGCGAGCGAGGACGCGACGGCCGCGTTGATCGATGCGGCGGGCGAGTTTACCGGCGAGTTCGCTGGACTGCTCGACATCGGTGACCGATACCTCGCGTTGGCCACCGACGGCGTCGGGACCAAGCTGCTCGTCGCCGAGGCGGTCGACGATTACACGACAGTCGGGATCGACTGCGTGGCGATGAACGCCAACGACCTCGTCGCACAGGGCGTCAGACCCGTCGCCTTCGTCGATTATCTCGCCGTCGAGACCCCGGACGACCAGACGGCCGAGGAAATCGGAGCGGGGCTCCAACGCGGCGCGGAACGGGCTGATCTCGCCCTCGTGGGTGGGGAGACGGCCGTCATGCCGGAAGTGATCCGGGGACTGGACATCGCCGGCACCTGCGCCGGGCTGGCCGCCAAGGAGGACCTCTTCCCCGGCGCCGCACAGCCAGGCGATGCGATAGTCGGCTGGTCCTCGACCGGTATCCACTCGAACGGGTTGACACTCGCGCGGAAGGCCGTGACGGGACAGCACGACTATGCCGACCCGTTTCCACCGAATCCGGAGCGATCGATTGGCCGGGAACTCCTCGAACCGACGCGAATCTACACCGACCTCCTCGATCCGCTGATCGAGGGGGACGCCCACGCCGCCGCTCACGTGACAGGCGGCGGGTGGACGAACCTGACGCGGATGGGCGAACACCGGTACGTGATTGCCGACCCCTTCGACGCCCAGCCCATCTTCGATTTCGTGCAAGCGGAAGGGGACATCTCGGACGCGGAGATGCACCGGACGTTCAACATGGGCACGGGGTTCGTCGCGGCCCTGTCGGCTGACGACGCCGATGACGTGGTGTCTCGAACCGACGGGCGCGTGATCGGCCACGTCGACGACGGCGATGCAGATGGTGGATCCGTGGAAATACGTGGATTGTCGCTCTCGTGACTGGCCTCGGGGCGCGTCGTCGAAATGCTCCAGCGAATACGCTCGTTACAGAACGAGCGGAAGCCCGAACGTGACGATCAGGCCAATGATGAGAACGAGGAATCCGAACCCGACCTGCCCCATCCGATAGTCACTCTGCGGGGCCGTACGCCGGAGCGGCGGGGCGCGGGCAGGCGGGGTTGGGTACTCAGGGTTGTATTCGGGTGACTCGTCTTCGTCGTGATCAGCGGTCATACGTCGACACGCGTGTGGCCGATACTTCGGTGTGTCGGAA
>CAYLJD010000113.1:5351-6820 GCA_964383875.1 uncultured Halobacteriales archaeon
GGCTGCTCCTGGATGATCGTCTCCAGAAGTTCCAAGTTCCGATCGCTGAGGAACCGCGAGAGCGTCTGATAACTGTCGAAGTTGAGCCTCGGTTCGTCGTCATCGAGCTCTTCGCCGGCCTCGGCTGCGCGGATCCGGTCGATGGTTTCCTGTTCGAGCTGTTCGCCGCGGCCGATAGTGATCTTGAGCGTGGTCATGGTGAGAGGATCTCGATTTCGCGTCTGAAGCGCCTGAAAAGCGTCTCCATCCCGGGAAACTCGATGGATTCGACGCCCTCGGGCGTGTGGCGCTCGTGGCCCTTCGTGTGTTCGTGTGCGTTGTCGTACCGAAGCAGGGTTTGACCCCCGATCTCCCCGTAGTGCAGAGAGTAGTTCCATCCCGATGGGTAGACGTCGGCGTCGGTCTGGATGATCGTAACGGACTCAACGTGACCGGGACCGTGTGTCCTCTCATAGTCCCGGACCACCGTGGGGGCCATCGCATCCGATGGTACTGTTCCCATCAGTATAAAACCGATGGGTTTAGTCCCATAGGATTGGCCGGAGAAATCACCTTTGATCACTGAGGGCACACACGCTTCATAGCTTCTCGTGTGGAGTTACGTCGTTCGAGCCGCGTCGTACGAAAGATATCCGTTTCTTCTGGAAGGCACCTCGTTTTTGAAATTTGAAGCACAGTTACCGGGACCACGCTAGATGCTCAAACGACGGACAATCCAAGCCTGTCGACCCTTCGGAATACGCCCGACCGTAAGCGTCATTCAGTCCCGCGGATGAGATCAAGTCGATGATCGATAGCCCTGGCAGGGGAAACGGGGGGAGCCCCGTGAGATGACTCTCACGAAGCGGATTATTCCATGCATCGACGTCGATCTCGACGACGAGGGAAACGCGGCCGTCTACACGGGCGTCAACTTCGAGAACCTCGCTCACACGGGAGATCCAGTCGAGATGGCCGAAGCGTACAACGAGTCCGGTGCAGACGAGTTCGTCTTTCTCGACATCACCGCGTCGGCGGCGGGACGGGAGACGATGCTCGAAACCGTCTCGACAGTCGCCGACGAGGTGTTCATCCCGCTCACTGTCGGCGGGGGCATCCGGACGCGCGACGACATCAAAGAAACGCTCCGGGCCGGCGCCGACAAGGTCTCGATCAACACCGGCGCCATCGAGAACCCGGCGTTGGTCAACGAGGGCGCCCGCGCGTTCGGCAGCCAGTGTATCGTCATCTCGGTCGATGCCCGCCGTCGGTTCGACGAGGCCGGCGAACACTACGCGCAGGTCGACGGCGAGTCCTGCTGGTTCGAGTGCACCGTGAAGGGCGGCCGCGAGGGAACCGGCCGCGACGTCGTCGAATGGGCGACCGAAGCCGCAGAGCGAGGGGCGGGCGAACTCTTCGTGAACTCAATCGACAAGGACGGGACCAAGGATGGCTACGACATTCCACTCATGGCTGCAGTCTGTGACGCC
>CAYLJD010000114.1:0-6780 GCA_964383875.1 uncultured Halobacteriales archaeon
TGGCGGACTGCTGCTCGTCGGGCTCGGCGGCTATGCCGGGCTGGTGCCGGTCGCGTTCGGCCCGCTCCCACAGTTCCTAACGAGCGTCGTCATCGCCCTCGTCGGACTGATCCTCGTGGTCACGGGAGCTGTACAGTTCTGTCCACTCAACGCCCTGTTCGGACGGAATTCCGCTGGACCCTGACCGGGACCTAGCCTTTTGTAACCGCCCACGCCAGTGTATACCGATGGCCGTCTCCACCGGCGCACTCGTCGTCTTCGGCCTCATCGCGGTCGCGCTGCTCTTGTTCGTCACCGAACTGCTGCCACCGGACATGACCGCGATCGGCGTGCTCGTCTCGCTCGCGGTACTCGAACCCTACACCGGCGTCCCCGCTGGCGACGCGATCGCTGGCTTCGCGAGTCCGGCTGTCGTCACCATCATCGGGATGTACGTCCTCAGCGGCGCCATCGAGGAAACCGGGGTGGTGGCGTGGCTCGGGAGTTGGCTCGCGGCGGTCACCGGCGGCGAAGAACGCTCGATACTCGGTGCGACCCTCGGGTCGACCGGCGTCGCCGCGGGCATCGTCAACAACACGCCGGTGGTTGCCGTCTTCATCCCGATGATATCGGACCTCGCCGACGACGCGGGTATCTCGCCCTCGAAATTTCTCATGCCACTTTCGTTCGCGGCGATGCTTGGTGGCACACTGACCCTAGTCGGCTCGTCGATCAACCTGTTAGCGAGCGACGTCTCCGCGGAGGTGATCGGTCAGCCCATTGGGATGTTCGACATAACTGCACTCGGTGTGCCGGTGCTTCTGTTCGGGCTCGGATATCTGCTGACTGTCGGCTACCGCCTGACACCGGACCGGGTTCCCCCGCGTCGGCAACTGACGACCGCCTACGACTTGGAACGCCACCTCGCGAAGGTTCGCGTTCGTGAGCGATCGTCGCTCGTCGGCCGGACGCCCGCCGACATCTTTCTCGACGAAACGAGCGAGGCGGGCATCGCGATCCTTCAAGTCGAACGGGACGTCGGGGGTGCCACCGACCGGTTCATCGCCGGTGAGGACCGCCCGATCCGAGCGGAAGACGTGTTGACCGTCCGGGGGGACACCCAGACGATCAACCGCTTCGCCACGGAGTACGCACTCCAGCAGCTACCGCGCGAGTCCGTCGACGACGAGGCGCTAGAGGCTGACGACCACGCCGGGATGCTCGCAGAAGTCGTCGTTCCGCCCGACTCCGGTCTGGTCCAGGCGACGCCGACGGGAGCCGACTTGCTGGACCGACACGACACCAGCGTGCTCGCGATCCGGCGTGGGGAGTCGATCCTGCGTGACGATGTCGCAATGACGCCGCTGTCTGCGGGTGATACGCTTCTGTTGCAGACGACCGAATCCGCGCTCGCGTACCTTCAAGCTGACGGCGACGTGATCCTCACCGACACTGTGGCCGAGTCACCGGAAGTGCCCGGCTTCGCTCCGACGCCCCCCTCACTGGACTGGCGGTCCGGTGTGGCGGTCGTTACCCTGATCGGCGTCGTCCTCGTCGCCGCGGGGACGCCGATTGCGATCCCAATAGCGGCGCTTGGCGGGGTCGTCACAGTCGTCGCAACCGGCTGCCTCCGGCCGGCCGACGTCTACGACGCCATCAGCTGGAACGTGGTTTTTCTGCTTGCGGGCGTCCTCCCCTTGGGCGTCGCACTCCAGGGCACCGGCGGCGCCGCGGTCGTCGGCGAGCACCTGGCCAGGCTGGCCGCCGGCGTACCGCTGATCGTCGCGCTGGCCATGGTCTACCTGCTGGCAAGTCTCCTCGCCGCCGCCAT
The DNA here is from genome assembly GCA_964383875.1 of uncultured Halobacteriales archaeon. GTDB lineage: Archaea > Halobacteriota > Halobacteria > Halobacteriales > Haloarculaceae > CAYLJD01. The sequence goes on from CAYLJD010000114.1 coordinate 1,811, forward strand.
CACGCCGGTGGCGACGGTCGTACTGTTGACGCCGATCGCGATCGATCTAGCGAGGTCGATCGGCGCCGACCCGTTTGCGTTCGTCCTTGGGAGCCTCTTCGGCGCGAGCGCTGCCTTCCTGACGCCGATTGGCTATCAGACGAACCTCATGGTCTACGGCCCCGGCGGCTACCGATTCACCGATTACGCACGCGTCGGCGGACCACTACTTGCCATCCTGACCGTCGTCAGTACGGTCGGAATTGCGGTGATCTACGGCCTCTAGGTCTGCTCTTCCTTCAACCGCTCTAGCTCCGCTTCGACCTCGTCGTCGTCCACGTCCGGTGGCTCCACCTCCGTGTCGGCCGGGACCGCCTCGTCTGCCTCGATCTCTTCCGTGTCCTCCTCAACGTCCATCTCTTCCTTGATGGTCTCGAGCTCACCCTCGACCGTCGACTCGATGTGAAGCGCCTCGAGCTCGCGGTCGAGTTCGTCGCCCCCTTCCATCCCGGTCAGTGCACCCCGTTCTTGGAGTTCGTCAAGGGCCGCCGACCGCGCCTCCATATCCCGAGTTCGCTCGGCTGCCCGCTCGATCGTCCGATCGATCTCGCTCATCTCCTCGCCAGCGCCGGTCATGGCCTCCGACACGCGCGTACTCGCCTCCGCCGCCTCGTACCGGGCCTTCATCGTCTCCTTTCGGGTCCGGAAGGACTGGATGCGCCCCTTGAGGTCGTCCTTCTTTTCGAGGAGGTCGTCCTGTTTCGACTCGAGATCGGCGATCTGGGCCTCTAACTCCTCGATCTGGCCCATCTTCTGGTGTTTTTTCTCCAGGGCCCGACGGGCGAGATCCTCGCGGTCCTGTCGAATCGCCTCGCGTGCCTGGTCGTTGTGCTTGGAGACGTTCTCTTCGAGGCGGCGCTGTTGGATCTCTAGCCGCTTCTTCTGTGTCGTCAGCTCCGCGATCCCCTGGCGGACGTTCTGGAGCTGATCTCGGAGTTGCTCGTAGGAGTAGTCGAGTGTCTCCCGGGGATCCTCCGCCCGGTTCAGCAGGGCGTTGAACTTCGACCGGAGGACGTAGGACGCACGCGAGAGGATGCCCATGTAGACAGCCAGGAGCCCGGACAACTTAAACCTCGGAGCCGTCTCAGGCGCCACATGACGGATGTACGGGCGATTCCCGGCGACCGCGACGTGCGAGCGACGCTCTCGGACGACGGGACCGACACTGTGGCCGTCGCCTGCCCACCGCATCCACAGTACGGTGGATCCCGCCGAGATGCTCGACTTCGCGCCCTCGCTGGAGCCCTCGCCGACGCAGGCGTCGCCTGCCTCCGACTGGACTACGGCCCGTGGGACGACGGCGCGGGCGAAGCCGCGGATGTCCGCAATGCGCTCGACTGGGCCCACGACCGGTACGATAGCGTTGGCCTCTTCGGCTATAGCTTCGGCGCCGGGATCGCACTGAGGGTCGCCGCGGAGCGGTCCGACCTCTGTGCGGTGTCGGTCCTGGCGCCACCCAGGACGTCCGTCGAGCCGGGCGACGTTGCGGCGGCGGTCGAGACCATAGCCGCCCCACTGCAGGTCGTCGTCGGGGAGCGGGACGATACCGTCGAGTGGGAGCCTGTCGCCGAGGCGGCAACCGCAGCCGGCGGGTCCGTCGTGCGGGTGCCTGGCGACCATCACTTCGCCGGGCAGACCGACCGCGTCGCGAGTATTTCAGCCGATTTTCTCGCGACGACCTGCCTGCAGTAACGAGCGCTACAGGCGCCCTCGAGTCGGCGTTTCGCCACCGCCGATCGGCCGGCTGTACCCCCCGGTCGAAACGGTTTTGATGCCGGCCGGCACACCGTCAGTATGCCGACGGAATCCGAGACGGGCTACGACCCCAGCCTCGGTCGGAAGTTCATTTTCGTGACGGGTGGCGTGATGTCCGGCCTGGGCAAGGGGATTACCGCGGCGTCGATCGGCCGGCTGCTTGCCAATGCCGGCTTCGACGTCACCGCGGTCAAGATCGACCCATACCTGAACGTCGACGCGGGAACGATGAATCCCTTCCAGCACGGTGAGGTCTACGTCCTAAAGGATGGGGGCGAGGTCGACCTCGACCTCGGGAATTATGAGCGCTTCCTCGACATCGACATGACGTCGGACCACAACGTCACCACGGGCAAGGTCTACCAACACGTCATCGAGGCCGAGCGGGCGGGGGACTACCTGGGGAAGACCGTACAGATCATCCCACACGTGACCGACGACATCAAGCGGCGTGTCAGGGAAGCTGCTGCCGGCACCGACGTCTGCATCGTCGAAGTGGGCGGCACGGTCGGCGACATCGAGGGCATGCAGTACCTCGAGGCACTCCGACAGTTCGCTCACGAGGAGCATGAACGCGACATCCTGTTTACCCACGTCACTCTCGTTCCCTACTCGAAGAACGGCGAGCAGAAGACCAAGCCCACCCAACACAGCGTCAAAGAACTCCGGTCGATCGGTCTCCAGCCGGACGTCCTCGTGGGCCGGTGCTCGGATCCCCTCGAGCGCCAGACGAAGGAGAAGATCGCGCTGTTCTGTGACGTTCCCACGAGCGCCGTCTTCTCGAACCCGGACGTCGACGACATCTACCGCGTCCCGTTAGTCGTCGAGGACGAAGGCCTCGACGAATTCGTCATCGGCGAACTCGGGCTGGAGCGAGAGGCACTCCCGGCGCGGGAGCGGGATACCACGTGGCGGGACCGCGTCACGCGCGAGACGGGGACGTCCGCCACTGTCGCCATCGTCGGCAAGTACGGCCTCGAGGACGCCTACATTTCGGTCCACGAGTCGCTCAAACACGCCGGCCTCGAGGAACGGGCCGACGTCGAGCGCCGGTGGATCCATTCGGAACAGCTCGCGGACGGCCACGACGGCCAGCTCGAGGGTGTCGACGGCATCGTCGTCCCCGGTGGGTTCGGCTCGCGGGGCACCCAGGGTAAAATCGAGGCGATCCGCTACGCTCGCGAACACGGCCTGCCGTTTCTCGGGCTCTGTCTCGGGTTCCAATTGGCGGTCGTCGAGTTCGCCCGGAACGTACTCGACCTCGAGGACGCCCACTCGGCGGAACTAGACGAGGATACCCCGCATCCAGTGATCGACCTCCTGCCCGAACAGCACGACCTTGAGGACCTCGGCGGCACGATGCGGCTGGGCGCCCACGAAACGGTCATCGAGCCAGATACGCTCGCTCACGAACTCTACGGCGCCGACTCCTGCACGGAGCGCCACCGCCACCGATATGAGGTCAATCCCGAATACATCCCCGATCTCGAGGCCGCCGGGATGGTTTTCTCCGGGACGTCGGGCAAGCGGATGGAAATCCTCGAACTGCCCGACCACCCGTACTTCCTCGGGACACAGTTCCACCCCGAATTCCGGTCACGGCCAACCCGTGCGAGCCCTCCCTTCGTCGGCCTGATCGGCGCGGTCAAACGCCAGCAGTCCGAGGCGGCCGCGACCGCCGAGGGGGACGACTGATGGTCGACCCGCAGGATTTCATCGCCGAGAAAGTCGACGAAATCGGCGACGCCATCGGTGACGCCAATGCCGTCATCGCGTTGTCGGGTGGTGTCGATTCGTCGACGGCTGCGGCGCTCGCGTACGAGGCCGTCGGCGACCGGCTGACGCCCGTGTACGTGGACACGGGCCTCATGCGGAAGGGCGAGACCGACCAGATACGCGAGACCTTTTCGTACATGGACTCGCTCCGGATCGTCGAAGCTCAAGATCGCTTCCTCGATGCCCTTGCCGGCGTGACGGACCCCGAGGAGAAACGCCACGCGATCGGCGAGCAGTTCATACGTGAGTTCGAGACCGTCGCCCACGAGGTCGACGCCGACTACCTCGTCCAAGGGACGATCTATCCCGACCGCATCGAGAGCGAGGGAACGATCAAATCCCACCACAACGTCGGGGGCCTGCCCGAGCGGATCGATTTCGAGGGGATCGTCGAGCCGATGCGGGACCTCTACAAGGACGAGGTGCGCGAGGTGGCCCGCGAACTCGACCTCGACGAGATCGTCAGCGAGCGGATGCCCTTTCCCGGGCCCGGCCTGGCTGTCCGAATCCTCGGTGAGGTGACCGAGGAGAAACTGACCGTCGCCCGCGAGGCCAACCACGTCGTCGAGGAGGAACTGGCGGATCACGACCCCTGGCAGGCGCTCGCGGCGGTCATCGGCAAGGCAACGGGGGTCAAGGGCGACAACCGCGTCCACGGCTGGGTCGTCGCCGTCCGCTCGGTCGAGAGCCGGGACGGCATGACCGCCCGCGCCCAGGACGTCGACTGGGAGACGCTACAGCGCATCCAGTCCCGAATCACCGGCGAGAACGACGATGTCGCCCGCGTGCTCTACGACGTGACACACAAGCCGCCCGCGACGATCGAGTACGAGTGAGAAGACACAAGCGCGACCCAACCCCACCTCGACTCAATGAACGCCGTCGTCGCGGGACCTGACGAGCACGACCTGGCAGTGGCCTTGGAGTCGGTTGGCGTGGATGTCAGCCGTGTGGACGTGGCGAACCGTCCGGGGCTCGAGGCCGCCGGGATCGTCGAGGCCGACGTGTACGTCCTGACGGAGGTGGCTCAGGCGACGTCGATCCCCGTCGCCAAGGACCTCGCGCCGGATCTCCGCGTCGTGGTCTATGCAGACGATTCGCTACCGGACTTCGCACGGGGCCAGGCCGACCTCGTCGTCGACCCTGCGTTGCTTGATTCCACGACCGTCGCCGAAGAACTGTCCTCCTAGCGATCGACCGTCCCTCGGAGGGCTACGGACGCCCCGTCGCCGACCTCCGTCAGCAGGGTCGGTCTCCCCCACTACAGCTGGTAAACGGCTGCGAGGCTCACTCTTCGGCGACCGGGAGTGCCGCGAGTTCGGCGAGCGTGCCCGCTTCGGGGACCACCGCTTCGTCGGCCGCCACTCGGGCCAGGTTGGGATCCCCAGGCAGGCAGAATA
>CAYLJD010000115.1:0-6584 GCA_964383875.1 uncultured Halobacteriales archaeon
GAACTCGCTCGTCCCGGCCCCGACGACGAGTGGGACCGTGCGCAGATTTAAACGACGGAACGACGTACCGGGACTCATGGCCGACATCGTCCGAACGGAGGACGTGCTGGGTGGCGACCCACGCCTCGACGGACGGCGGATTTCCGTGGTCCAGATCGCAGACCTGGTGCTCGACGCCGGGCACGCTCCCGAATACGTGGCCGATCAACTCGGAATCTCCCTCGCCGAGGTGCACACGGCGCTGGCCTACTATTATGAGCACCCGGACGAGATGGAGGCGGTCCGCGACCGACACGAGACCCTGGATGCGACCCTCGCGGCACGAGCGACGACTCCCGATCGCGTCGAACAGTGACGGATGGGACGCCTCGCGTTCTGCGTCGACGAACACGTTCCGAACGCGTACGAAACCGCGCTCAACTCGAATGGCTTCACCACCCGTAGCGCGAGCGAGACGCTCGGGGCGGGAACCGACGACGCTGCGGTGCTCGCGTGGTGTGGCTCAACAGAACACGTCCTCGTCACAAACGATCGCGATTTCGTCCGGCTCGACAGAGCGGTCGAACACGCCGGGATCGTCCTCTATACGACGCAAACGATGTCCCCGGGGGAGTTCGTCCGGGCGATCAGGCGAATCGACAGACAGTTCACGCGGGAGACGATATCGGATGTCCTCGTGTGGCTGGAGCCGTGGGTGTAACGGCGCTTTCGGCCAGCCCACGGTCGCGTTGATGAGGCGGGCAGGGCTGGTGGCAGACACCCATGGGACCCACCCTCCAGCCGGTCGCGTTCGACATCGAGACGACGGGCTTCACCGTCGACGACCGGGTGACTGTCGCCGGACTGGCCCTCCCGCTCGGTGTGCGCCTGTTCCTCAACGCTGGAAGCCGCACAGTATCGGCTGACGACCTGGAGAAGAGCCTCGAAGAGACGTCGGAGGTCCCGATCACCCTCAGCACGCACAGCGACGAACGGGCGCTGCTCGAGGCGCTGGGACCGTTCGCGTCGTCGCACCTCACCGAGCGTGAGTACCTGCTCGTGGGCTACAACGGCGAGCGCTGGCGGACCGGGTTCGACCTGCCATTCCTCCGCACGCGGCTGTCCACCCACGACGTCGCGTGGCCCTTCGACGACCTCCCGTATGCGGACCTGCAGCCGATCTTCGAGCGGCGGTTCCAGACCGTCGGTGCCGACGGCGAAACGGTGGCCGACCTCGGCGGCGTCTACGACCTGGTCCTCGGGGGTGATCTCGGGGAGTTGGATCCGTTCGTGGACAGCGAAGAAGCGGTGGTCGCGTACGAGGAGGGAGATTTCGAAGCGGTGCTCGCCCACAACCTCGCGGACGTGCGCCGGACGGCCGCGCTGGCGGCGGTCGCCGAGCGCTACTGCGGGAAGTCCGACTTCGACGTGAAGTCGCTGACGCCAACGCGGGGGTGAGACCGAGGCGAGCCAGCTACGAGCAGCTGTGGGCCGATGCTGGTGGAGCCCCTTACACCCCGCTTTTCGAAGCGGGCTCGAACCAGTGTATCGTCTTCACCAAGGACTCGAAGCCGATCCGGAACGAGTTACGGACCCCTGTGGAACTATCGAACTCGTACACCGGCTGAACCGTCCAGAACGCCGCGTCGACGGTCAATCTACGTCGCTGTATGGGCATGAGTTCCGGGGAGACCAGTTTGGGCTCGTTCCAGCTCTATCACAAATCTGGCATAGTTCTGTTCGAAATACCTGCCGGAGGCGAATCCACTGCCGAATTCAGATTGTATCAGTCTGGTTGCGGGTTCGGGGAGGGAGAAGATTACGCGTCTGTTCGATGGTGATTTTCCACGTATTGGTCGGCGTACCACCGCCAATTCGATAGCAAATCACGTCGAGCCTCTTCGTACAGGTAGTCTTCACCGAGCCAAGCTTTGGGCTGCTGTGGAAGATAGAGCCGGTCGAAATGTGGCTCCCCGTGCGTCGTGTCGATTCGTGCAACTTCGACGTGACTTTCGGAGGGAGCCTCCGGCTGGAAATGGACGCTGAGCCCCCATTCATCCGCATCATCCGAAACGGAAAACGAATCGACCGTGTCTGGATCCGGCTCCACGAAGACCGTCAGGAAGAACTCCCGACCCCGGTGTGGTGGGAGTCCGATCGTGCGGAGTTTGTGCATCTAGTAGCGAATCGGTTCGACGACGATCGTGTCGTGTTTCAGCACCGGCCGTTTCGCAGCGCCGTCACCGTCGCCCTCGTAATCAACAACGTCGAGCTCGGCAAGCCGCTGCAGATCCTTGCTGACCGCCCCTTTATCACGATCAAGGGCGCGAGCCAGAGCACTCACTGAATCGACGTCCCCATCGTGCGTATCGAGATAGTCAAGCAGTTCCAGGCGACTTTTCGTGAGGAGGTCGCGGCCGGTCGCCCGTCGAACGACGAGCAGGTCGGTATATCCTTGCGCGTTGAGAGCGGCCGCAAAGTCCTCCCGCTGGAGCAGCCGCTCGCTGATTTGCGATTCGCCAGTCTCGCCGGCGTCGGGCCGCGACATACCGTTGCCTAACTCCTCAACGGTGTTAAACCTGCGGATCAGTCCGCCTTGCCTGCCAGTAATCTCCGATGGTCGGTCCGCGATTCCAGTGTCCTCATTTCATGAGTCGACGAGTGCGGTGCGGCTCGTTCTCGAATCGAATGGATCGTGAGCGGGCCCACTGTCTGTGCCCATGGACTGACCTATCTGAGGGCAGCGATCACCTCCGATTACCGGCCCTCCAACGGCGGATGGGTGGTCACGTCGAACAGGTCGAGATGAGAGTCGAACGTCATGACGTGGTCGATCCCCAGCGCGTCCATCTGGACGCCGATAGTAAAGTCGGTAAACGACGCCGCGTTATCGTCCCAGTCGCGAAACTGTGCACGGACCTGCTCGAACGTCTCGGCGTCGAGGGAGACCACCGCAAAGAACTCGCTCGTGTCGAGTGCAGCGAGAAACGCCGTGGCCTCGGGCATCCCCGCCCGTTTTTTGAGCCGGGTCGCGGCCTCGTCGACGACGTGTTCGTTCACCACGAATCGTCGATACGGAAGCGCCTCGTCCCGGACGAACGTGAGGAAGGCGTGTGCGACATCGTGAAACGCCTCCGTCGGGTTGTACAGCGCATAGCAAAATTTCGGACCGAGTGCGCACGATCGCGGGAGGTCGTCGGCTGAACCCAGGAAGTGGGCGGGGGTGACCGTGCCGATCTCCGTTTCGATGGGCGTCACTGGTCAGGATCTCCCAGGTGAGACGCCGACGGGTCGCCGTCCCAGTCCTCCACGAGATCGGCCTCGTCCCGCACGTCTGTCTGCGGCCGGTCACGGCGCGACGCCGCGTTGCGGACCGACTCGACGGACGTAAAGAGCGGATCGGTCGGATCAACCGCGTCCTGCTCGTCGAGCCAGAGTTCGGTCGCCTCCCGGAGGGCGTCCCGGATCGTGAGGCCACGCTCCGCGGCGATGGTGCGCAACCGCTCGTAGTCGTCTTCGGGGACTTCTGTCTGGACGTGCGTCATGGGTTGGTTTCGATTCATTATCTTGTACTTCGTCATGAGGTTAAAACGTTTTCATGAGTGTGACAGTGCCGGTCGTTTATCGGACCGGCAGGACGGTCGGCGCTGGTGCGTGCGTTCAAACCTCACGTGAAGCGAACGTAGAGCGTCATCAGCTGCTGACGACCGTTGGGGGGAAGCTATCCACGACGAACGTCGTGGGATTTCACCGTAAGTTACCCACCGCTCAAGCGGGTGGGCTTCCACCATGGACTCCCGATCGACCCATCGATGGGGCGGGGACAAACCCGCTCTCGGTCATCGCCCCGGCGTTTATTCGCACGCCTACGGGTGCGTCTCCGTCCGAAGGCTTGTGCGACGAACGGAGGAGTGGAAAGCCGGCGTTCCGCGCTGCACCGCGGAACAGGTCGACGGTTCCATGCAGGAGGGCGGCGCTGCTCGTGGTCACGCCGTGTGTGACCGGGACCGTGCACCGCGCCTCCATACGATCGTTGGCCCCGGTATGCCTTTTAAAATTACACTACGTCAGGGGAGTCAGCCCTGCCAAAGACGGCGGATGCACAGGCACGCAAACGCGCTTCCTCCCACCGCTGACGCGGTGGGTTTCCGCGCTGGTCTCGTATGAGGAATGCTCCGCCACCCGCCCCTCTCTGACCGACCCGGACATCGTTTTCGTGTTACGTATTTATACACTGACCGTGTAGTTTCGTTAAATGAAATCAACGCCGGTCTCGCGCCGGGAGGCCGAAGTTCTCGATGCGATCGAGCGTCGCGGCCTCGTCGTCTTCGGGCCGCGCGAGGTTCAGCGGTTCCTCGATGTCTCGGCGCGGAACGCGTATCGGATTCTCGATGGAATGCTCGATAAGGACCTCGTCACCCGGCTCGCACGTGGCACGTACGTCCTCTCCGAAACGTACGACAGTCTGGACAGTTATGCGATCGCCTCGCACCTCGAACCAGCGTCGTACGTCGGCTTCTGGAGTGCACTGCACGTGCACGGCCTGAACGAACAGGTCCCCCGGAGAATCTTCGTGGCAGTCACGACACAGAAGCGGTCGCTGACCATCCAGGGGCAGCCCGTCCATTTCGTCCGGGTCACGCCGGCGACGTTCTTCGGGTACGATCGGTACGGCGAGACGGTCGTCTCCGACCCGGAAAAGACGCTCCTCGACTGCCTGCGCCTGCCCGAGTATGCGGGCGGGATCCGTCTCGTGGCCGATGCCATTTCGGACGACATCGACATCGACCGGCTGATCCGGTACGCCGAACGGCTCGGAAGCGGCGCGGTCGCCGCGCGGGCCGGATACCTCCTCCAGCGACAGGGAGTGCTCGACGGCGGAGACCGGCTCCGGGCGCTCGTCTCCGCGTATACCAAACTCGATCCGGCCGGCGAACGAACGAATCCCGTCGCCGAGTGGAAGCTCTACGCCAACGTGAGTCTCGATGATTGACCGAGCGCGCCTCCGAGACCTCCACGGAGTCGACCTGCCGCTACACGTCCTCGAACAGGACTACGTTCAGGCGCTGTTTCTCCAGGAACTCTACCGGGAGACAGATGCGCTCGTGTTCAACGGTGGGACGTTCCTCAAACACGTCCACGGTCTCGATCGTTTCTCCGAAGACCTCGATTTTACCCGACTCGATGGTGCGTCGATCGTCGAGAGCCTGGAGACCGCGGCTGGACAGCTCGACCGGTACGGGCTGCCGGCGTCGATCGATGCAGTCGATCGCCGCGCGAACGGTGTTGTTGCGCGACTCCGGTACGAGGGACCGCTGTTCGACGGCACAGACCGCTCACGAGGGCGCGTCGAGGTGGACATCTCCACACGCGACGACGTGTTTCGAGACCCGGAGTGGCGCCGGCTGTTCGTTCCCTATCCGGAGACCCGGGCCGTCACCGTTCGCTGTCTCGCCATTGAGGAGGCCTTCGCCGAGAAACTCCGGGCGCTCAGCACGCGGTCGCGGGGGCGGGATCTCTACGACTGCTGGTTCCTGCTCCAGCAGGACGTGCCGGTCGAGGCGGCCCTCGTCGAGCAGAAACTGGCCATTGTCGGGGCACCGGACCGCGTGACCATTTCGATCACCCCCCATGAGTGGGACCGGGATCTATCAGTGCTGGTCGAACGGCCGCCGGCCTACGACAAAGTGCTCGAGACCGTGACGGCGGCGGTTCGCGGGGCAGGGATCGCCGTTCAGGTGTCGGCGGAGTGAGCCAACGGCGATCCCGATCCGCGTGGTGTTGGTGAGGCCATCGACGCAGTTGGTGATGCGATCGAGAGATCGGTCGCCTCCCGAATCGTGCGGCGACGCTCCGCGGCGATGGTGCGCACCCGCTCGGCAGCCTATGGGCGGGTGGTGCCACGCTTGCGGCCACCGACCAACCGGTCCGGCTATGTGTCGCTCGTGCTTCGTGGCGAGCGTGCGCTACGTCTCGGACCGAGCCAGCAATCCGTTCGGGATCGCGCCGCCGTGCGACCCGGTCGTCCCCGGGTTCGGCGACGCCGACGCTGACTTCCACGTGATCGGGGCCCATCCGGGCGTCCACGGCGGCGAGACGACGGGCGTGCCCTTCACCGAGCGCCCGTGGTCGGCCCGGTTCTTCGACGCGCTCGTGGCCGGCGGGCTGGTCGAGCGGTTCGATCCCCAGTCGGGTGACGTGGTCGCGACGGACACGTTTCTCTCGTATCTGCATCCGTGTGTGCCGGACGAGGGCGAGCCGGACGACGACGCCTACGCCGCGCTGGAGCCGTATTTCGACGCCGAACTCCGGGCGATCACGGCGGACGTGCTCCTGCCCGTCGGGGCACGGGCGACCGAGCACGTGCTGACCACCTACACGGCGCGGGATCCGGGACTCGCGGCGGAGATGGAGCGCCTGCACGCCACGGAGGTGGCCGGGTCGGGGTGGCTGGTGGTGCCGGTCCTGGATCCGGCCGCGTGGACCGACGACGTCGCGGACCGGCTCGTCGAGACGCTGCGGGACGTGCGATCGCGGGACTACCGGCGGACGGCTGACCTCGGCCGGTTTCTGGGTGGGAGTGACCCGTACTACGTGCGGTGAGT
>CAYLJD010000116.1:0-6523 GCA_964383875.1 uncultured Halobacteriales archaeon
AGTTCGCGCGTCCGCGAGATGACGCCCTGGTAGATGTCCCCCCGGTAGACGTGGTCCTTTGCGCGCTCGACGGCGGTCTCGTACTCGTCCCGGGGTCCCGCGCTCTCGTGGTCGAGCTCGAACCCGCCGGTCTCGATGTCGCCCGCACCCACGAGCACGTCCTGGACGCGCTCGGCCTCCGTACGCAGCTCGTCGTAGCGGGCGCCGGCAGCCGCCCCCTCACCGAGGACGGGCGTGAACACGAGCGACAGTCGGTCCCGGGCGTGGTCGAAGGCCAGCGTCTTCGTGGTCAGCACGAACTGCGCGTCGGGAAACCGCGACGCGGGCCGGTCCAGTCCGACCTCGTCCAGCCAGAGGTCGTAGACGGCGTCGTAGGCGAGAAAGCCCACGAGACCGCCCTCGAGGTGCTGCCGGTCGCTCTCCGGAAACCCCCGTCGCGCGGCGTCGGGGAGGGCCGCCCTGAGCTGATCCAGGACGTCCCCGCCGTCGGCCTCGAGGAGGCCGTCGTAGCGGTCGTCGAGGACGTCGATCGTCGTGTCGTCGGCATCGACCGTTACGACGGCGACGGGGTCGTAGCCCACGAAGGAAAACCGGGCGTGGCGGTCCTGGCCGGCGGGCGCGAACGCGCCGTCGGGATCGCTCGAGGGCACCTTCTCGGCACTCTCGAGCAGAAACGCGTAGTCCGTGTGGTTACCGCTGGTCGACCGGCCCGTGAGGGCGGCGTAGGCCGCGAGCGGGTCGATGTCGACGTCCAGTGCGGTCGCGGCTCGGACGACTGCCGGCCGGTCGTCGCCAGCCAGCTCGACGAATCGTGGACGGTCCGGTTCGAGTCCCGGCTCGGTCACGCCGACACCTCCGCTCGGGTGGCCCGGTCGACGAACGACCGAACGGCGGCGTGGTCCTTCTGGCCCCCCGTGCGCTCGACACCGGTGGCCGTGTCGACGGCGAACGGGCGCACGGTCTCGACGGCCTCGGCGACGTTGGTTGGGGTGAGGCCGCCGGCGAGGATCACCGGCACGTCGACGTCGGTGACGAGTTCCCTGGTGCGCTCCCAGTCGTGGGTCTCGCCGGTCCCGCCGCCGCCCGCGTCGTCGGTGGAGTCGACGAGGAGTGCGTCGGCCTGCTCGGCGTACGCCGCGATGTCGGGGTCGTCCGCGTCCACGGCGGCAATCACCGACGCGTCGACGCGCGCCTGCAGCCCACCCAGGGATTGCGGGGACAGCCCGCCGTGGACCTGGATCGCGTCGGCACTGACCTGTGCCTGCAGCCGGACGGCCTGCTGGACGGCCGCCGGCATGGTGACGAGTACGGACGTGACCAGCGGCGGGACGCCGTCGCTCAGTGTCGCCGCGGTTTCGGGATCGATCTCGCGGGGCGTGTCCACGGTGACGTCGACGACGACCCCGAGCGCATCGGCGCCGGCGGCGACGGCCGCGTCGCGGTCGGCCGCGGACGTGATCCCGCAGATCTTGGTCCGGGTCATGCCGGTGCTCCACGCAGCGCCTCGAGTGTCGCCGCGGCGTCTCCGTCGTCGATCGCCTGGGCGGCTCGTTCGACGCCGTCGGCAGGCGACGCGGCCGCGCCAGCGACGTAGATCGCGGCGCCGGCGTTCGCCAGGACGATGTCCCGCTTGGCTCCGTCGGCGCGCCCGTCGACGATGGCTCGGAGGTCGGCCGCGTTGTCGGCCGGTTCGCCGCCGGCGACGGCCGAGATATCGCGTCGGTCCAGGCCGAGGTCGGCCGGCGTCAGGGTGTACTCCTCGATCGAGTCGCTCTCGACCTCCGCGACCGTCGTCTCCCCGTGGATCCCGATCTCGTCGAGGCCCGACCCGTGGACGACCATCGCCCGGTCGACGTCGAGCTGGGCGAGGGCGTTCGCCAGCAGGGGCACGAGCTCCTGATCGTAGACGCCCACGACCTGGGCGTCCGCTCCAGCCGGGTTGGTCAGCGGCCCGAGCACGTTGAAGATGGTCCGCATCTCGAGTTCGCGACGCGGCCCGATGACGGCCTTCATCGCCGGGTGGAACGCCGGGGCGTGCATGTAGCCGATGCCGCGGTCTTCGATCGACCGCTCGACGGCCGCGGGTTCGGTGTCCAACTCGACGCCCACGGCCTCGAGGACGTCGGAGCTGCCCGACGCGGAGGAGACGGAGTAGTTGCCGTGTTTGGCGACCGGGACGCCGGCGCCAGCGACGACGATGGCGCTCGTGGTCGAGACGTTGATCGTGTCGTGGTCGTCCCCGCCGGTCCCACACGTGTCGACGACCGGGGTCCGGTCGGGATCGATCGTCCGCGCGGCGTCGCGCATGCCCTCGGCGAATCCGGCGATCTCGGTCTCGGTCTCGCCCTTGGCCCGCAGCGCGGCCAGCAGGGCGCCGATCTGGGCCTCCGTGGCGTCCTCGAAGACCGCCGTGGCTGCCTCGCGTGCCTCGGCCTGAGTCAGGTCCGCCCCGTCGGTGACGCGCTCGATGTAGTCTTGCATTTGGAGTCACCAATGTACGTTTTCGGCTTGTAATGGACAAAAGCATACATTGGCATAAGCCTATCGGCACTCGCGAGTCACCGATCCCGTCGGAGGGGCTACGAGGGACGGCCCGCGTATCGATCGATGACGTCACCGATCAGGTCGGTCCCCCAGGGGACCGCCTCGACGGGGATGTGTTCGTCAGCGCCGTGCACGGCGTCGAGAAAATCGATGTCGCTCGGTAACTTCATCGGCGTGAAGCCGTAGGACTGGACGCCGGCGCGCGCGAGATGGCGCCCGTCAGTGCCCGCAAAGAGTGTGAACGGGATCGCCCGGCCGGTGGGGTCAGCCGACTCCAACACGTCTGCGAGCAGGTCGAACAGGGCCCGATCGGTGTCCTCCGGGACAGGATCGTGACGGATCGGCTCGAAGTCGAAGTCGACGCCCTCAGGCACGGTGTCCCGGAGTTCCGCTTCGAGATCCGCCGGCGTTCTGCCGGGGAGCAACCGGCAGTCGAGCGTCAGGCTCACTTCACTGGGAATCACGTTCGGCGAATCGCCGCCACGGACGACGGTCGGGTTCGCGGTGTCGTGGAGGAGCGCATCGAGCATGACCCCCGCCTCGCCGAGGCCGTCGAGCACCTCGTTGGTGCGGTCGGACTCCACGAGTGCCCGGACGGTGTCACCGGCCTCGCCGCCGATCTCGTCGGCCATGGTCTCGATCATCGTTTCGACCGTCGGGACCACGTGGACCGGCAGTCGCGAACGGCTAAGGGCCTCGACAGCGCGGGCCATGTCGACCATCGCACTTTCTCGGCGGGGGAGCGATCCGTGCCCACCGGCACCGTGGAACGTCAGCTCCGACCAACAGACGGTCTTTTCGGTCAGCTGGATCGGGTAGAAGCGCTCGCCGGCGACCTCCAGCGGGAAGCCGCCGAATTCGCCCAGGGCAAACTCGACGTCGGCGAATATCTCCGGGTGCTCGTCGACCATGTACGACGCGCCGTGGGTGCCGCCGGCCTCCTCGTCCGAGAGGATCATGACCAGCAGATCGCCGGCCAGTGGCCGCTCCTCTTGCGCTGCCCGGATCGCCGCCGCGACCATCATGGCCACGCCGCCTTTCATGTCGAGGGTGCCGCGACCCCAGACCTGCCCGTCGTCGACGACAGCATCGAACGGTGGGTACGTCCAGTCGTCGGGATTCACCGGGACCACGTCGACGTGTCCGTAGAGGAGCAGCGGCGACGCGTCGCCGTCGGCCGGGAGTCGAGCGACGAGATTCGGCCGATCGGGGACGTCGGCGTACGTCTCAGTCTCGAAGCCGGCGTCGCCGAGGAGGGCCTCGATCCACTCGACGCAGGCCCGTTCGTTGCCGGGTGGGTTGCTCGTGTCGAACCGGACGAGGTGCCGCAGTAACTCGACGGGTTCGTCGGCCAGCGTCGGATCGACCGGTGGGTCTGGCATGCCCTCCGGGTACGCCGACAGGGCAAAAAGCGTTCCCGTCGGGACGAGCCCGACCGACCAGGTATTTCCGTCCGGCCACCGTAGCGACGATATGGTCGTGGACTGGGACGAGGCCGAACCGATGGGTGACGAGGACGACGGTGAGCCGGAGGATCTGAAGCAGCGGCTCATGAAGCGCTTCACCCGTTTCTTGCCGATCAAAACCTGAATTTCCCCGGCGTCGGTCGGGTGATCCGTAACCTTCAATGTGGCCGCTGTGATACCGGAGAACTGCACGGGTTCGTGGTCTAGACCGGTTATGACACCTCCTTGACATGGAGGAGGTCGGCGGTTCAAATCCGCCCGAACCCATCCGCACTTCGTTCGGTTCGTAACACCGGGATATTTTCGACCTTCGGGCCTTCTATCGTGGGATCTGTGTTTTCAGCGGGTCGTTTGAGGACCATCTGAAATTCCGGAACCCACACGGATTTCGAACGGACCCCGCTCACGTCCGGGACTCTGCATATACGAAATAGCGGAATTTCATAAAGCTACCGTGGGGTGGTTTGTCCGTGTGGGTCCGACGAGAACGAACTGAGCGACTTCAACGTGGTCGTCTCGGCGTTCCTTGAGCAGGGCGAAACCGATTACGACTTTATCCGAACAGAGCCTCTGTGTCATGATCAGGACAAGAACTTCGACCTCCTCGTTGCCAATCCATCGAAGGGGATTGCGGTGCTTGTCGAGATTGAACGAACGCTCCTCGACCGATTACCCGGCAAGCTATCGAAGTTCGAGGGGAAAGTGGATGTAGTCCGATCGAACGGAGCGGAGTTCGATGTTGAGGAATACTTCGAAGATGTCCTGTCCACAACTCCCGAAGAGTACGAGTACGTTCTGGCCTCACAGTTCCTCGACGGGGAGGAACTCAAGGAGGCTGCCCGGGGGATTGTGGACTTCGACCTAGACTTCGTTGCATGGATGCTTGCATCGCACGGCAACCTCTGTCGCATCAAGGATTACATCATTAAGCGGGAGAAGACGGGTGCATTCGACGGCCACACAGATGACGACCTGAAGGAGTACATCAGAAGTCGGCTAGAGGCGGGCGTAGAGAAACAGGACTACGTCAACTTCACGTTCACTTCGTCCCGGTACCTGAAGTTGAAGCATATGTCCATCGCGTTGGTGAACCGGTTTCAACGGAAGTCCGAGGATGGTTCCTTCACCTACACAAACTGGAAGCGCCTCTTCGAATGGGATATCGACCTCTATAATTATCTCGAAGAAGAGAAGCGGACACTGTTCAAGCGATACATCAAGTACGGACAGGAGGTGGGAGTCATCGCGATTGAGGACGACCACGGGAATGAATTCGAAAACGAGTACCGCGTAGTTTCCAGAGCCACGAAAAATCAGGAGAAGTTGGTTGGCGAGTTGATGGAGAAAATGGCCATTGCCCGGATGGAGGATGACTACAATAAGGCGTTGAGGGAGAAAAAGGATGAGCTAGTAACTGAATTAAGGAAGAAGCATGCGACGGACGGGACAACCCTATACGACTTTGAGGGCTTCGAGCCTGGCACCTAGGATTTGACAGACCACTAGGATATCTCTGTTGAAACTCCCAGAATCTGGCTTTATTGCTGTGACCGACTTGCGCTGTGTATCTCTCATGAGTTTGATGAACCTATCTTATCCATGTCAGAATCGGTGTGACCGATACAGAGAATGAGTTCAGCAGTCTTGTTGCAGGAACTGCTGACAACTACACGCAGCGTAGTGATCGCCTTTTATAGACTCTCATAAGATGTTTCAGGTCTTAATGATTAGCCCTTTTATGGAGAAACCTCGTCGGCGGGATGTTCTCAGGGCTTCCGGGCTTGCTGTCATCGGAAGTCTTGCCGGGTGTTCGGGGCTCGTACGTGGCTCCAGCCTCCCAAATCGTATCCCTCTCTACGCCCGTAACGACCGAGACGAGCACGTTAGCCTCGCCTACTGGTGTTCCTCAACGGCCAGCGTCCCGGACGACCGAGACTTAGACGGCGTGGCCCAGTTAGAAAGTGGAGAAGCAGAACAACTCACCGAGATTCCCGTTGAAGCATCCGAGGGCGAGGCCAGCCGCACTCCCAGCCAAACGTCATCGCAAGGCGAGAACTATCCTGTAACCCGGTCTACGGGATCAAATATCGGCATTACCGCCGACCTACAACAGAGAGATGACCAGCGAAACGTCTTGCTGCACGTCAATCCATCATCCGACGTCTTCTCCGAAGCCGGATATCGAATCACCGTCCTTTCCGAGCCAATTAGAGATCTCGGGACCCCCGGCCAGCCAGTCTCGCATGAATCTGTATCCTCAGATGAGGGTATAACGGCAGATTACATCCGTATTGCTCCACGAGAAGACGAATAACTGTAATATTTCCCTGGATTACCACTTATGAGTTCTATTCGATAACACTCTTTCCTGTGGTGATTGTTACCTATCTGCCCATACTGAACGATTCTAGGCTGATGATTCCCAGCAAGAATAGCTGAATTGACCGCACACTACATATGCGAACTAAGCAATTATTAGTTGGTGTTTTTGGGCCACTTTGTCCTGATAGTAA
>CAYLJD010000117.1:0-6517 GCA_964383875.1 uncultured Halobacteriales archaeon
CTCCCGTGGTCGGGGCGGTCGTCATCGCTCGTCGTCGCGATGGGGATCGCGCTCTCCATCGTCGCCCTCGCGCACCACGGGCTGGAGCTCATGGAGATCGGTTCGACGCTAGGCCCGGCGGTCGCCTTGGTGGTCGACGGCGTGCCCGCCCTCGGTCTGGCCTACGGCGGCGTGCGGCTATCCCGTGCTGACCTCGACGGGACGGATCGTCACGGTGTCGTGATCTGGTGTTTCGCCGGTGGCGTGCTCGCGGGTCTGGTCATGGCCACGACGATGCTCGTCCGGGTGATGGAGGGGCGGACCGTAGCCGAGCCGGTGTTCCCGCTCCTGATCGCGGTGGAGGCGGGGGCGATCGCCGGCCTTGTCGCCGGGTACTACGCCGTCCAGGCACGGGCGGATGCCCGGCGCGCCGAGCGCGTCAATGACGCACTGACGTTCACGAACGATCTGATCCGGCACGACCTCCGGAACGATCTGAGCGCCATTCGGAGCTACGCAGAACTACTTTCCGGTGAATCTAACGACGACCTGCCGGAGTCGATCGCGCGCAAAACCGACGACGCCGTCGAGCGGATCGAGACGACTCGGGGCGTCACTGCCGCGCTGGTGGGCGAACCTGACCTCGAGCCGATCGACCTCGTCGAGGTGGCCCGGGCGAGAGCGAGGCAACTCGAAGACACGACCCCGGCAACCGTCCGGACGGCGTTTCCGGACCGAGCGATGGTTTCCGCGAACGCCGGGCTCCGCTCAGTCGTCGACAACCTGCTCGAGAACGCCGTCGAACACACTGACGCCGCCGAGCCCGAGGTGACCCTCCGCGTCGATCGGGAGGACGGGAAGATTCGGTTGACGGTGGAGGACAACGGACCGGGGATCCCCGACAAGCACGCCGCGCGGCTGGAGACTCCCCCGATGGCCGGTTCGGACACCGGCGGCCTTTCGCTGGTCGCGACGCTCGTCGAGTCGTACGGCGGAACGATCGACGTCCGCCAAGCCAGCGACTGCGGCACGTGCATCACGCTCCGGTTCCCCGCCGCTAGCACCGAGGCGGGTATCTGAGTGAAAGGCCGACCGGTCTGCCCGTTAAACCGTCGGATAGCATCATTGGGGTGATGCCGGCGTGGGCGAGTTCGAGCGACTCCATCGCGACACTCTCGCGGTCGGCCTGGAGCGTCGGCCCGGACCACCGAACCGGAACGACCCCACGGCACTCCCAGCCGTGGGCCTCGCGGCCCTCGCTATCGAGCCACATGATCCGGACGCCACGCTGTTCGCTTGCCCCGGCGATCCACTCCCCAATCCAGGTTTCGAGGACCCTCGAATCCGTCACGCCGCGGCGGAGCGTCAGCAGGGGGAACTCGGCGCGTCGCTGCCGCGGCGGCGGGTTCGACGTGCCCGGTTCGGTCCAGTTGACGACGGCCGGCCAGTGTTCGGTGTCGATCCAGCTAGCCCGCTCGATGGCGTCCGACGCTGCCTCGGTCGCCCGTTCGGCCGCGTCGGCGATAGCGCCGAATATGCCGCCGAGCCTGGCCCGCCCCCCGCTTGTCTTTCGGCGGGTCGTCCGGCACGTCATCCTGGTCGGCGAACACGCCAGCAGTTACCCCAAGCCCCTCGACCTCCGCGAAGCCGGCCGCTTCGAGCCCATGGACTTCGACGATGAACCGGTGGCTCCGGTACGGGCCGGCGCGGCTCACAGCCGGAGCGGCTCACGCGACACGTTGGAGTCCCTCCGTGACGACCTCGAGCGACTCGATGACACCGCACTCACCGGTTGCGTCGAGGTCAGTGGGTTCGTACCGTGGGGCCAGCACCGTTCGAACTCGTATCGTGGACCGGCGCTGCCCTCCTCATCGAGGACGACCACGGCAACCGTCTGCCAGGCGTCGTCGAGCTGCCCCAGTGTTACCTGGCTGGATCGCCCACGGAGGAATCCCACGGACGTCAGTCGTGGGTGGACGTCAACTGGTGATGCCATTCGTACAGGGCGATGGAATCGTCCGTCAGACCGGCCTCGAGGACGAGTGGGCCGGACCGGTTGAGCCCAGCCAGCTTCCGCGGCGTCGGAGGATCGTTCCCTTCACGATACTCGACCACGTCGGTGCTCCACTCTGGAAGGCGACATCGCTCGAAGCCGGCCTTTGCCACGTCCTCGATTTCCAGGAGGAACCGAGCGTTCCGGTCCGGTCCGTGTCGGTCGGGCACGGTCAAGCCCTCCAATCCAACCGGCGCGCATCTCCGAGGGCGTCGTCAGATCGGTTGTATGTCAGAGTCCTGTTCCCACTCGCCACCATCATAAAATTATGGCTGATGCACACGAAACGAAGGGGTTCGCGATGGGGCCCGTCGGGCCGCAATACCGTGTTTGCAGGACACTGATCGGGAATGCCCACGTGCACGGGATGCCGATCTCCGACCACACCTGCCTGCTCCGGACCGGTCCTTCTGCGGTGTGCGAGCGTAGTGGATGGCCCTCGAATCGACGATGGCCGATCTCTCGAGCGGCCGGAATGGACGACGGCCGCCGACAGATTCAACCGCCCCCCGGGAGAGACGAGCACCATGGCGGAAGGAGACACCCTCGTTAACGCCCTGGTCGGGGCCGTGGTGGGAATCGTGCTCTCGTTCGTCCCGTTCTCGACGGTGCTCGGGGGTGGCGTCGCAGGTTACCTCGAGGGCGGGGACCGAGAGGGCGGGCTCCGCGTGGGGGCGCTTGCGGGTGTCATTATGCTGGTTCCGATGCTCCTGTTCGTGTTTTTATTCGGCAGCGTCTTCTTCTTCGCCGTCGGGGGGACACTGCTACCCCACGAGGCGTTCGGTCTCTCCGGTGCGTTCGCGATTGTTGCGTTCCTCATGGCGCTCGTGATCGGCCTCGTCTACACCGTTGGCCTCGCTGCGCTTGGGGGCTTCCTCGGCAACTACGTCAAGCATGAAACCGACGTCGATCTCTGACCGGTAACTAAAGGGCGCTCGCGCAGCCACGACCCCTCATGGTCACCTCGAGTGCGCCGGGGAAGGTCTACCTCTTCGGCGAGCACGCGGTCGTTTATGGCGAGCCGGCGGTGCCGTGTGCGATCGAGCGCCGGGCCCGTGTCACGGCCGATGAGCGCGCGTCCGGACTGCGCGTCCACGCCGCCGATCTCACTCTCGACGGCTTCACTGTCGAATACGACGGCGACGCCGCCGAACGGCCGGACGTCGACGTCTCGGACTCGCTCGTGGATGCCGCCATCGGCTACGTGAACGAGGCCGTTGCCCAGGCGAGAGATGCTGCGGGCGTCACGGACGTCGGCTTCGACATCACCATCGAGAGCGACATCCCGCTCGGCGGCGGACTGGGCTCCTCCGCGGCCGTCGTGGTGGCAGCCATCGACGCGGCCACACGGGAACTCGGCGTGCAGCTCGATAAGGCCGAACTCGCCGACCGCGCCTATCAGGTCGAGTACGCCGTCCAGGACGGCGACGCCTCCCGGGCGGACACTTTCTGTTGTGCGATGGGCGGCGCAGTCCGGGTCGAGGGCGACGACTGCCGGCAGATCCCCGCACCGGATCTACCCTTCGTCATCGGCTACGATGGGGGTGCAGGCGACACGGGACGGCTCGTAGCTGGTGTGCGAACCCTCCGAGAGGAGTACAACTTCGCGAGAGACACCGTAGCCGCGATCGGCGATCTCGTCCGACGAGGCGAGACGGCGCTCGAAGCGGGCGACGTGGCCGAACTGGGCCGGCTCATGGACTTCAATCACGGCCTGCTGACCGCGCTCGGCGTCTCGTCGCGCTCGCTCGACGCAATGGTCTGGGCCGCGCGGGACGCCGGTGCGCTGGGCGCTAAACTGACGGGTGCCGGCGGCGGCGGCTGTATCGTCGCCCTTGACGAGACCGAGGAGACCGAGACCGCTCTCGAGTACACCCCCGGCTGCAAGGAGGCGTTCCGTGCGGCCCTGGACAGGGACGGCGTCAGGGAGGCCTGAATGGTCACCGTCCTCAAGCTCGGCGGGAGCGTGGTGACGGTCAAGGCCGAGCCGGAGACGGTGGACCAGCCCGCACTCGAACGGGCCGCGACCGACCTCGGCGAGAACCCGCCAGACGACCTCGTCGTCGTCCACGGCGGCGGGAGTTTCGGTCATCACCACGCCGACGCCCACGGGGTCAGCGTGGATACTGGCACACACGACGTTGCCGCGGTCTCCGACGTGCACGGCGCGATGCGGCAATTAAATGATACGGTCGTCGCCGCGCTCCAGGCCGCCGGTATCGACGCGGTCCCCATCCATCCATTTTCGCTTGCCCACCGCGATGCAGATGGAGATTTGACTCTGCCCCCGGGTGGGATCCGGACACTCCTCGATGAGGGGTTCGTACCCGTCCTCCACGGTGACGTCGTCCCACACGCCGGGGCAGGCGCGACCATCCTCAGCGGCGACGAAATCGTGGTCTCCCTCTCGGCGTCGCTTGACGCCGACCGCGTCGGGGTCTGCTCGATCGTCCCTGGCGTTCTCGACAGTGCCGGGTCGGTCGTCCCCACGGTAACCTCCGAGACCGACGTGACCGACGAGTTAGGGGGGAGCGAAGCGACGGACGTCACGGGCGGGATGGCGGGGAAGGTAAAGTCGCTGCTCGCACTCCGAACGCGGTCGCACGTCTTCGACCTCGACGATCTGGCCGATTTCCTCGCGGGCGAATCTCCGGGCACCGAGATTCGGGGTGACACGGCGGGCCGAGGTGGCGACGTATCCGACGACCGATGACTCCAAACAGTGCCGTGCCGACCGTCACTACCCGAAAGCTACTTGGTTCGCACCCTCACCGACACGACCATGACAACTGTCGGATTCGCCGAGAGCACCCAGTACGCGCTCCGACTTTACGGGTACGTACTGGCCACGTTCGTCCCCGGTGCGGTGGGTGTGGGCCTCGGTGCGACACTGCTCTGGCCGGAATTCCGGGCCTGGCGCGGTCCCGGCGAGGCGGCCGTGGCCCCCGGCGTCGCGGGTGGGCTACTCCTGTTTCTCGGTCTCTCGGTCCTCGCGGTGGGCTGGCTCGGATCCGTCTACAAGCTTCTCGCAGACGCCGTGGCGACCGGCACGGGTGACGTGATTGATGAACCGAGCGCAGAGTTGGACACCCAACCGACCGAGCGGCCATCCGCCGGTTCGGCGGCGATATCGGATCGCGGTACCGGCGAGACGGGACAGGGTTCAGACCACCACGACGAACAGCCACCTGAACCCTCGCCATCCGAGATCGCGTTCGGCAACGAGGCCGGTGCGGGCGACGATGGAGGGCTCCCCGGTCAGGACGGGGCTGGTGACCCCCTGAGCGAGCGCTCGGAGTAAGCCGGTCACGAGTCGGACGCTTTTTATCGATCGCCCGAGAAGACAGCCACAACCGAGCGTTCGGCCGTTCCGGCCTGCGGACGGCGGCCGGCCCGCTCCCGTCTGGGGGCGGAGGGAGACACCGACGCGGCGGGCTACGGGCACACCCGGTTGGCCTGCCGGCCACAGTTGCGCGTGTTTCCCGGCGCACACGGCGCGTCAGCCGGGGTTCGCGGGTGGATCGGCTTCCTCGGATGATGCACATGGAGATCGAAATCGCAACTATCGGCGGCTACGAAGAGGTCGGCCGACAGATGACCGCGGTCCGGG
Source organism: uncultured Halobacteriales archaeon (assembly GCA_964383875.1). Lineage (GTDB taxonomy): Archaea > Halobacteriota > Halobacteria > Halobacteriales > Haloarculaceae > CAYLJD01. The sequence continues at coordinate 5,643 of CAYLJD010000117.1, forward strand.
CAGGCGAGGACGTGGTCGTCTTCGACATGGGCTTGAACCTCTCGAAGGTACTGATCCACGACAACGTCGAGACCGAGCGGATGCACTCGCTTGATCTCATCGACATGGGCGCGATCCCAGACGACCGCGTCATGTCGGATCTCGAGGGGGACGTCAAGGCTATCGTGCCCACCCACGGTCACCTCGACCACATCGGCGCCATCTCGAAGCTCGCTCACCGGTACGATGCACCGATCATGGCGACGCCTTTCACGATCGAGCTGGTCAAACAGCAGATCCAAAGCGAGGAGAAGTTCGGCGTCCAGAACGACCTCATCAAGATGGAAGCCGGTGAGACGACACGCATCGGGGACCACAACGAACTCGAGTTCGTCAACGTCACCCATTCGATCATCGACGCCATCAACCCGGTCCTGCATACTCCGGAGGGGTCGATCGTCTACGGCCTGGACAAGCGGATGGACCACACGCCGGTGATCGGCGACCCCATCGACATGGACCGGTTTCGGCAAATCGCCCGCGAGGGCGAGGGCGTTCTCTGTTACATCGAGGACTGCACGAACGCCGGGAACAAGGGCCGCACGCCCAGCGAATCCGTTGCCCGGCGCCACCTCAAGGATGTCATGTACAGTCTGGAGGACTACGACGGCGGCATCGTCGCGACGACGTTCTCGAGCCACATCGCCCGGGTGAAGAGCCTCGTCGAGTTCGCCAAGGACATCGGCCGCCAGCCGGTCCTGCTCGGCCGGTCGATGGAGAAGTACTCCGGGACGGCCGAGCGGCTCGACTTCGTCGAGTTCCCCGAGGACCTGGGCATGTACGGCCACCGCAAGTCCGTCGACCGGACGTTCAAGCGGATCATGAACGAGGGCAAG
>CAYLJD010000118.1:0-6510 GCA_964383875.1 uncultured Halobacteriales archaeon
CACCGATTTCACACCAGCCTTTATGTAAGTTACATTAAACGCCGACAACAACATGGCTCCAACCCTTCGCACACTCGTCCTGGCCTGCCTCGTCGTCGGCGGCATGGTCGGCGTCGTCGGTGCCTACAGCCCCTCCCTCGATGTCGTCCACGAGTACGATGACCACACCAACACGCTCGTCGACGTCGAGTACGACTCGGAGTTCGACATCGTGTTCTCGCTCGACCAGGACGGCACGTTCGTCGCGTACGGCCCACAGGACGAAAACCCGGCACCGATCACCTCCTTCGACGCCGGCCACGCGCTGACGATCGGTGACGGCGCCGTCTATATCGCCGCCGCAGACAGGCTCTACCAATTCGACGTCGAGGCGGGGAATCTGACGGAACTGGCGACGCTCCCGGTCCATCCACCGGCGATCGCCTTCGACGCCACCCGTGAGGTGGTGTGGGTGGCCGGGAACGGGACCGTCCACGGCTACGACGCCGCCGATGGGTCGGAGTATCAGACCTACTCACCCCACTCGGGCGCGATCGAGGACATCGCCGTCCGCGGCGACTACGTGGCGACGGGGACCACCTGGACGGACGAAGCCGCCGTCTACGACGCTGACGCCGGAGACGTCGTGTTCGAGCCGACGCTGCCCGACGACGTCGGCCAAGTTGGCGCCGTCCACCTGACCGAGAACGGCGAACTCGTCGTCGGCACCGGCGCCGACGACGGCGACGTCGTCGCCATGTTCGATATCGCGACCGGGGAAACGCTCGCGGAGTACCGCGAGCATCTCTTCTCCGTCTCCGCGGTGGAGTACCTCGCCGACCAGGACGTCATCGCATCGATGGGGTTCGACAACACGGTCAAGTTCTACGACGTCGAGGCGGGCGAGGTCGCCGCGGTGTACGAACACCCGGACACCATCTACACGGGTGATCTCGACACGCGAAACGACCTCCTCTGGCTCGGCGATGGGGAACAGCGGACGGGGACGGTGACCGGCATCGACGTGTTCTACGAGGCGCCAACTCCGACGCCGACGCAAACGCCACCGGAGACGACGATGGCCCAGGGGAGCGACCCGAGCCCGACGCCGGAGCCGGACCCCGAACCGACGCCGACGACGACCTCGGCGAACGGGCCCGGCTTCGGGCTCGCCGTCGCCGTGTTCGCTCTCGTCGCGGTGGCGGCGTTCCTGCGGCGAACGCAGTAGGGCGGGCCACGGCGGCGGATCGGTGTCTCACCATCTGGGTTGGCTCGCAGCGGACTTTCGACTGAACCTTGGCGACGTGACATCCCCCGACGGCTGAAGGCGTGGCTGCAGCGCCGTCCGTCTGTGGTGTCGACCCCCCATCGAAGATCTGTGATGGAGTTGGTGCTACTGGCGTGTCGGCCTTCCCGCAATCTTCGCATCGATACCCCCGCGATCGGGGCCGATTCGCACCCCCGTGTCAGAGCGATTCATCGTCGACTCGCTCGAGCGTGCCGCCGCTCAGTCGTCTGCTGACCGTTTTGACCTCCTCGTGAGTCTCGACGTCGAATATACCCTCACCGGTAACTTCGGCGAGACTGCGGTGGATTCCCAGGCTCGCTTCGATGACTTCACTGAAACGTCGATCACCCGTCTCTCGTTTGAGCTTCCGGTAGACCTCGTCGGAGAGTGGGATGTCCCTGGTCATGCGTATTGGACGTGTACCAACACGCAAAACTGTGCCGCCGGGGATCGGCGGCAAGCCTGTCCCCGCAGGTTTCTCTCTAGCCCAGCCGTTCCGGTGTGCTTTCCCGGGTTGTTCGTCGCCCGGTTCTGGCCATGGGGGAGCCTCAGTGCGGCCTCCGCCCGCTCGCGTGCCGAATGAGCACAGTTTTCCACTCGACTGCACTGACTCGAACCAATGGCGCTCGGCGGCCTCCTCCCGAACTCCCCACTGTTCAACGGCCTGGTCATCCTCGTCGCGACGGGGTTCATCTGGGTCGGGAGCGGCTGGCTCGAGACCGCAGCCGAGCACCTCTCGGCGTACTACGGCCTGCCGGCCGTCGTCCAGGGCTCGATCGTCGTGGCCGTCGGCTCGAGCTTTCCCGAACTCGCGAGTGTCGTTTTCACGGCGTTAGCAGGTTCATTCAACATGGGTGTGGGCGCGATCGTCGGCTCCGCGATCTTCAACATTCTCGTGATTCCGGCCCTGTCCGGCCTGGCCACGGACGGCCCCCTGGAGACAAACCGCACCATCGTCTACAAAGAGGCCCAGTTCTACATGATCGCCGTCTCTGCCGTGGTCGTCACGTTCGCCCTCGCCGTCATTTACGTCCCGGTGGCCGGGGCCGGCCTGGCCGGCCGGGTCACCAGGCCCCTCGCACTGATTCCCCTGCTACTGTACGGCCTCTACGTCTTCATCCAGTGGCAGGACGTCAGCGACCACAGCGCGCCGGAACCCCCGGATCACATCGCCGTCGGCCGGGAGTGGCTCCGGCTGGCTGCCGGCTTGCTCGTCATCCTCGTCGCCGTCGAGCAACTCGTCGGCGGCGTGGAGGCACTGGGAGCCACTTTCGGCATTCCCGAATTCCTCGCCGGCGTGACCATCATCGCCGCGGCGACGAGCCTCCCTGATACGCTCGTCAGCGTTCGCACGGCCCGAGCCGATCGTGGTGTCACCAGTCTCGGCAACGTCCTCGGGTCGAATACGTTCGACTTACTCGTCGCCATCCCCATCGGTGTCCTGCTCGTCGGGAGTGCGACCGTCGACTTCGCCGTCGCGATCCCCATGCTCGGCGTCCTCACGCTGGCGACCGTCCTCTTGTTCACGTTCCTCCGGACGGAGCTCTCGATCAGCGGCCTCGAGGCCTACACGCTGCTGACCGCCTACGCGCTGTTCGTCGCGTGGGTCGTCGCCGAGACGCTGGGGGCAACCCAGCTCATCCGAGGAGCGTGATCTCCATCCCCGCGGACCGCTATGGAGAGTTCGCCGACGATGACTTCCCGTGGTACCGGCTGCTGCCGATCCAGAGGGTGGGTCTCCAGCGGCAGCATGTGAGCGTCGATCCCCTCGAGAAGCGAACTCGAGGCGACCCACTCGACCGCGGCGGCACAAGCGACTTTCTCGTCGAACCCAAATGGTCCGCTGCAAATGCCACCAGAGAAATCCACACGGCGCCGCTTTCTCAAGCTCGCCGGCGGTGGACTCACGGCCGGCCTCGCCGGTTGTGCCGCCTCGAACGCCCAAACCCCGACCGAGACGCAGACCCCAGGTTCGAGGCCGGAGGCGACGCCCGAGGGGAGCGTCTACACGCAGGTCTACCGAGACACGATCCAGTCGGTGGTGTTGGTCCAGACCGACTCGGGGCAGGGAACGGGGTTCATGTACGACGACGCCCACGCCGTCACGAACGCCCACGTGGTCGGCAGGGCGTCGTCCGTCCAGGTGCGGTTCAACGAGGGCACGTGGAGCGAGGGCTCGGTTCGGGGTGCCGATCTCCACAGCGATCTCGCCGTCGTTCGGGTGGATGACGTCCCGGAACCGGCGTCCGCACTCCCGTTCACCGAGCAGCCGCCGGTGATCGGCCAGGAGGTCCTCGCCATCGGCAACCCATACAACCTGAACGGATCGATGACTAACGGCATCGTCAGCGGGACGGATCGGCTGATTCCGGCGCCGAGCGGCTACCGCATCCCCGACGCGATTCAGACCGACGCGGCCGTCAACCCCGGCAACAGCGGCGGGCCGCTGATGTCGGTGGACCGGCGTGTGGTTGGTGTCGTCAATTCCAAGCGTGGCGACAACATCGCGTTCGGAATCTCACCGGCACTGACACAGCGGGTCGTGCCGTCCCTCATCGATTCCGGCGAGTACAACCACGCCTACATGGGTGTCTCGCTCGACAACGTGACGCCGACGGTCGCCCGGGCGAACGATCTCGCCGAGCCGCGTGGGCTGCTCGTGGTCCAAACTGTCCGGAACGGCCCGGCTGACGGCGTCCTGCAGGAGAGCCGGGCGGAGATCGTTGACGGCTCCCGCGTGCCGGTCGGCGGCGACGTCATCCTCTCGGTCGACGGTGAACCGATGAGTTCGTTCGAGGACCTGGCGAGTTACCTGGCGTTGCACACCCGGCCGGGCCAAACCGTCACGCTGGCAGTGCTCCGGAACGGCGAGGAACGCTCCGTCGACCTGGAGCTGGCCTCGCGGCCGGAACGCTCCGAGTCACCGCTGCGGTGATGGGGCCGATTCACCGAGTGGTTCCAAGCGATGTCGTCTGCTCCCGTTTTCGGATGGCCATGTCACTCGTGTCAGAAAGAGCCCCCGATAGCGAGATACAGGAAAATTCCGACCACGGTCGCGAACACGTCTAGAACGAAAAGCGCTGCGTAGTCTGTGGCGTCCATATGGACGGTCCGCGCCCCGCATGGGAAATCCTTGGGGCGATCAGTAGTGCAGCGATGACGCGACTCCAGCCCGAGGAGCCGCCATCCAGAATCGAGGGCAGTCAACCCCCCCCGCAGGGACTAGCGCGAGTCGTCCGGGTCGACGCGATCGACGCGATCTCGCTGTCGAGACGCTGTGGAAGACGATGTCCCGCAATCGGCAAGTAATTTTAAATAAATGTCCGAAGATGTTCGCATATGGACGGATCAAGACACACCGGTGGATCAACTCGTATCGGGGACGAACGAGCCCTTTCGGGGGAAGCGAACCATGCGTGACACCGTCCGAATCGCGAACGAGTCCGTCCGGAGATCGACGCGCGTGGCGTTCCTCGCCTCGGCGCTGATCTTTCTCGTGACGATCGGCCTGGGGTTCCTCAACGCCTTGACGTCCGGTGCGCTGCCGCGGTGGCAGGTGCTCGTCCACCTGCACTCGGGTACCCTCGGCTGGATCACCCTCTCGGTCATCGCGGGGGCAATCTGGCTCGGTACCGGGGACCGCGACATCGCCGAGTCAGCCGCCACCCGATTCAGGTGGCTGGTGTGGCTCGCCATCCTCGCGTTCCTGGCTGCGATCGTGAGTTTCGGGCTTGCGTTCGCCCAAGGCGGCGATATGCGTTTGTTGCTCGGCGTCACCGGCCCGATCGCCGCACTGGTCATCTGGGCCGCGGCGGTCATCATCTTCGTCGCCCTCCGCGGGCAGGCTATCACGACGACGGCACACTGGCTCGTGGCCGCCGCACTCGTCGCCGCCGGCCTCGCGACGACCATGGGTGGGCTCGTCGCCATGGGCGGGGCGGGTCTCATCCCGCTCCCCCCGGAGCTCACCGTTATCGGACACGTCATCGCGATCGAGGGCTACCTTCTGCTCGCTGCAACCGGGTTCATCGAGTGGCTCCTCACTGACGGCGATGGCGATTCCGTCTCGGCTGGCGGCCTCCTCCAAATCGCGCTCGGGGTGGCGCTCGGCGTGCTCGGCCCGCTGATTGTCGTGCTCGCGCTCGCGGGTGCCGGAATGCAGACGATCGGTGCGATTGCCAACCTCGGCGTCCTCGTCGGCATCGTGCTCTTCGGCCTGGTGTTCTTCGCACGAATCGGGCCAACGGTGCTCGAGCGCGCCTCCGTTGGACGCGGTGGGGATGCATGGGCCACGTTCGCCACGGGTTGGGTGGCTGTCGCGGTCGTCTTGTGGCCGCTTCGCGTGGCGCTCGGCGGTCCACCGTGGTGGATCACGATCTATGCGCACGTCGTGTTCGTCGGCGTCTTCACCAATCTCATCCTCGGGCTCATGACCGCCCGGACGGCGAGCGTCGAAGACCGGTGGTCCTGGGCCGAACCCGCCGCGCTGTGGGTGGCGAACGGCGGGCTCGTCGTATTTGCCGCACTCGAGATCGGTATGGACGTCTCCCACGGCGCTTGGATCATGGGTGTCGGTGTCCTTCTCGGCGTGCTCCTGTCGATCGACCGGCTGGTTCGGGCCCCGAACACGGCTCGCTGATGGCCACCCGGGTCCCAGGCTGTGCCGCCAGATTTCCACGACACCCGTCGGCATCACAGTGCCGACAGAAACCCCCCAAAAGCCGTGGGTTCTTGCCCGACCTTCTACAAGTTCGGCAACCAGCGTCGACTTGTATCGATGGGGCGCCTCCTCCCCGTCGGTGCCTTCCACGAGATGCGCGTCCTCGAGATCACCCGCAATGGCTGACGTCCGACTTTGGCTGTACCGATCGCTTCGGGTAGTTCGCCTATTGTGTAGGAGTAGTCACGCAAACAGCCGACGATACGTAGCGCCGACTCCCTCCAACGATAACAAGAGACTCAGGTGATATCCTGGACAGTCGCCTCGAATCCTGAACTATCGGAAGTATTGACCCACGGCTTGAATATCTCCGGAGGATGTCTCGAAATAGAACACATCATTATATAGAAGAGATGCCTGTGGCTGCACATGGCAACCAGCCAACCGACGGGCATTGACTGGCAAATCGGCCTCACAGTCGGCGCAGCCCTGTGGATCGCCGGGATCGTGCTGACGTTTCTCCTCGGCATCCTCGAGATCGTCGGGGTCCTCGCGTTGTTGATCGCGCTCGCCCCGATTTCCG
>CAYLJD010000119.1:0-6492 GCA_964383875.1 uncultured Halobacteriales archaeon
TCGAGATTGTCGGTGTTCTGAGTCATGGGCTCTCACGAGCCCCGGACTGAGAACGTGAGCCCGCCGAAATCCGTGCCGAAGGGAACCGATCAGGTTCGCCGCTGTCCCGCCCGAACCCACTGGCTTTTGCGGTGAGTTGGGGGCACTGAGACGACCCGAATGGAGAGGCGGTACGGACGGGAGGGAACGGTCGAAAGTCCTGTAACTGTCTTCCATCCATCGGACAGGGGGGCTGGGAGAATGCGGCAGCACGAGTGGCCTGAGAATAACCGGCATGGCTGACCATGGTCAAGAGTCACCCCGTCGCCGGCCGAAGACACGGCCCGACGACAGCACGTCCCTGAAAGAGACATTATGGCTATCCCATACGTCGGTTCGATCGTCGCGTTCGTCATCGCACTGTTCATCGGGGGGCTCGCGATCTACCTCAGCGCCCTGTTCGTCGTCGACGTCGATGACTACAGCCACGCCGTCGTCACGGCACTCCTCGGAGCGATCGCGTGGGCACTGACGGTGTGGATCCCCCTGATCGGCCCCATCGTGGCGCTTGTCGTCTGGGTCGGCGTCATCAATTGGCGGTATCCGGGCGGCTGGGTGAAGGCTGCGATACTCGGCGTCATCGCGTGGATCGCGGCCCTGCTCGTCCTCCTCGTCGTGAACTCGGTCCTCGGGCTCGGCCTCGGTGCCTTCGGCATCCCGGGCGCGTAGATGCAACTCCCGTCATATTCGCAGGATTGCACGCCGGTCGATCGGGGGCACACCACCACTGACCCTTCGGGGACTGGTGACGGTCCACCGATCGACCGTCGCACGTTTCTTGCGTCAGCCGGGTCGCTCGCTGGAGCCTCGGCGGTGTCGGGGTGCTCGTTCTTCCAGCGAGAGGCGGACAGTGAGACGACCACCCTGCCGGAGGACCGCGCTCGCGACCTCGCGGCGCAGTTCGCGCCGACACTGTATTTCGATACTGCAGAGCAATGGTTCCCGACCGATCCACGACCATACGAACGCGAGCAGGACGGCACGACCGTGGTCGACGGCTTCGCGGCACTCCAGGAATACACGACGGAGTCGAAGGAATCCGATGGGCCGCCGGCACCGACGCTGTTCTACCACGCCGTCCGGTACGACGATTCGCCGCTGGCGGTCGTCCAGTTCTGGTACTACGCGGCGTTCGACCAGTTCACGACGAACTTCCACTGGCACGACTGGGAGGTGCTCCACGTGTTCGTCGATACGGATTCCGGCGAGCCACAGCTGTACGTCGCCAGTTCCCACTCCGGGAGCGTCCCGAACAACGAGTTTCTCGATCCTGAGCCGGGCCAGCGTCCGCGGATTCTGTCCGAACTCGGGTCTCACTCGAGTGCGCTGTCACTCAACGCCGATGCGGACCGATTCCAGCGTCTTCCGCTCTCAGACACGCTCGCGGACATCACCAACAGCCCCATCGACGGCATCCCGACCTTCGCCAACATCCCGGTTGCGTACGGACTCCCGCGGGGAGAGGGGTGGCGACTCCCGTACATTGTCCCCGAACTCGACGGGGCGCCGGTCTACGAAGACGATCGCCTCGCCGCTGTCGACCGATCCGACCTGCTTCCGGAGGAGTTGACTGTCAGCGCGTTCGCCGATCTCCTCTCGCCACCAGACACACTCCGCGAACGAGAGACCGGGCTCGTCTTCGCGTATCGGGAGCACGACACTGACGCCAGTGTCGCGTACGACCTCGTTCCCTCGAGAGAGCTTGAACACATCGCGGACTTCACGGGCCCGCAACTCGGTTTTGAGTTCGCGATACCGGCGTTCGCGGAGAACCTCGTGGCCAGCCACATCACGACCACGGGCGTCCCGTGGCAGCAGTCCCGGTACGAGCGGCCGGCAGCCGACATCTCGGATCCGAATCACCGGCAGGCACTGGCCGATCGGTACGACGCGATCGGCGATCCGGCGCCGGTCAACACGATCGTCGCCGGCGTCACAGAGGCAGTCACGGCGGACGAGGCGCCAGCGGACGAGGGACTGACGACCGAGCCCACGTCGGTCGAGTCCGTGGTGCTGGTGGAGAGTGCGGCCGAGGCAGTCCCGACGTCCGGCGGCCTGGCAGTGGTGCAAGGCGTCCCCGCGGGTGACCATCGTTTCACGGTGAACGGGGCTGGTGTCGAACCCCACAGCGAGACTGTCGAGGTCGCGGATGAATCGACGCGCCCGACGGTCGCCGGTGTCGACGGCGAAGTTCCGGTCGTCGCCCGCGAACAGGCGACGAAGCTGGAAGTCGATGCCGATGGCACTGACGACGACCTCCGGAGTCTCGCCGTCGAAGACGACTTCGCCGGTCGGCTGTACGATGCGCCACTCGCCGGTCCCGATGCCGTGTACGTCCACCGCGGCGGCGCATTCACCGCGGAAGTCAGGGACAGCGAGGACGAGATCGGTGCCTTTCGACTCAATCCCACCGACGAAACCCGGCTCAGGATTGACGAGCCCCGGACGGGGAAAGGGTCTCTCGCGACGTACACCGCGGCGGTGGCAGCCGAGACTGCGGCGGCGGTGGCGGCCGTGGGAGCTGGTGGCAGTCCCGGAACTGGCTCGACAGGGAACACCGACGGTGCGGCGAACGCCGTGAACGGGCTCGCCCGTGCACTCGAGGCCGTCGCCGAGGCGGCCCAGCGAGCGGCCGATCGGGCGGCGGCTGGCGACCAGGAGCGGGCCGACCGGAGTCTCGTCACCGTTCGCGAACGGCTCGGTCGACTCACTGCCCGTCTGGCTGACGCCCGGGACGGGCTCCCGGACGATCTCGAACGGGCGGTCGAGCACCGGACCGAGCAACTCGACCGACGGTCGACACAGGCCCAGGCGGCTAGAACGCTCTGATCGGTTGTCGTAGTGCTCTCGGCCGTCAGGACGACAATCCCTTGAGGACCGAGTGAACCGCCGACTCGACCTCCTTGAACTCCGCCATGGGGAGCGGATCGGTCGTGACGAAGACGCCGTGGTCGTCGACGATCGTTCGGACGAGATAGCCCCACTCGAAGACGCGGATCGTGAACCGGTACCGGCCGAGTTCGGTGTCATCGTACGTTTGCTGGGAGACGAACCCGAGCCGCTCGTTCTCGGCGAAGGCCCCGACGTCGGCGTCGTGGTCGAGGTCGTCCCGGAGGTAGACTTGGTCGACTGCGTCCCCCGTGAAGTAGGTGATGCTGCGGACCGAGTCGCCGATGGCCGTCCGACAGACGCTGGTGAGTTCGGCCTCGATCGGGGCCTGATCGGTGGGAGGTGACATGGGACACTGTCGGGGAGACGGGAACGTATACCCACGCCCGCAATCCCACGAACCGATAACGCGGTCACGGTCAGGACTGAGACTGGCACTTACCCCCAGCCGTCACGAATCTCGTCGAACTGCTCGGCGTCGTGCCCGTAGATGACGGTCGCGTCGTGGCGTCGTTCGAGGTCTTTGACTCGCCGGACGCTCTCGTGCCAGGCCTGGTGGTTCCACATCAACCCAGCGCCCAGCGGCCGTTCGTCGCGGTAGTTCTCGTCGACGTCGATCAGGTCGCTCGTAAAGAGTACCGTCTCGGTGGGGAGGTGGACGAGGAGTCCCAGGACACCGGGCGTGTGTCCGGGGAGATGCAGCAGCTCGACGTCCGTGAATCGTTCCTCGCGCTCGAGATGGACGACCGCCCAGTTGAGGTCGTGGTCGAAGTCGCCACGGAGGTAGCCCGCGCTGCCATGGCCCGTCGCGATGCTGTAGTAGGCGTACTTCAGTTCCGCTTCGTGGACGAAGACCGGAACGTCGGTGTCGGCGAAATGGTGGAGGCCACCCGCGTGGTCCATGTGGAGGTGCGTCTGGATCACGGCATCGATGTCTTCGATCGCCCAGCCGGCCGCCGCGAGGTCGCTCTCGAGGTCGTGTTCGGCGGCGTCCTCGAGCGCAAAGGCGTCGAACAGCCAGGGCGGCCAGTGCCCGTCGGCGGCCGCCTCGTGGGCGCCGGTGTCCCACAGGATCGTCGCCTCCGGGTGGTCGATGACGAGATTGTAGATCGGGTCGGCCGTCATCGAGAGATCCGGGTTCGGCTCGCTCCGTTTGGCCACGGTGTCGGCCTCGACGGCGTAGTTGCGGTCGGCACGCAGGTCGCCACGGTGGATGACGTCGATCGTCGCGTCTACCATCGGTGTGGGTCCTCCATGCCCCGGCACACGACTGGCAGTGGCCAAAAACCTGCCCCCGGCGCTCGGCGGAGTGGGGTTGGTGTTCGGCTGTTCTGGCATGACCGAATTCGGTCGGGAGAGTGGTAACGGCCGCGACCCCGGGACCCTTATGCCTGACCCCGCCAACCCTCCCGTCGTGCGGGAGTTCGGGTTCGAACTGGCGCTGTGTGCCCACCTCGAGGGCGACGACCGACTCGTCGGCCGGCAGCTCGGGACGGGTGTGCACGGGCGACGCGTGATGGATGTCGTGCTCGTCGAGCCGGGGCCGGCGTTCGCCGAGCGGGCGGCCATCACGCCGTCGCAAATCCCGGCCGCGGCCATCGAGAGCGACGTCGGCCCGGGGCGAGCGTGCTACTGGAAGGACGCCTTCGACTGCCATCCGAAGACTGCTCGCGACGCAGTCGACCGCAGCATCGAGATCGGGTTCTTCGAGCGTGAACGGCGCAACGGCCGGACGTACGTGCGCCAGGTCGCCCGGTATCCCGACCAGTGGTTCGGCCGTCTGGTGGGGATCGAGAACAAGCCAGACCTCGGCCGTCCGGGCGCCCTCGAGACGCAGCTGCTGACCGACGTGACGGTAGGTGTGCTCGACGCGGTCGTACTGGCGACCGAGAGCCACATCACCGCGGCCCACCGCAACCGGGTGCCCGAGGCCGTCGGCCTCTGGCAGTTCGATCCCGATCGGGGCACGCTGGACGTCGTCCGCGAGCCGTCTCCGCTGTCGCCCGACGAGCCCGGCGTCGAGATCATCGACCGTGGCGCGGCTCGGACGGACATTCGCGTCGTCACGGCCGGCGAGGCGGCAACCCACCGCCGGCGGCTGGCCGAACGCGTCTACGGGAAGGGCTGGCGATCCTTCGCGTACCCGGCGTGCGATCGCGCGTCACCCGATGCGGACGGGATTCCCCACTGTCCTTGGGCCGGTCGTGCGGTGCAGGCCGCCAGGGACTGCGGCCCCGACTGTGCCGGCCACCAGTCCGCGTCGCCGCCGGCGGTGGACACCGACGCGCTTCGGGCCGCGGCGAGTCCGTGGGACCCCGAACCCCCCGGTCGACACCGACGGCAGTCGGACCTCGCCCAGTTCTGACCACCACCGCGCCGGTTCACTTTCGCTCCGGTTGCCGGGCGATTATGTGACGACCGCCGAAACGACCCATATGCCAATCGGGGCGTTCGAACTCGCGGCGCTCGACGGCGAGTACATCGACGGGGAGTCACACGTCCAGACCGACGTGGAGCTCGAACTCGGTCGGCTGGGTGATCGGCTCGTCCTGACCCAGACCGCGACACACGCGGCGGCCCCCGACCGGGCCGTCCGGGCCGAACTCGGGACTGATGACGCTCGGCGACTCCGCCAGGCCTTGACCGAGGCCATTGGCGAGGGATAGCGACCGACGACTCCGCTGGCTCGCGGTCGGTGTCCGACCGCTCGCTGGATTTCCAGTCCGGATCGTCAGTACATCCCGCCGCCACCGCCACCCCCACCACTGCTGTCCTCGCAGGGCATGGCGGCGTCGAGTGACGCGTCGCCGACCAGGACGGCGCCACACATCGATCCCTCGCCGTGGACCGAGCAGTAAAACTGGTAGACGCCCGACTCCTCGAAGGTGTGGGTGACGCGCTCGCCCGCGGGGACGTCCGCGTCGACGTCCCAGTCGGCGGCCGCGTCGTGGAACTGTGTCGCCGTGACGTCGTGGTCGAAATCGTCCTCGTTGACCCACTCGACGGTCGTTCCGGTGTCCACCGCCGTGCGGACTGGCTCGAAAGCCGTATTCGCCATCGTCACCACGCCGTCAGTGTCGTCGGCTGCTGGCTGGCCGTCGCCACCATCCCCGTTCGTGCAGCCGGCGAGTGCGGCGGTGGTGCCAGCGGCGACCAGCAGAACCCGGCGTCTGGTTACGGACATGGGCCGCCATTCGCGGAGGCGGGGGATACGTGTTGTCCGAACTCGATCCAAACTGTGGCCCGCGAGTCAGTCGTCGAGCGCGTCCTGGTAGTCCTCGACCTTGTCCGCGGCGTGGTCGCGCCAGTCGCCGGCCAGCGTTGTGAGGTCAGCCCGCTCGTCGGCGAGCGAATCCGGCACGTCGAGTTCACCCGCGTCCGTCTCGACCGTTTGGCAGGTGCTCTCGGCCTCCCGGGCCAGTTCGATCGCCGTTCGGTAATTCTCGCCACGTGCCTCGCGGAGGAGATCCATCGCCTCGACGATCGCGTCGCCGAACGTGGCAAACTGGCCGAGGACCTCGGCTTCGGTGCGGAGCTGGGCCGTCTTCGCCTGGACGTCGCCCG
>CAYLJD010000120.1:0-3891 GCA_964383875.1 uncultured Halobacteriales archaeon
CGACAGAGGTTGCCCTCGAGCGCGTGGCGGATCTCCGCGTCGCTCGGATCGTCGGCCTCCGAGAGGAAGTCCGAGGCGGTCATCAGCATGCCGGGCGTGCAGTAGCCACACTGCAGGCCGTGCTCTTCCTGGAACCCCTCCTGGACCGGGTGGAACTCGCCGTCCTCGGCGAGCCCCTCGACGGTCGTGATCTCGGCGCCGTCAGCCCGCGCCGCGAGGAGCGTACAGGACTTGACGGCGTCGCCGTCAAGGTGCACGGTACAGGCCCCGCACATGCTCGTTTCACAGCCCACGTTGGTCCCCGTATAGCCGAGCTCGTCCCGGAGTGCGTGGACGAGCAGCGTCCGCGACTCGACCGTCAGGTCGTGATCGGTGCCGTTTACCGTCAGTGTGATGTCGTGTTCACTCATTCTGAGTCACCCGCATTCGACCGCCCGAGGATCCGGTCGACGAGGCCACCGCCCCCATCGCTGGCGGCCTCTTCGATGCCGTCGACCGTCAACTCCTGGAGACGGCCCTCGATAGTGGAAAAGAAGCGTTTGACCACTCTGTTCGCGACCGGATTGATGACGCGCTGGCCCATCCCGGCCACGCGGCCGAAGACGTCGGCCTCGGCCCACCACTCGACGACGACAGCGTTCTCGCCCTCGGACAGCGTCATGCCCGAGGCCATTTCGAAGGAACTGTCCCCGGACGTCCCGTCGCCCTCCGCGCTCATCTCGTAGGGCTCCCGGTCGGTGATCGTCACGACCGTCTCGAAGGTCGGGTTCACCGGGCCGACACTGAGGCCGACGAGCGCCGCGTACGACTCGCCCTCGCGGAAGGCTCGCTCGGCGATAACTTCCGGGTCGCCAGTCAGTTCGGCGCTCTCAGCCGCCGCTCGCTCGGCCAGCTCGTCGAAGTCCGGATCCGTGTCCTCGACGTGCAGCAGGAACTCACAGCCCGGCAGCGCGTCCGCGATCAGAACCGGGTCCGACAGCGCGAGCCACACTTCCTCGACGGTTGCGTCCGCCAGTTCGAACGTACCACTGAATTCCATGGTCTCGTCTCCCCCCGGCAGGTGCCAACGGTTCGCATGACGAGGGTCAACGCGAACCACCAAATAAGTTCCTCCGTGCGGGGGCGACGGCGGTGGAGCAGCCGGGCGGAACACCGCACACCGGGCCGTCCCCGACGGCTACCTACTGGGGGTCGGGCGGGGGCGAGACGTCGACGCGGTCGTGGATCGGTCCCTCGCGCTCTCGCAGGTGACGCGGGCGGCGGTCATTGCTCACGGCGACGACTTCGCTCACGATGCTCAACGCGATACCGTAGGGCGATCCCGCACCCAGGTCCAGGCCGACGGGCGTGTAGACTCGCTCGAGTTCGCTGTCGTCGAACGTTCGGCCCTCCGCGTCGAAGTCCTCGACCATATCCTCGAAGCGCTCGCGCGGGCCCAGGAGGCCGACGTACGGGACCGGCGACTGGAGAAACTCGTCGAGAGCCAGTCGGTCGTCCACGAAGTTGTGGGTGGCCAGGACGACGTAGGTGTCCTCGTCGAGGTCGAGCGCGTCACGGACCTGGGCGGGTGACGTCGAGCGCACGTCGTCAGCACTCGGGAACCGCTCGGGCGTCGCATTGGCGCCCCGGAAGCCAAGGACCGTCACCGCGAACCCGGCCTGCTTGCCCAGCTCGGCGATCGGGCCTACGTCCGGGCCGGTGCCGACGACGACGAGGTCGTCGGGGGCGGCGATGCCGTCGACGAACACTGTCAGTCCACCGACGTCGATCGAATCGGCCCGACCCTGGCTCGTCAGTTCGGCCGCGACGTCGCGGAGCCGGTCGGCGGTGTCGGCCGGGAACCGCTCGCCGCGGTCGAACCGGTCGGCGGTCGGCTCGTAATACGCCCGCGCGCCGGTCGCGTCGCCGCCGTCGATGACTGTCAGCACCCCGATGTCCTCGCCGGCCGTGACAGCGTCGACGACGGGCCGGTAACTCTCGTCGATCGGCTCGAGGAGGACGTCGATGATGCCGTTGCACCCGACGCCCAAGCCCCACACGTCGTCTTCGGCCTCCGGTCGGAGGTCGTAGGTTTCGACGCGCGGTTCACCGCTGTCCAGAACCTCTGCAGCGAGCCGCTCGACTTCGTCCTCCAGGCAGCCCGCGGTGATGTGACCGATCCCGTCCTCGTCCTCGGGGATGACCATCTTTGCCCCGGGACGGCGGTAGGCGCTTCCCTCGACGTCGATAACCGTCGCGAGGACGCCCCGATCGGCCCCCGCGAGCACGTCGCGGATGCTCGACAGTACGTCTGTCTCCGGTACGCTCCAGTTGTGCTCGGTCATGGGTTGTGGTGGTGTGTCTGCCGCGGGAGATCGAGTCCCGGTGGCGCCGCAGTCGCACTCACGTATACCTTCGCTACGCCACGCTCGTGCAAATCGGTTCCGCAGTCGCCGGCTGCCACGCGCGAACGAACCTGGTCGATCGCCTCGACGCGGGCGCCCGCCAGGACGTCGGCGCCGGCCGCGAAGATAGGCGCCGGCACGTGTGAGGCCGTCGCGCCCACGAGCACGACTGGCGTCACGCCGGCATCCGACAGCGCCGTGAGGTACCGGTCGATGCCGCCGTACACGAGCGTCGAGCCGGTGACGAAGCAGACGTCCGCGTCCGCAAAGGCCGTCGCACAGTCCCCGGGTGCATACGTTTCCACGGTCACGCCTGCCGGTGCGTCGACGGCTTCGGGCGGCTCCCGCTCGACGACGCGCACCGTCACGTCGGTGAACTTGCGGAGTGCCGGGCGGAAGAGCCCGACGGTTGCCACGACGTCGACGTCGGCGGGTACGGCCGCCATCGGATCGCCCGACTGCCAGTCCACGTGCGGGACGGACAGCGCGTTCAGGGTCGCGATCCCTGTGGCCCGCTCGAGGCTGGACGGGGCGTCGGTCGCCCACGCGGCCAGCGACGCGACCGTCTGTTCCTCGACTCCCGCCGCGTCGTCTGGCGGGCGGTGGGCGAGCCCCGCGATTCGCCCGTGTGTCGGGTGCGTGACCGCGACGAGGAGAGCGTGTTCGCCGACGGTGACGTCCGGTTTGCTCGCGGCGGCCGCGTCGGGTCGCAGTCTCTCGTGGACGGCGTCGAGGAGTGTCACGATTCGACCCGCCGGTTCCGAAAGTCGTGTTCGTACCCCACGGGGCCGGCTGAGCCGTGGCGTTCGAGTTGCCGGGCCACCTCCCGGAGGTCGGCGTCACTCCCGAAGGCGAACAGCCCATCGACGTACGGCAGCGCGGCCGCCATGCCGCGGCACGCCGGCTCGTACTCTGGCGACGCAGCCAGGGGGTTGAGCCAGACGACCGCTCGTGACCGGCCGGCCAGCCAGGCCATCTCCCGTTCGAGGTCGTCGATCTCACCCACGTCGAGGCCGTCACTCACGATCACCGTCGCCGTCCGGTGATCGACGGCGTGGGGCCACTCGCGCCGGAGCGTCGCCAGCGACTCGCCGATGCGAGTGCCACCACCCCACGCGACCTCCGCGTCGGCGAGGGCTGCTCCGGCGTCCCGATGGGACGACGAAAAGGCGTCTGTGACCTCTCGAATGTCGGTGTCGAAGAAGAACGTGCGGACGGCCCGACTGTCCGCGACGAGTGCCGAGACGAACGAGAGCAGGAACGACCGGTCGATCGCGTCCAGGACCGACCGGCTCACGTCGACGAGCAGGCACACCCGGAAGTCGGATTCGTTTCGCTTGCGCTCCGGCAGGGCCATGGCCACGCCGCCGGTCTCCACACTCTCGCGGAGCGCCCGCCTGACGTCGACTCGCTCGCCGGCCCGCGCCCGCGTCCATCGCCGGCCCGACAGCGAGGAGAGGGCGGCTTCGAACCGACGAATCGCACTCCGATCCACGCGGGTCGCGCC
>CAYLJD010000120.1:3991-6430 GCA_964383875.1 uncultured Halobacteriales archaeon
AGCCGGTACCAGAACTCGCCGAAGCGGTCATCGAACGCGTCGAGCTCGCTGGGGTGCTGGACGAAGGTGGCCTGGAGCGCGGCGCGGACCCGATCGCGATCGTCGAGGCCGACCTCGACGACCGCCGCGACGGCCGAGAGCGACGCGTTTGCCGGGACGGCCACGCCAGCGTCGCGCAGCCGGTTGGCGAAGCGGATCACCTCGGTCAGGACGTGGCGGCGGGCGGCCTGGAAGTCTGGCGGATCGGCCATCGTCATGCCTCGGGCACGGAGCGTGCCTCGGCCGCGGCGTCAGCGAGGCGCTCCAGGAGCGCCGTATCGATCCGCTGGACGTCCTCGGCTTCCTTGAGCAGCGCGCCGATAGTCCGCTCGACCTCGGCGGGTTCGATGGGCGAGTCGTCACCGTCTGTGCGCAGGGCCGCGACGGCGCGCGCCCAGTCGAGCGTCTCGGCGACGCCCGGCTGTTTGAGGAATGCCTCCTCGCGCAGCTCCTGGACGATGGCGCACACTTCGGCGGCGACCGTCGCGTCCAGCCCGGGCACCTTCCGGCGGACGATTTCGACCTCCTCTTCGAAGGTTGGTGGTTCCACGTGGAGGTACAGACACCGCCGCTTGAGCGCGTCGCTCAGTCCCCGCGTCCGGTTCGACGTGATCACGACGATCGGGCGCTGGTCGGCGGCGACGGTCCCGTACTCCGGGATCGTCACCTGGAAGTCAGAGAGGAACTCGAGCAAGAACGCCTCGAACTCCTCGTCGGCCCGGTCGATTTCGTCGATCAGCAACACCGGTGGCGTGGGTCCCTCGTGGCGCAGGGCCCGCAGGAGCGGCCGTTCGAAGAGGTAGGCGTCCGAAAAGACCGATTCGGATGCGGCGGGGCCACCGTCGCCTGACTGGACGCTCAGCAGTTGCTTCGTGTAGTTCCACTCGTAGAGGGCGTGTTCGGCGGCGAGACCCTCGTAACACTGCAGGCGAACGAGGTCCGTCTCGAACCCGTCTGCGAGGACCTTCCCTAGCTCGGTCTTGCCGCTGCCCGGCTCGCCCTCGACGAGCAGGGGTTTGCCGAGCTGCAGCGACAGGTACACCGTCGTCACCAGAGCGTCGTCGGCTACGTAGTCGGCCGCCTCGAAGGTCGACCGGAGGTCGGCCTCGGTGACGTCCGCAAACGACGCGGCTCCGTCAGTCATCGACCGCGGTTTGGGCGTCCAGGTACTTTCCGGGTTCGGTCTCGAAGGCCGCCGCACACCCGTCGCCACAGAAGTGGTAGGTGGTGCCGTCGTGTTCGACGCTGGCGGCGGCATCGTCAACGGCAACATCCATCCCACAGACGGGATCGACGGCCATCTCCCGGTCGCCGTTCGCCGCCCGCTCGGATGCCGCTGCGGGCAGGCCCGTGTCAACCTGGGCTGGCGCCGCGTCGGCCCCTCGCCTGACTGCGACGAGCTCCGCCAGCACGCTCACTGCGATCTCCTCGGCGGTCTGTGCGCCGATGTCGAGACCGGCTGGTGTCGTCACCGCGTCCCGAACGGTGTCCGGGTCGAGTCCACGCTCCGAGGCGACGTCGCCGGTCAGCGCCTCGTGGCGTTCGTCGCTCGCGATCAGGCCGACGTACGCCGGATCGGCCCGGAGTGCGGCCGCGAGCCCGCGGCGGTCGTATTCGCCCATCGAGGCCACGACGACGGCCCAGGCGCGCTCGATCGATTCGGCGAGGGCGTCCGGCGTTCTCACGTCGACGATGTCGTCTGCCCCGGGTGGCGCCGTGTCGGCGTCGGTGACGACGGTAATCTGGTAGGTGAGCGCACTCGCGAGCCGTGTGAGCGCCTGCGATACTGCCGAATCGCCGACCACGACCAGCTGTGGCGTCGGCACGATTGGGTCGACAAACAGCTCGAGCGATCCGCCGCTGTGGCAGGTCATGGGGTAGCTGTCGACGCCCGGCCGGTCCACCGTGTCCGGGTCCGGAGCCAGGCCGACGAGTGTCGCCTCGCCGGATTCCAGCGCCGCGGTCGCCACGTCGACGACGACCGACTGGGCACAGGCGGCACCCCCGATCCAGCCCACGACCTCGCCATCTGCCGTCACGAGCGCCCGGTCGCCGACGTTGGCAGAGACGGGCCCCTCGCGGCGCACGACGGTCACTTTCGCGTACGGGCGGCCGCGCTCGTCGTACTGGCTGGCGAGCGCCTCGACTTTTTCCGGCGAGGCCGCGTCAGCCCGACGCGCCGGCTGGCGGTCACCGTCGGCCGAATCGGTGGGCTCCTCGGACATGCGGGACTCAGTCGTCGGCTGTGGCGTCCGTCCCGAGATCGAGTCGTTCGGCCGGACTCTGGGATAACCCTGCGTCGTCCATGGCCGTCCAGACGCGGTCCGGCGTCATGGGCATGTCGACGTGCCTGACGCCCCCGTGTTCGAGTGCGTCGACAACGGCATTGACGATTGCCGG
>CAYLJD010000121.1:0-6318 GCA_964383875.1 uncultured Halobacteriales archaeon
ACGTCACCGAGGACCGGATGCGGGACTTCGACGTCATCATGGACTCGATGACCGAGGCGGAGCTCGAGAACCCGCGGATCGTCGGCGCGAGCCGGACGGAACGGATCGCCCGGGGCGCAGGCAAGCCCGAGGAGCGGGTCCGGGAGTTGCTCTCCCAGCACAAGATGATGGAGCGGACGCTCAAGCAGTTCCAGGGGATGGGCGAAGGAGACATGGAGCGGATGATGCAGCAGATGCAGGGCGGGGGCGGCATGGGTGGCGGCGGGAACCCGTTTGGGTGATTTCCTCTCAGATTGTACGATAGTTCGGAGAGTCTCGGTGCGATAGACAGGACGGTTTCACCGTGGAACCCGGAACCGACGGGAGCGAGGTTCCCGCTCAACCCGCTGTTTCCGACACTCGCCGCCACTACCACCACAGCACTGTCGGATACAGCGGGTTCATTTGGCGACGGCAGCGTTCACGACGGCACCAAACAGGAGAACGAGTGCGCCAACGTAGAGCCACAGCAAGAAAAGCAGCACCGCCCCGATGAAGCCGTAGGCTCGAGACTGACCCACGAGCGAGGCATACACATGAAACCCCTGCTGTAACACTGTCAGGCCCACAACGGCCGTGATTGTCCCCGGAACGATCTGTCGGACAGGAATGCGTACCGGCGGCATTACGTAGTACAGCGGCGCCAGAACGATGAGCAACCCCACGACCACGGCCGGGACACCGATCAGACGGATGTACGGGGAGAATCCGGCATCCAGCCGAGCGAGTGTCACCTGGACGGCGAGTAACAGGATGAGACCCCCACCAATCGAGACCACGACCACCGTCGCGTTCCGTAGCTGCTGGAATAGCGAGGTCAACTTGTCGGTTCCGTAGATCCGGTCGAACGCCAAGTCGACCGCCCGAAACACCTTGAGTGTACTCCAGAAGAGTCCGACGACCCCGACAATTGACGCGCTCACCTGCGTGGTTGGATCTGTCAGCGCCTCGCCGATGACCACACTTCCCTCCGTCGAGAGTGATGTTTCGGACAGCCGCACGATCCTCGTCACGAACTGCTCGCCCCCGACCAGCGACCCGATTGCCACCAAGAGCAACAGCGAGGGAATGATAGAAAAGAAGGCGAAGAACGCGATACTGCCAGCCAAAAACGAGAGGTCATTCTCGCGTGCCAGCGTGACGATCGAGCGAGCAGTCGAGACGACGTCGGTCATCGCGGAACCGTATCGCGTGGACACACCACGCCCGGGACTATCGTTAAGGGGGGAGTATCACCGGAGACCCGAGAACAATCGGTACTCAACGAAGAACTAGGTGTGGGCCTATTCGAGTGACCAATATTCTGTCAATACATCGACGATACCACCGGCGGGTTCGGCGGAACCTCGCGTCGCTGTCGATCGATACTCGTCCCCCAACGCGACAGAAACGGGACCCACCGTCTCAGTCTGCTGGCGTCCCGGGCGTCGAATCGGACACTTCACCGGACGTCTCCGGCCCGGCCCGCCGGGACCGGAAGCCGCCGTACAGGGCCATGGCCAGCGCGCCAAGCCCCCAGACGAGCACCGCAAAGTCGGCGATTCCGCCCACGATTGGGAGCCGACGAACGACCACCATCACGAGCATGCCGACGACCAGCGCCAGCCAGCGGTTCTCGCGGTCGAACAGCGAGAGCAGCCACGCCCCCAGCAGGTACCGGCCGTAGACGATACTCAGCCAGATGCCGAAGAGGTAGACGACGAAGCCGGCCACCGTGAGGGGGATGCCGATCACGGTGATCGCCACGAGAACGAGGGCAATCGGCACGAGAACCAGCGTCCCAAACCCGACGAGGCCCGTCATGCCGGGGCGCTCCATCGTGCGTTCGACCATTCCCGCTGCGAACCGCGGGAACGCGAGCAACAGGAGCGCCCCAAGGACGAGGTTCACGAGGAGGAAGTACACCGAGAACGCGACCGCTGGGATCTGCGGCACCGGCCCGCCGCCGGTGTCGAGATCGGGGTTCCGAATCACCTCACCGCCGATCTGGGCGTCGTCACTCTGCGAGAGGTCGCCGTCGTATTCGAACGTGCCACCGATCTGCGCCGTCGGTCCGACCGTGATCTGGCCGGCGCCGACGCGCGCCGA
Organism: uncultured Halobacteriales archaeon; assembly: GCA_964383875.1. Taxonomy (GTDB): domain Archaea; phylum Halobacteriota; class Halobacteria; order Halobacteriales; family Haloarculaceae; genus CAYLJD01. The sequence continues at coordinate 2,128 of CAYLJD010000121.1, forward strand.
GCCGTCGATCTGGCCGTTGATCACGACCGTGCCGCCACCGGCTTCGAGGTTCCCGCCGATGGATGCCGTCTCGGCGATTTCGACGTTGCCGGCACCGGCGCTGACGTCGCCGCCGACTGTCCCGAGAACGATCACGTTGCCTGCCGCCGTGTCGACGTTGCCGGTGACTTCACCCTGGATCCGAACGTTGCCAGCGAAGGCCTGGAGGTCGCCGTCGACGACGCCCCGGACGACCACGTCGCCGCCGAAGGCCTCGATGTCGCCGGTGGTTTCGTCGGCGTCGATGACGACCGAGCCGCCGGTACGGGACTCCGCAACGGCGATGCCGGGCGCTGAAGCCACTATCAGTGCCGCCACGACGAGGACCACGACAACGCGAGTGCTCAGCGAACGAACGTCCATAGTGACGGATACACAGTCAACGCATTTGTACGTTAAGAGACAGGGTTCGGTCGGCGCGGAGGGAGCGATACAAGACGTATCGCGGCAGTAAATGTGGATCCACCAGCGAACGGACCCGACGCCTCACTCGATCGCCGGGAGCGGATCCGACAGCACGCTCGCCTCGCCGTCAAGGACCATCTCGCCGCCTGGTCGCTCGACCGACGTGGCGAGCCGGTACCGGTCGGGACCAAGCGACTCGAGCACCTCACACGTCGCGGTCACGCGCTCGCCGATCGGGACTGGCCCGAGGTAGCTGAGGTCCTGGGAGAGGTAGATCGTCAGGCCCGGCAACCGCGCGAGGGCCGCGCTGATCGTTCCGCCGACGAGTGTCCCGTGGACGATCCGCTCGCCGAACCGCGTCGCGGCGGCGTAAGTCTCGTCCAGGTGGAGGCGGTTCGTGTCACCGCTCGCCTCCGCAAACACCTCGACGTCGTCGGCGGTGAGCGTCTTCGCGAAGGTAACCGCGTCGCCAGCCGCCAGCGTTTCCTCGTCGCCGTGGTACTCGAAGGTCCAGTCCTCGTCCTCGTAGGCCGTGTCGACCCGGATGGCGCTCCGGCCCGGCTCGCGCGATGGGTCAGCGGCCGCTCGCCCGCGTCGGACGAGGTGTGGCAGGTAGGCCGAGAGGTCCGTCGTCGTCACGATCCCGACCAGTGCGTCGTCCTCGAGGACTGGGAGGCGCTTGATCGCGTGGTCCTGGAGCAACGTCGCCGCCGCCTCGATCGGCGCGTCGGCGTCGACGGTGATCAGCGGCGTCGCCATGATGGACTCGACGGTCGCCTGGCCCGGATCGTCGCCACTGGCCACCAGCTCCGTCACGTCGCCTTCGGTCACGATCCCGACCGGCTCGTCGGCCTCACAGACGACGAGCGAGCCGACGGCCGCCGACGTGAGGCGGTCCGCCGCCAGCCGGACGGACTCGTCGGGGTCGATCGTCTCCACGGGCGCCTGCATGACGTCGCGCACGGCCGTCTCAACGAGCATGACTAGTCGAGAGGGGACCGAGACAGTTCAATGCCGGGTCGCCCGCTCAGGGCTCGATGGGCTCGCCATCTTCAGTCGGGGGTGCGACGTGGTCGATGTACGATTCGACGTCGGGTTCGTCGACCTGCACGCGAACTGCGATCTCGCCGAGTTCGCTGGACTCGTCGACGGCGAAGTTCACGACCCCGTTGAGCGCCGGGCCCTTCCGGAGCCGGAACGAGAACCCGTCCCCGCGCTGGGTCCGGAAGCACACACTCCGGGCCGTGTCGAGAATCGCCTGGCGGTGCAACAGCTCCGAGAAGTGTTCGAGCGAGTGGACCGTGGCCGTCAGCTCGCCGTGGCGCTCGGTCGGTTCGGCAGCGGGAAAGATCGCCGTGATCGCCTCGGCGACCAGCTCCTCGCGCTCCGTGCGGTGGACGGGGGCCGTGATCTCGACGGTGACGCGGTACGTCTCGGTCATGATTAGTGATCCGTCCCGTCGGTCAGCAGGGTGCGCACCCGGTCGTGGAAGGCGTCCAGCGAGTCAGTGTTCTGGAGCGTCAGGTCGGCCGCGTCGATCGCCCGCCCCATGCCGAAGGACAGCTCGCGCTCGTCGCGATCCGCGAGCGACTCGCCACCCGCGTCCGCGGCCGCGTCCCGGCCACGGAGGTCCAGCCGCTCCGCCCGCGTCTCGAAGGGCGCCTCGACGGCAACCAGCGTGAAGGCCTCGCCGAAGGCGTCCTGGAAGGTCTCGACCTCGACGTCAGAGCGGATCCCGTCGACGAGCACCGTGTCGTGGTCGGCGAGGGCGTCCTCGATCAGGGGCAGCGAGCGGTCCGCGATGGCGGCCGGCCCGTCCTCCTCGCGGAGGGCTCGTGCGACCTCGCCGTGGTGGGTGGCAGGATCGAGGCCACGGTCGCGACACGCCTGGCGGATCACGTCACCCATCGTGACGACGGGGATACCCAGCTCCCGGGCGACGGCGGCCGCCTCGCTCTTCCCACTGCCCGGCAGGCCGACAACGCCGACGACGGTCATCGGATGCTGGTAGCCCGACTGCGGGCAAAAGGCCTGCGAGTGCGACCCGCCCAGGGGATCGACACAGGCAAACCGAGACGCGTGTTACAGAACCCAATGGCTGCGATCGGGCTCGACGGGCTCACGAAGCACTACGGCGACGTCCGCGCCGCTGACGATCTGACCTTCGACGTCGAGTCGGGCGAGATCTTCGGCTACCTCGGGCCGAACGGTGCCGGGAAGACGACGACCATCCGGCTGTTACTCGGCCTGCTCCGGCCCACGTCGGGAACGGCGACGGTGCTGGGGAACGACATCCGAGACCGCCACGCGCTCCGGGAGGCCAGGCGGCGGATCGGCTACCTCCCGGCGGATCCGGCCTTCGACGACCAGGCGACCGGAACCGAGGTACTCGACCTCCACGCCGCGGTGAAAGGCGACACGCGGCGGGCCGCCCTCCTCGAGCAGTTCGAGCCGCCGCTCGACCGGCCGGTCCGGGACTACTCAAGCGGGAACGTCCAGCAGCTCGGCATCGTGACGGCGTTTATGCACGATCCCGACCTGGTCATCCTCGACGAGCCGACGCGCGGGCTCGATCCCCTGGTCAAACACCAGTTCGCGTCGTTCCTGCGCGACGAGCGCGACCGCGGCGTGACCGTGTTTTTCTCTTCGCACATCCTGAGCGAGGTCCGGCGGCTCTGCGACCGCGTCGGGATTCTCCGGGACGGCCGGCTCGTCCGCGTCGACCCGATCGACGAGCTGCTGACGCTGAGTGGCAAGGTCGTCCGGCTCGACAGCACCGAGCCAGTGTCGCGGGACGTGGTCGACATCGACGGCGTCCACGATCTCGAGACGAGTCTCGCGGAGGACCAGCTGGGCGACCCCGCCGACGCGTTCACACACTGTACGTTCACGTACACCGGGGACATCACCGTCCTGCTGGACCGGCTCGCGGGGGACGACTTCGTCGACGTCTCGATCGAGGAGGCGCCACTCGAGGACGTCTTTCTGCGCTTCTACGGAGGCCAGACCGATGCTTGAGTTCGCGCGGTACGAGGCGCGCAAACGGGTGCGGGGTAGCGTCGCGCTGGCGGTCGGACTGGGAGTGCTCGCGGCCTTCGCCGTCTGGGCGTTCCCCTCCTACAGCCAGGCGATGGACATGGACCAGCTCCTCGAGGCCTTTCCGGAGCCGATGGTCCGGGCGTTCAACATCCAGTCGCTGTCGTCCCTCGAGGGGTTTCTCGCCGTCGAACTGTACGTCTTCGGCTGGGTGATCCTCCTGGGCCTGTACCTCGCGTACAGCGCGGCGAGCCTCGTCGCCGACGACGTCGACCGGGGCCGGATGGACATGCTGCTCGCGATGCCGGTCTCCCGACCCCGGCTCGCCGCCGAGAAGTTCGCGGCACTCGCCGTCCCGATCCTGGCGGTCAACGTGGTGACGCCCGTCGTCGTGCTCGGCGTCGCGCGGCTCATCGACGTCTCCGTCGCGGCTTCGCGCGTCTTCGCGCTCCACCTGCTCTCGATTCCCTACCTGTTCGCGTGTGCGGGGATTGGGCTGCTCGCGTCCGTCGCGTTCGACCGGGCGAGCGTCGCCCAGCGCGTGGCCCTCGGCGTGACCTTCGGGCTGTATCTCCTCGAGTCGCTGTTGCGCGGGACTGACCTCGAGGGCCTCGGAATCGTCGCCCCGATGCGGTACTTCGAGCCAAACGCCATCCTGCTCCAGGGAACCTACGACCTCGGAGACGTTGCGGTGCTGATCGGGATGACCGC
>CAYLJD010000122.1:0-6237 GCA_964383875.1 uncultured Halobacteriales archaeon
TCACGACCCTCGCTATCTCGGGCAACCCGATTCGGCCACCCCGAACGCTCCCCCCCGCCGATGCGACGATCGAGGGGACGGCCGACAGCCTCAGCGCGACCGGGTTCGACTTCTACGATCGACTCCCCGGGGGCTTCGTCCTCGAGGGCCTGGTGTGGCTGACGACCTCGGTCTCCAACCAGGTTGCCGCCAGTCTCGCGACGGCGACGGATCCCGACGCCCTCTACCGGACCTACGTCCGGAGCGGCACCCTCGAAATCGTGGGGAGCCGTGGCCTGCCGGAATTCCGCGCTGTCAACCTGTCTGTCCTCGAATCCGCCCCCCTGTTCGGCGGGCTCGTCGCCGTGGTCGCCACCGTCGGAGAAGCGATCCGACGCACGGGCAGGCGGGCGCTCGGAATGGCGACCCCGACGGTCCTCCTCGCGGCGGGACTCATCGTTTCGTTCTTGCTCCTGTACACGCAACGGCTCCCAATCCACGCCCAGATAACGGTCCGCTATCTCCTTCCGATCTACCCCCTCGGCCTGTATCTCCTCGTTCGCCAACCCCAGATCAGGGGCATCCTGACGAACCAATACCGCCCGGCGATCTGGACCTACGGCGTGACGGTCCTGCTCGGCACGCAACTCCTGCTCGCCTACGTCGTATTCAGCGACCTTACGGTCGCCGCTGCGGCGCAACTCCACGCGATCCTCGCGCTCGCCACCGCCGCCCTCCTCGCAATCACGGTCACACTTAGTTACGTCGACAATCGGGCCAAACCTGTCGCCGCCGTGGCGCTCGGGCTGGCAGCGGCGGCCGGCACCGCGTTCATCCTGCTCTCCGGCCTGGCCTACTTCTCGTTCACCGGCGAGTACGTGCTTCCGGCCGCACAGGCGGTGAGCGACCTCATCGGCCGGATCTGACCCTGCCGACCCAACCCTTTTTGGCCCATCTGGGAGAACCCGGCTCATGGATCGGCTCGCGTCGTCGTTGCGCTCGGCCCCAGTCGTCGAGAAGGAGGACTATCACTACGTCGTCCACCCGATCACGGACGGAATCCCCCAGCTCGGTCCGGCACTGCTCCGCGAGGTCGTGGTCGGGCTCATCCGGATGACGGACCTCTCGGACGTCGACGTGCTTGTCGCCCCCGAAGCGATGGGCATCCACCTCTCGACGGCGCTCTCGCTGGCCACCGACATTCCGATCGTGGTGGTCCGCAAGCGGGAGTACGGCCTGCCCGGCGAGGTGTCCGTCTCGCAGGTGACCGGCTACGGCGGCGACGAGATGTACGTGAACGGCATCGAACCAGGCGACCGGGTGGTCATCGTCGACGACCTGTACTCGACGGGCGGGACACTCGACGCAATCACGAGCGCCCTCGGCGAGATCGGCGCCGAAATCGTCGACGTCGTTGTCGCCATCCGAAAAGTGGGCGGCGAGAAGGCGCTCGAAGGGTCCCCCCACGAACCCCGGTCACTCATCGACATCGACGTCGTCGACGGCGAAGTCGTCATCGTGGACGGTGACGGCCGTGGCTGATCCACGGGACGACGTCGACGAGCTCGTCGCGACCCTCCACGACCACCTCGCGGCGACCGAGGAGATGGCCCTGCCCGAGGACGCGAATCGATGGCTCGGGGAAGCAGCGGCAGTCGCCGGTGATCTAGCCGACGCCTCACCCGACGACGAGACGATCACGACGCGGATCGAAACCGTCCTCGAATTGCTCGACGAGGTCGACGCCACCGGTCACGACGACGCTGACGAGCACGTTGCCGCCGCGCGGCGTGCTGGCGAGCGAATTCTGCAGCGCAAGTAACAGGTGACATAGCGGGAGGTGGATTTGAACCACCGGTCTGCGGGTTATGAGCCCGCCGGAATCTCCTGGCTATCCCATCCCGCTGCCCCCACCTAACTACGATGTCTGTTTAAGGATTGTGATCCGGTGCACTCCCCCGATTAGCCCGCCGAATTTCCGGACCTCAGAAATCCGCCCCAGTCACTCGTCGTGGTGAACCTGCCACGTGACGAGACTCTCGAGCGTGTAGTTCAATACGACGCCGACGGCCATGCCGAGTCCCTTCGCAGCCAGCAGCCACGGGAGGTCCTCCGGCCCGGCGGCGTAGGGGGCGAACACGTACCACAGCAAGACGATGAAGACCACGTACTGGGTGGTACTTCCCGCCGCGCGGACGAGGTGCGACCGGACCAACCGACGGCCGAGCGCACGGACGCCCGCTTTCCCTTCGGCGGCGAACGTCCAGCGCTCGTTGATCGCGAACATCACCAGAATCGCCGTCTCGATGCTCAGGACGTTCGCGATCTCGGCACTGACACCGACCAGTTGCGTCAGGGTGACGAGCACCGCCGTGTCGGCGGTGGCGCCGACGATCCCCACCGAGGCGAACTGGCCGAACCGCATCCCCGAGAGGAGCGCGTCGAGGCGCCCCTCGCCGGTATCGTCGGTCATTTGTCCTCGACGAGCGCCGTGGGTTCCTCGCGCCGGGCCGCGATGGCGGTGTGCAGACGGTCGTCACGGAGCTGCTTCGCCCGGTGGCGCGAGCGGAGCAGCGCCCTGGCGAACCGCCAGGAGTCCCGGATCGGCGAGACCGTCGACCCCGGCTCGTCGTGCCACTCGATCGGGACCTCGCGAACCGATAGCTCGAGGGCCCCGGCCATCGCTATCAGCTCGACGTCCCACGCGAAGCCGGGCTCGTAGAGGTGCTCCCGGAGGGCCCCCCACGCGTCGGCGGAGACTGCCTTGGCGCCACACTGGTAGTCGTACAGCGGCACAGCCAGCAGACGGCGTGCGAGCCAGACGAACACGTCGCCGAGGAACCGACGGGCGAACGTCTGGTGCCCCTCGACGACCGCGTCCGGATGGCGCCGCGACCCGGCCGCGAGATCGACCTGCCCGTGGCGGACCGGGTCGATGACGGCGGCGAGCTGACCCGCCGGCGTCGACCCGTCCGCGTCGGTAAACGCCAGGACGTCGGTCTCGAGCGCCTCGAACCCGTCCGTGATCGCCGCGCCCTTGCCCCGTCGGTACGGGACGGCGTTGACCGTCGCGGGAAGCGCAGCGAGTGCCTCGCGGACCGACGCGTCGGCGTCGTCGACTTCGATCCGGATCGCCGCCGGGCCGAGCGTCCGGTGGAGCGACTCGACGTACGATTCTAGTCGAGCCAGGTCCGGCCGGTAGGCGGGAACGACGACACCGACGGTGGCCGTCATTGGCGAAACCACCGGACCGGCGAGTAAAAGCGGTTCGATGCTCCCGGCCTTCACAAGAGGTATACTCCCGGCTGACACACCTCTCGGCGATGGAATACGGCGCCGTCGCGATCTGGCTCGCACTCTCGCTCGTCCTCGGGTTCGCGGGCCTGCCGCTCGCGTCGGTGCTCTGTCCCCGCTTCGCCGACCGTGGCGCCAGCCTGGCGCTGCCGATCGTCTTCCTGGTCGTCTTTCTCGTCAGCCACGTTGTCGGCCGGGTCTCGATGGCGGCGTCGCTGGTCGTGGCGCTCGTCGTCCTCGTGGCGCTCGTGGTGCTCGCCGGTCGGACCGACACCGCCGTCGACCGCCGAGCCGCCAGCGAGGTGGCGCTCGTCTTCACCGTCGCCTTTCTGTTTCTCGTCGCCGTCCGGGCGGTCGATCCCGCCATCATTCCCGCCGGTGGCGAGAAGTTCCTCGACTTCGGCCTGCTCAAGGCCATCCTGCGCGCGGACACGATCCCACCGGAAGACTTCTGGTTCGCCGGCGAGCCCGTGATGTACTACTACGGCGGCCACCTCGTGGCGGCCCAGCTCACCCGACTCGCTGGCGTCACCCCTGCCGTCGCGTACAACCTCGCACTCGCCACGTTCTTCGCGGCCTACGTCACGGCAGCCTACGGGCTGGCCGGGAACATCGCGGCCCGTGCGGGGCAGTTCGAACACCGGGCGGCGCTGCTCGCCGCGTTTTTCGTCGGGCTCGCTGGCAACCTGTTCACGCCGATCCGCCTGCTCCTCCGGCCACTCCCGGCCGACCTCGCTGAGTCCATCGCCACGACGGTGGGGGTGTGGGACGGACGGTTCCGCGAGGGTGGCCTGGTCACCGGAACCGAGTCGTTCTCCAGGTGGGAGGCGACCGGCGTCATCGACGGCACGATCAACGAGATGCCGATCTTCGCGTTCCTCAACGGCGACCTTCACGCGCACATGATGGCGCCGCCATTTACGCTGCTCCTGCTCGGCGTCCTCTACGCCGTCACGCAAACGCCTGGGGACAATCGGCGCCGCCGGCTCGCGCTCCTGTTCGGCGTCGTCCCGCTTCTCGGGGCCACCCTGGCAATCGTCAACACGTGGTCGTTCCCGGCAGTTGCCGGCCTGACGTTCCTCGCGGTGCTGTTCGACCCGGACGCGCCACGGTCGCTGCTGCCCCAGACCCTTCGCGGCCACGTCGTCGACCGACCGCCGGTCGGTGAAGCGATCGGCCGGGCCGCGGTCGCCCTCGGCACGGCGGTCGGTGTCGCCCTGCTGGGCGTCCTCTGGTCGCTCCCCTTCTGGCTCGCCAACGCTGGTGGCCGCACGATCGCGTTTCTCCCGGAGCGGAGTTCGCTGGCCGAACTCCTCGTCGTCCACGGGATCTTTTTGCTCCCGATCGGGCTCTTCCTCGGCTCTCTCGCGTGGGTCCGATTCGACCTTTCGCGACGGCAGGTCGCCGCACTGGCGCTCGGCGTCCTCGTCTGGGTTGCCGGCTTCGCGCTCGTCGACCTCGCTGTCGTGGGCCTCGTCGGGCCGGTTCTCGTCGGCGGGTACCTCCTCGCCAGCCGGGCGCTGGCCCATTGGCGGACGGCTCCGGACGCTGCGAACAGTCCGAATATCCCGGACCTGCCCGGCTTCGAGATCGTGCCGATTCTCGGAGCCGCCGGGCTCGTCCTCATCGTCGAGTTCGTCTACCTGGCCGGCGAGGCCGGTCCGGGACGGTTCAACACGGTCTTCAAAGTCTACGCGCAGGTCTGGGCCCTCTTTGCCGTCGGCACGGCGATCGCCGTCGTCCGACTCCACCAGACGGCGGCCATCACCCCGCCGGTGCCACGATGGCCGACAATCCTCCGCGGGTTCGTCACCGTCCTGGTCCTCCTGGCAGCCGTGTACCCGGCACTAACCCTCGGGGTTCACGTCGAAAACCAGCTGGAATCGGACGAGCCGGCAACCCTCGACGGCATGCACTACGTCGAACGGTTCCACGCCGACGAGGTCCCAGCGATCCGGTGGCTCGATTCGCGATCGGGCACGCCGACGATTCTGACCGCCCCGGGGCGGGCCTACACGTGGTCGAGTGCGCCGTCCAGTCTGACCGGCGTGCCGACGGTGATCGGGTGGCACCACCACCAGGTCGGGTTCGGCCGATCAGAGACAGCCGTGGAGGGCCGGGCGTCCGACGTCGTGGCGCTGTACACCGGGAACGAATCCACACAAGACCGGCTGCTCGCGACCTACGACGTCCAGTTCGTCTACGTGGGGCCGGTCGAGCGACAGGCCTACGACCGGCTCACCATCGAGTCGCATCCGGCCCTCTCCGTCGCGGCGGATTTCGAGAGCGTGACAATCTATCGAGTCGAGCTATCCGACGAATCCCCAGAAGCCGACGAACGGATCACCCGGCCGCGTCGACCACGGTAATTTCCTCGGCACCGACGGCGTCCGTCTCGAGGTGCATCGGGATGTATTCCTGGCGGTTGAACGAGTCCTGTTCGTCGGGCGTCCCGATGGTACACCACAGCTGCACCCGGTCCGGCCCGTACCACTCGCCCTGGCGGTGGATGCTGAAGCAGACGAACTCCTCGCCGTCGTACTCGATGACGGCCCCCTTGCGGATCCCGGGGTCCCCACGGATGATCAGCTTCTGCATGGGCGGAGGTTCTGGCGAAGACTACTTATGGACTTCGAAGGGGCCCACCGGACGGGTGTGCCCGCCCACCGCATCCTGCCCGGTCGAGGACGGCGTCGACGCCGAAACCGCCGGCGGGAAGCCGTGGCCAGCGAACCAAACGGGTTTTACGGGTCGCTACCCAACCGGCGCCAAGGTAATTACCCATGCAGATGCCGCGACGCTTCAATACATACTGTCCGCACTGCAACGAGCACCACGAGCACGAGGTGGAAAAAGTCCGCCGCGGACGCGAGACGGGCATGAAGTGGATCGACCGCCAGGAAAAGCGGAACTCCGGCATCGGGAACGACGGCAAGTTCTCGAAGGTCCCCGGCGGGGACAAGC
>CAYLJD010000123.1:0-6229 GCA_964383875.1 uncultured Halobacteriales archaeon
CCGCGCCTCTCGTGGCAGTCGCTGGAGGGTGAGTGACACTGTTCCAGGCCGTCGTGTTAACTTTGTTCAGCATTGTACCAGACGGCGAAGGCTTGGAGCCATGAGTCCGCAGTCCCAAGCGGGGCGTTTCGAAATATATTTGCAAACGAGGTGGTTCGTCGTTCTACCTCTCTAAATACACGTTCGATGTAGTTCCAATTTCCGTGGCGATGTATCTGAAATTGGAGTCCAAGTCGGGAGAGTGCACCTTTGAGGTAGTGGGCGTCATCGACGAGAAATGTGGTTTGCTCGCAGTCGCATTTCTCCTGGAGTTCGCCGAGAAATAACAGTGTTCGTTCCGCGGTACGCGTCTGAAACAGGCGGACAGGAAGGAATTCGCTCGTAGTTGTGTCGATGGCTGCAAACAACCACTCGTAGGAATTGTTTCGCTTGGTTGCTTTCTCGTCGATGGCGGTCTTTGTTGGCTCGGTGTTTGGAGCTGGCGTGAGATCGGCTTTCTGTACTCAGTTGTGAACGGTCGATCGACTGCATTCGACATCAAACTTATAGAGAACCAATATAGTATTTAGTAGTGATAATAAAGTAACGTGGAGATAGATAACGGGCTTCATCAGCGACTCCGGTGTCTGCTCTCGCTTCACCAAATCCAACTCAATCCAGTCGCTATCATTTTGAGGTGGTCGATTTCTGGCATGGATACGAGCAAATCGTACCACCTCATTCTTCAATTCTAATCTGAACGGTACCACGAAACCTCGATCGAGCGGAGGGCCGGAAGGATTACTCGTCCACTCGCGAAGTCTTGGCGTCGCCGCTCTCGAGGTAGCCGGCGACCTCCCCGACAGGCCTGACGTCCCCGTACTTGGCGTTGATATCGAAGAGGTTCGCCTCGTGTGGCTCAACGGCACGGTCGCCGACCGCGTCCTCCGGGACGATTGTGTAATACCCGTGCGAGCAGGCGTCCACGACGGACGCACGGATGCAGCCGCTCGTCGTACAGCCTGTGACGACGACGGTGTCGGCCCCGAAGTACGAAAGCATCGAGTCCAACTCGGTCTCGTGGAACGCGCTGGCCTGACGCTTGTCGAGCACATGGTCCTCCTCGCGGATATCGAGCCGCGGATCGATGTTGATCCACTCACCATCTGCGTGTAGCGTCTCCAGACTCGGGATCTTCTCCCCCCAGACGCCGAGATCTCGCATGTCTTCGTGTTTCGTGACGATGCGCGTGAATACGACCGGAACACTGCCCTCGTGGGCCGCGTCGACGAGTCGATCGGTCCGCTCTACGACCTCTGTGAGGTCACCGCCCAGCGGGTTCTCCGGGTCAGTGAATCCGGTCTGGAGGTCGACGACCAGCAGCACCGGCTTGTCGCCGTACCCGATCCGGTTGTCCATCGATGCGCGCTCGTAGATCGCCCGCTTGTCCTCGTTTTCGGCCATGTTCACTCCATTGGGACGCCGTCGGGTCCCCGTGGGAGGTACTCGCCGATCCCCGCGTCGGCGATGATCTCGTCGTCCTTTACGACGACCTCGCCCGCCTTGATGGTATGGGTCGGCGCACCCCGCAGCGTGCGACCGTACGACGACGTCCAGTTGGGACCCAGCCCCTCGAGCCACTCCGAGGTGACGGTCACCTCCTTCTGGAGGTCGACGATCACCATGTCGGCGTCGGCGCCCTCGACGAGCGCGCCTTTCCGCGGGTAGAGCCCGAAGCGCTTGGCATTGTTCGTCGCGCAGGTCTCGACGATCCGCTCCATGCTGAGCCGGTTCTTGTTGACGCCTTCGTGGAGCATCAGTGAGAGGAACGTCTGGAGCCCCTGATCGCCCGGCGGCCCCTCCCAGAAGCTTCCGTCCCTGTCGCCCTTGAACTCGAGGGGGTACGGGCAGTGATCGGTGCCGACGTGCTGGAGCGTCCCAGTCCGGAGCCCCTTCCAGAGGGATTGCTGGTCCTCCTCGTACCTGATGGGTGGGGAGATCTTCCCCCAGAGGCCGACCGACTCCTCCTCGCAGTGGTTCGCAAGGAACGAGGGGAGCGTCTCGCCGTAGATGTCGACGCCCCGATCCTGGTAGCGCTCCAGTGTCGGGATTGTCTCCTTGGCGCTGTTGTGGACGACGTATGCTGTGGCGTCGGTCTCCTCACAGAGCGCGCCGATCTGGTCGATCTGCATCGACTGGGCGATGCCCGGTGAGGTGTCGGCCCACGCTTCGAGGCTGTCCCGCCCCTGCTCGTCTCGGATCTCCGGGATCCGCTCGTGGAGGAGATCGTCGTTCTCCGCGTGGAACATCACGACCCCGCCCTCGATGTCCGAGACCTTGCTGAACACCTGGTAGACCCGTCCGGCGTCGGCGTGTCCGATTCCCAGCTCCGGCGCCGACTGCTTGTACATGTTGTAGAACAGCTTGAACGATCGGATGCCGGCCTCCTCGGCCAACTGCTCGATCTCTTCGACGTGGTGGTCCTGGTGAACTATTGCGTGGAACCCGAAGTCGATGTAGGACTGCTCCTCGCCGGCGTCGACGAAGAAGTCCATGTCGGGCATGTAGGGGTCGTCCTGCAGCAGGAACGTGAAAAAGGACGTGACGCCGCCTTTGATACACGCTCGCGTCTCGGTTTCCATGTCCAGTTCGAATTGGGTGAAATAATCGTTCTCGAATCCGGCGGACAGTCCCATGTGATTGTGCGGGCAGATGAACCCCGGGATGAGGTAGTTCCCCTTGGCGTCGATGGTCTCCTCCGCTCCGGGGAGCGAGGCGTCACTGCCGATCTCGACGATCCGTCCGTTCTCCGTCGTGAGACCTCCCTGTATCGTCCCGCCAGGGGTTACGACACGCGCGTTTTCGATCTTCGTTTCAACCTCTGTCATGATGTCTCTTCACACACTCTCCGACGTATATATAACTGCTGCTCCTGCGTAGCGCTTTTTTCGGCTTCACCGTGGTATTGGTGGAAGAATCTGCGTTCCCAGCAACCATCTACCCGACACAGCCGGAACTAACACCCAAACTGTGGGCTTCACAGTCCGGACAGACCCTAATATTTATCCTGTTCTCTGGAGTCGTGATAGCCACGGGTATGGAAGAGACACTCACAGCCACGGGTCCCCGAGTAGGCGTCGATATCGGGGGAACGAATACGGACGTATTGCTCATCGCCAATGGCGACAAATATGTTCACAAAGTACCGACGACGGAGGATCCGTCGGAATCTACGATTCGGGGCATAGTCGAAGTATGCGAGCAGGCGGGCGTCAACCACGCGGATATCGAACAGATCTTGCACGGAACGACCGTCGCGACGAACGCCCTCATCGAACATGAAGGCGCCAAGACCGGGATGCTTACGACTGACGGGTTCCGGGACGTGGTACATATCGGCCGTCACCGAAAGCCGCACAACTTCTCGCTCCAACAGACGATTCCGTGGCAGCAACGCCCCATCGTCGAACGCCGCCACCGCAAGGAGATAGAGGAGCGGATTCAGCCACCGGGTGACGTGGTCACGCCGCTCAACGAGGACGGTGTACGGGAGGCTGCTTCAGAACTGATAGCAGACGGCGTCGAATCAGTTGCGGTATGCTACCTCCATTCCTATCTCGATGGGACACATGAACAGCGAACGAGAGACATTCTAAACGAGGAGTTCCCCGAACTGTCGGTGTCTACGTCGAGCGAAGTCGTCGCTCAGTTCCGGGAGTTCGAGCGCTTTACGACGACGGCCATCAACGCCCGGCTGGCACCAGTCATGTCGACGTATCTCGAGCAACTCGACAACCGACTTTCCGCGGAGGGTATCCGGTCGGAGGTTCTCGTCATTCAATCAAACGGTGGGCTGGCGAGTCTCGAAGAAGTTCAGCAGATGCCCGTCACGACACTTCTTTCGGGGCCCGCTGCTGGCGTGCTCTCCGCGGAGTTCGAGGGCCAAACCGCCGACGAGGACCAACTCATCGCCTTCGACATGGGCGGGACGAGCGCCGACATCTCGGTATATCCCGGCCGCGTCCTGGAACGGGACGCCCGGGACAGCAAGGTCGGCGGGTACCCAACCATTGTTCCGATGCTCGACATCGAGACCATCGGGAGTGGCGGCGGCTCTATCGCGTGGCTCGACCGAGCGAAGGGGTTTAACGTCGGTCCGAAAAGCGCCGGCGCAGACCCCGGCCCGGCCTGCTACGACCGGGGCAATGACAAACCGACCGTCACCGACGCGCAGGTCGTTCTCGGGCGGATCGACCCGGAGAGGTTCCTCGGTGGCGACCTCGACATCAGGCCGGAACGGTCTCGGCAGGCCCTCGAAGAGTATCTCTGTAAGCCACTCGACCAGGAACGGTTCGCCACACCCGAGCGGGCGGCACTGGCCGTCCTCGAACTGGCGAATATCAACATGTATCGAGCGATCCGTGAACAAACTGTCCAGCGGGGATACGACCCTCGCGAGTACAGCATCGTCGCGTTCGGCGGTGCCGGACCGATGCACGCCACCGACATCGCCGACGAACTCAACGTCTCGAAGGTACTCGTGCCGCCGTCTCCAGGTATCGCTTCCGCACGCGGGTTGCTCACTGCCGACGTCCAGTACGACAATCAGGTGACGGTCAGTCGTGAACTCACTAACGTCGGGGCCGAATTCGTCGAGGAGCGGTTCGACGAGCTCGAATCCGAGGGTCGCGAACGCCTCCAGCGCGACGAGATTCCGGCGGAGAAGATGCGGTTCCACCGGTCGGTCGACTGCCTCTATCAGGGACAGGGGTACGAACTCAACGTCGCGTTCGACGGAACCGACGGCGAATGGCACCAGCGACTCCGCCGGCGCTTCGAGGAGAAACACGAGGCGGAGTACGGGCACTACTTCGAAGAGGACCCGGTCGAACTGCTCAATATCCGGGTCAGTGCTATCGGCGACGTGAGCGCGTACGACGAAACCAGCAGTGGTTCGGTCGACGGCACGAACGTACGGCCCGCAAGCGAAGGCGCAGTGACATTTGGCACCTCACAGCAACCGGAGCAGCTCACCGTGCCTCGGTACGACCGAGACACGCTCCGGGCAGGTGCGAAGTTCGACGGCCCGGCTGTCGTCGACCAGCCCGACAGCACCGTCGTTGTGAAACCGGACTGGCGCGCCGAGGTGCTTTCGAACGGCGCGCTCTCGCTGACACGGAGCTAACATCATGTCGAACTCAGACAACACCACAACAGGCAGAGACGAATTTCAGGCGACCACGGACAACGTCATCGAGTCGTACGACATCGATCCCGTCACGCTCCAGGTGATCGGCGGCGAACTCGACACCATCGCGGAGGAGATGGCAAACAACCTCATCCGCTCCTCGTACTCATCTATCATCCGGGAGAGCGAGGACATGGGAGCGGGTATCTTCACCCCCGACTCCCGCGAACTGTGCGAGAGTGACTCGACGCCGATGCACGTCGGTTCGCTCGTCGGCTATCTCGACGGTATGTACCGGACGTTCGAGGAACGCGGCGTCGACCGCGAGGAGGCGATAAACGAGGGCGATGTCTTCATCCACAATCACCCGCATTACGGCGCGAGCCACTCCCCCGACATCGCCGTCGCGGTCCCGGTCTTCTACGAGGGCGAACACGTCGCGTGGGCGGCCAACACCGCACACCATCTCGACATTGGCTCGGCGACGCCAGGGCTGGCTATCGACCTCGAAGACATGTACGCCGAGGGGACGCTGTTTCGCGCGACGAAGGTCTACTCGGAGGGCGAACGCGTCGAGGAGATTTGGAATCTCATTCGGGACAACGTCCGCACGCCGCGGGAAGTGATCGGTGACCTGCATGCGCAGATCTCCTCGGCGCGGGCCGGCCGCGACCGGTATCTCGATCTCATCGACAAGTACGGGCTGGAGACCGTTCAGGAGACCGGCGAGGCGCTTATGGACTACGCCGAAGCGTTGCTCCGGGAGGAAATCCGACAGATACCCGACGGCCAGTACCACGCGGCGGACTCGCTGGACGGCGACGGCCGCGACCGCGGCGAGCGGCTGAAAATCGATGTCCAGATTACTGTCGACGGCAGTGACATCACCGTCGACCTCAGTGGCTCTGCCGACCAGACCGACACCGCGTACAACATTCCGTTCCACGGATCGACGGACGTTGTCACGTACTTCACCATCCGGTCGATCCTGATGGACACCTACACTCACGACGAGTACCTCCCGCAGAACTCGGGGACGTTCCGCCCGATCCACCCCAAAGC
>CAYLJD010000124.1:0-5973 GCA_964383875.1 uncultured Halobacteriales archaeon
CGATGCGGGAGTGCGACCACCAGGCCCAGCGGGCAGTCCCCGTCGTCCGGGGCCTTCCGCCCGAAGATCAGGAGGAAGGCCGGTTCCTGGAGATCATCGACATCACACCTCGCGATCAGCTGGGGTACGGATGCGACGAAGGCCCAGCGGCAGAGTGCGAACTCGGACCGTACGAGTAGTCCAGCGGCGGCGGCATCGGCTGCAGCCGTTTTCGATCCGACGGTGGAGACGCTAAATCGATAATACCATAGGGACGAATGAGTGAGATACGCACAGGCATGCGACGACAGGAGGAGGCTGCGCCATGGCGCTGTTAGAGACCATCTTCGAGGTCATCCTTAACGGGCTCCAGCAGGGCGCGATATTCGCCCTCCTCGGTATCGGGCTGACGATCATCCTGGGGACGATGAAGTTCCTGAACCTCGCCCACGGCGCCCTGTATCTCGTGGGCGGCTACGCCGGGATGCTGATCGTCCGCGAGACGGGGCTCAACGAAGGGATCCTCTTCAGTTCGGGGACGAGTTCCATCGGGCTGGGGTGGGGGTTTTTGGCTGCGTTGTTCCTCGTCCCGCTCGTCGTCTTCGTCGTTGGGGTCGCCATGGAGCGGTGGGTTGCCGAACCGTTCTACGACCGGCCCCACACCGACCAGCTTCTGGTTACATTCGGGTTGGCGCTCATCGCGCAGGAGGTGATCAAGGGAACCTTCGGGGGGAATACCTTCCAGCCGGTCTCCCCGGGTGAAATCTTCGGTATCTCCGTGTCGGGTCCGGTTACGCTCCCCATCGTCGGCGCCTACCCGCAGTGGCGGCTGTATCTTGTCGGTATCGCCCTGGTCGTCATCGGGCTGACATGGCTGGTCATCGAGCGCACGGACTTCGGCCTCGTCGTCCAGGCTGGCACGCAGGACTCCGAGATGGTTCGCCTCCTCGGCATCAGGATTACCCGCTCGTACAGCCTCGTCTTCGCGCTAGGGGCCGCACTCGCCGGGTTTGCCGGACTGATCGGTGTGTCGATTCAGACGATCAGCCCACAGATCGGCATTGAACGGGCGCTCATTCCGGCATTTTTGGTCCTGGTTGTCGGCGGCGCGGGGAGCGTCGTCGGTGCTATTGTCGGCGGATTCGTCCTCGGTATCACTATCGCCGCGATGACGACGCTCGCCTCCCAGTGGGCCCAGATCGTCCTGTACGCTGTGGCCGCGCTGGTCCTCCTCATCAAGCCCGAAGGGCTCTTCGGGAGTGTGGAGGTGGAGCGATGACGGCGGAGGACGACACGCACCCGAACGGGGGAGCCGTGGCCACGGGAGAACGGACCATTGTCGGCCGGGCGCGTGGCCTGGCCGGCCGCGACGAAGCCGTGCTCGTCGGGACGGCGGTCGGGCTCCTGGTTTTTCCGTACCTGCTGATCGATGGGCTCGGCATGCTCGCCGATGTCATTGGCGTCCGGATCGGCGGGTACGAGGGGCTGGCGTCGCTGGTGCTCATTTACGGCATCGTCGTCTTGGGATTCAACCTCCTCCTCGGCTACACCGGGCTCCTGTCGTTCGGCCACGCCGCGTTCTTCGGGACGGCGGCCTACACGGCTGGCATCTTCAGCTCACAGATATCGGGAAGCCCCCTCCTGATGGTGCTCGCTGGGACGATCGCAGCGACGCTGCTGGCCTGGCCGATCGGATTCCTCTCCATCCGTCGGAGTGGAGTCTACTTCGCCGTGCTCACGCTCACGTTCGGACAGATGCTGTACTTCTACGCGTTGGGACCCGGTTCGTGGCTCACGAACGGGGACAACGGCTTCTCCGATGTCGAGGTCGGCGAGCTGTTGGGCTCGGTCGGACTGGGTGGCGAAGTCCCCCTCCTCGGCCTCATCGGCATCCGCAACTGGCAGTACGTCTTCATAGCCGTCTTTACGCTGTTGACGGTCGCGATGGTCTACCGGATCATCAAGTCGCCATACGGGCTCATCTTCGAGGCGTTAGGCGAAAACGAACAACGTGTTTCGTTCGTCGGGCTGAACGTCTTCCGCTACAAGCTGATGGCGTTTGTCCTCTCGGCGATGTTCGCTGGTGTGGGTGGCTCCCTGTTCGTCATGCACGAGGCCTACATCCACCCGACGACTGGGCTCTACTGGATCACCTCGGGGGATTTCGTCATCATGACGGTCCTTGGCGGGACGGGGACGCTCGTCGGACCGATCTTCGGGGCGTTCGTCTTCGAGTACATCAGCAACGTCCTCTCGGGAGTGACACTCCCCTTGATCGGCTCCATCGGGTCGCTGTGGCGGCTCATCCTGGGTGCTGTCTTCGTCGTCGTCGTGTGGACGCTGCCGCAGGGCATCTACGGTGCCCTCGGCGACGTCGTCCGCTGGCTCGTCCGAGCCATCCAGTTTGTCATTTGGGCGGCCCGAAATCCCCGGGCGGGCGCATCCGCGATCCGGGCGGGCGCGATCGCTCGCAAAGACGCGATCGTTGCGAGGCTAAAAGCCGTGCCACGGCGCACTCGTGGCGCGATCGCTCGCTTCGGGCTTGGGGGGCGCTGAGATGGCGCTGCTCGCGACCGACGACTTGACCAAACAGTTCGCTGGTCTAACCGCAGTGGATAGTGTCTCCCTCTCGGTCGAGTCGGGGGAAACCCGGGCGATTATCGGTCCGAACGGTGCCGGGAAGTCGACGCTCATCAACTGCATCACCGGTATGCTCGAGCCCACGTCCGGGAGTGTGACGTTCAAAGGCGATGACATTACCGGCATGGACTCACACGACATTGTCCAGCGGGGAATCAGCCGGTCCTTTCAAACAGCATCTATCTTCCCGGGGATGACCGTCTGGGACAACGTCCAGATCGCGGCGTTCAGTGCCGAACACGGTTCGTTCCGGTTTAACTTCCTCCGCTCACGCGACACATTCACCCAGGTCGAGGCGCTCACCGAAGAGATCCTGGACGCTGTCGAACTCCTTGGCGACGCGGACGTGACCGCGGCGAACCTTCCCTACGGCGACAAGCGTCGACTCGAGATTGCTATCGGGCTGGCGAGCGAGCCGGACCTCATGTTCATGGACGAGCCGACAGCGGGGATGTCCCCGGACGAGACGAATCAGACGGTCGACCTGCTGGAACGGCTCAAGGAGGACCTCGGCCTGACCATCGTGCTCGTCGAACACGACATGGAGGTGATCTTCCGGGTGTCCGACCGGATCGTTGTCTTACACCGCGGGAAGGTCATCGCCGATGGACCGCCCGACGAGGTCCAGGGGGATCCCCAAGTGCAGGACGCGTACCTCGGGGGGGTAGAGCTGTGAGCATCCTCGAGATCGATGGCGTCGACGCGTACTACGGTGAAAGCCACATCCTCCGAGACCTCTCGATGCACGTGGAGGAAGGCGAAGTCTGTGCCCTGCTCGGTCGAAACGGGGCCGGGAAGACGACCACTCTCCGGTCGATCGCTGGAGCCTCGCCACCGGAAGTCCGCGACGGTCGGATCACCTTCAAGGGAACTGACATCACCAGCATGGCGCCCGAGGACGTCTCGATCCTCGGTCTCTCTCTCGTTCCCGAAGAACGGCGGATCTTTTCCAATTTGACGGTGGCAGAGAACATCCATCTATCCGACGTGGTGCGCAACCGATCGAACATGATCGGCCGGTCGGTCCAGGTGGAGCACGCCGGGATGACGACCGAAGGGGTGTACGAGGAGTTCCCGCGCCTCCAGAAGCGAAAGAACCAGCGCGCCGGGACGCTCTCGGGCGGCGAGCAGCAGATGCTGGCGATCGCCCGGGCGCTCAAACAAAGCACGGACCTGATGATGCTGGACGAGCCGTACGAGGGACTGGCACCCCAGATCATCGAGGGTGTGGAGGCGGCGATCGAGGGGATCAGGGACGACGGGATCACGGTCCTCCTGGTCGAACAGAACGCGGTCGCGGCGATGAACATCGCCGACCGCTGTTACGTCATCGACCAGGGTGAGATCGTCTTCCAGGGCACGGCCGACGAGCTCCAAGACGACGAGGAGACCCGCCAGCGGTACCTGGGGGTGTAACCGATCCATGTCGGCGCTCGTCGAGGACCCCGAAGCCCGCATCGACTACCTCGTCGAGCGAGACGTCCTCGTCGAACGCGAGGACGGGACGATCGTCACAAGTGACGAGTTCCAATCCGCCCTCGGAGTCTACGAGGACTCGTACCTCGACAGTCCCGACGAGTCGTTCGTGGAGACTGTCGCGTCCGTGTTCGACCTTGACCCGAATGACGCGGCCGAACGGATCGAAGAGACCGGGATGACGCGGCGTGAGCTCGCCACGTTCATGGCGCTCCGCTCCTACCTCGACGACCCGGATCGAACCCGAGACGAACTCGCACTCTTGACCGACATGGTCGACGGCGTCGGGCCCGACTCGCCGGTGCCGTCGGACCTCCCGGAGATCGACGACGACGGGTACGAGGCGTACGTCGACCGCCATGGTGACGTCGTCGTGTTCGTCTTCACGCGGAACTGTCGCCCGTGCGACGCGCTCAAAGCCGACCTGCCCGAGATCGTGGAAGGTGCGCCCGATTCAGTCTCGTTTGCCGGCGTGAACGGCGACGACGCCCCATCGTTCCGTCGGGCGTTCGACGTCTCGGTTGCCCCCACCACGCTCGTGTTTGTCGACGGCGACCTCGTCGACCGGGTCGAGGGGCGGAAACCGGTCTCGACCGTGGTGGACGTCCTCGATGACGCGTACGGAACGACGGCGGCTGGATAGCTGGGACCGCGTCGACGGACGACCCCCTTACCCGGATGGTGCCGTGCACGACGCCGCGCGATCGAACCACGGTGGTCGATCGACTGCTGTCGTTCCGACCGCCGCGTACCGGATGGTATGCCGGACCCGTACGGCCTCGCCCTCGAGCGTTCCTGCGTACTGGAGGTCGAGCGAGCGAACCAGCCCGTCGTCGTCCACCACAGCGACGAGTGAAAGGTCGTGGACTGAACTGACCCGTCCGGGAACCGTCCGGTTGGTGAACGGCCGCTCTCGATCGTTGACGAGCCGGAAGTAGGTGGTGTTTCGTCGCGTCGTCTGTCCGTCCACGCTCGCCGGGACCGCGGTGAACAACGACGCGTAGAACTTTGCCGGGAGGTTGCCGCGACCGCCGAAGGGCACCGTCTTGACCCAGTATGACCAGGTGCCGATCCACGTCGTGGGCGGCTCGAACTCGCCGAACGTCTGCTCACCGTCACGAGTCAGGCGACGGAGGTACGTCGACCCGTTCGACCAGAAGACTGCTGCCGCGGGCGGCTCACCGAGCAACACGGGGGCGTCCGGCCCTGCGGTCGAGACAGTTGCCTGGAACGTCCGCGCCTCGTCGATCGCCACTTCGACGGCGAGGTGGGAGCGAACCGTCCCGTTCGGGTCCCAGATAGTCCGATTCGCGGTCACGACGTAACTCCGGTTCTCGATGGCTCGTGCATGAGCCCGTCCGAGTTCAGCCGGATTCGTTACCTGCCGGGACAGCACGCCGGGGGGCGCCTGGGCAGCCACCTGACCGTCGGAGATGGCGGTAGCGGCTGCCGTGTCATCCCCCTCGTCCCCCACGAAAGGGAGCCCGCTACACCCCGCCAGCACCACCACGACGGCGAGGCACACCGCCGGTCCCGGACGCATCGATCCAGGTTTGCGACGGATCCGGTAAAACGTACCGGGCGGTGGGCGCGTGGCTCGCGACCGGCGTCAACTCTATCCGCGATTACACCGTGTGTGTGGATGTGCCGGACGGATTGGGGGACTCGCTGACTGCAGCCGTGGGCTCGTCGGGCCGAGGAGCGGTAGACCTTTAGGATGTCCTACCGAATTCGTCTGTTGGTGTGGTAAGCAATGGCTTCCCACGAGGACGCCACGATCGAGGCACGGCTCACTGAGCAGGAGTACTTCCGGCCGCCACCGTCGTTCGTCGGCCAGGCGAACGTCTCGGACCCGGCCGTCTACGACCGCTTCGACGA
>CAYLJD010000125.1:0-5942 GCA_964383875.1 uncultured Halobacteriales archaeon
CACGAGCCCGACAAGGTCAACGCCATCACCGACATGTACGACGGCGAGACGTTGGACGCCGGCCCGCGGACGATCACGGTCGAGATCTCGGGCGCCGCCCAGAAGATCGACGACGCCATCGACGCCTACGCCCAGTTCGGCATCCGGGAGATCGTCCGGACGGGCTACGCCGCGCTGGCCCGCGGGGAGGCCCCTACTGCCCAGGTCCACAAACCGAACCAGGCCCCGACCGAGGCCCAGGTGGCCACCCAGGAGGTCTCCGATGACTGACGAGTTCTCGGCGACTGTGTACTACGACGACGACGCCGATCCGTCGGCCATCGCGGACAAGACGGTGGCCGTCCTCGGGTACGGCAGCCAGGGCCACGCCCACGCCCAGAACCTCGACGACAGTGGCGTCGACGTGGTGGTCGGTCTCCGAGAGGACTCGTCGTCACGGGACGCCGCGACGGCTGACGGGTTGCGCGTCGCCACCCCCGCGGAGGCGGCGGGGGTCGCGGACATCGTCGTCATGCTCGTCCCCGACACCGTCCAACCGTCGGTCTATGACGACATCGCCTCGGCACTCGATGCGGGCGACACGCTCCAGTTCGCCCACGGGTTCAACATCCACTACGGACAGATCGAGCCGCCGGCGGACGTCGACGTGACGATGGTGGCCCCGAAGTCGCCGGGGCACCTCGTCCGTCGCACGTACGAGCGCGGCGAGGGCACGCCCGGCCTGCTCGCCGTCTACCAGGACGCCACCGGCGACGCCCACGCGGAGGGACTCGCCTACGCCCAGGCCATCGGGTGTACCCGGGCCGGCGTCATCGAAACGACGTTCCGCGAGGAGACCGAGACCGACCTCTTCGGCGAACAAGCGGTGCTGTGTGGCGGCGTCACGGAGATGGTCAAAGCCGGATTCGAGACGCTCGTCGACGCGGGCTACTCGCCGGAAATGGCCTACTTCGAGTGCCTGAACGAACTCAAGCTCATCGTCGACATGATGTACGAGGGCGGCCACATGGGCATGTGGAATTCGGTCTCCGACACGGCCGAATACGGGGGTCTGAGCCGGGGCGAATCGGTCATCGATCGCGAGGGCATGGCCGAGATTCTGGAAGGCGTTCAGGAAGGGACGTTCGCGCGCGAGTGGATCGCCGAGAACCAGGCCCACCGCCCGTCCTACAAACAGCTCCGCGACGCCGAACAGAACCACCAGATCGAGGAGGTCGGTGCCCGCCTGCGGGAGCTCTTCGAGTGGAGCGAGTCCGAGGCCGCGCAGGAGGACGAACAGGAGGAGGTGCGGGCCGATGACTGACGACACCGAGCCCGATGCCGACGCCAGCGACTCCGAGCTGATGGAAGACGTCGACCACGAGAGTCCGGACGGGCCGGGTGCCGACCGGGTCTTCGAGCGCGGTGACGAAGGAAAATCACTATGAGCCGAGGGACGCTGTACGACAAGGTCTGGGACCGCCATCGAGTGACGACGTTGCCGAACGGCCAGGACCAGCTCTTCGTTGGCCTCCACCTCATCCACGAGGTCACGAGTCCACAGGCGTTCGGGATGCTGCGGGAGCGCGACATCGACGTGGCCCGCCCAGATCTGACGCTCGCCACCGTCGACCACATCGTCCCGAC
Source organism: uncultured Halobacteriales archaeon (assembly GCA_964383875.1). Lineage (GTDB taxonomy): Archaea > Halobacteriota > Halobacteria > Halobacteriales > Haloarculaceae > CAYLJD01. The sequence goes on from CAYLJD010000125.1 coordinate 1,627, forward strand.
CGCCGACCAGTCCCGGCCGTTCGCCGACGACGCCGCCGAAGAGATGATGAGCGAACTCGAGGCGAACGTGCGCGACGCCGGCATCGAGTTCCTCGACCCGACCTCGGGAGACCAGGGCATCGTCCACGTGATCGGCCCGGAGCAGGGGCTGACCCAGCCCGGAAAGACGATCGTCTGTGGCGATTCCCACACGTCGACGCACGGTGCCTTCGGCGCCCTGTCCTTCGGCATCGGCACCTCTCAGATCCGGGACGTCCTCGCGACGCAGACGATCGCGATGGAAAAACAGAACGTCCGGAAGATCGAGGTGACCGGCGAGCTCGGCGAGGGCGTCGAAGCCAAGGACGTCATCCTCGAGATCATCCGCCGGCTCGGCACAGACGGCGGTGTGGGTCACGTCTACGAATACGCTGGCGAGGCAATCGAATCACTGGGCATGGAAGGCCGGATGTCGATCTGCAACATGTCCATCGAGGGTGGTGCCCGTGCAGGGTACGTGAATCCCGACGAGACGACCTACGACTGGCTCCGGGAGACGGATCACTTCCAGGAGCATCCCGACGCGTTCGACCGGCTCAAGCCCTACTGGGAGTCGATCCGCAGCGACCCCGACGCGTCCTACGACGACGTGGTCACGATCGACGGCACCACCCTCGAACCGGTCGTCACGTGGGGCACGACGCCCGGACAGGGCGTCGGGATTACGGATCCGATCCCCCACCCCGAGGACCTCCCGGCCGACAAGCAGGACACGGCCCGACGGGCCCAGGAACACATGCGCGTCGAACCCGGCGACACGATGGCGGGCTACGAGATCGACGTGGCGTTCCTGGGATCGTGTACCAACTCGCGACTGCCGGATCTGCGCCGGGCGGCCCGGATCGTCGACGGCCGCGAGGTCCATCCCGACGTCCGCGGATTGGTCGTTCCGGGCAGCCAGCGCGTCAAGGCCGCCGCCGAACAGGAGGGCCTGGACGAGGTGTTCCGGGATGCCGGCTTCGAGTGGCGCGGCGCCGGGTGTTCGATGTGCCTGGGCATGAACGAGGACCAACTGGTCGGTGACGAAGCCAGCGCGTCGTCCTCGAACCGGAACTTCGTGGGCCGCCAGGGGTCGAAAGACGGCCGGACGGTCCTGATGAACCCCCAAATGGTCGCCGCGGCGGCGATCGAGGGCGAGGTGACAGACGTCCGCGAGCTGTCGGAGGTGGCCACAGTATGACGGACGACGTCGATGTCCCCGAAGTTACCGAGGTGTCCGGGAGCGGCATCCCGATCCGTGGGAACGACATCGATACGGACCAGATCATCCCGGCACGCTTCCTCAAAGTCGTCACGTTCGACGGGCTCGGACAGTTCGCCTTCTTCGATCAGCGGTTCACGGACGACGACGAGCCCAAGGATCACCCGATGAACGAGGAGCGCTACAGCGACGCGTCGATCATGGTGGTCAATGCCAACTTCGGGTGTGGCTCGTCCCGCGAACACGCGCCCCAGGCGCTGATGCGCTGGGGCATCGACGCCCTGATCGGCGAGAGTTTTGCCGAGATCTTTGCCGGCAACTGCCTCGCCCTGGGCATCCCGACCGTGACGGCCGACGCGGAGACGATCCGCGACATCCAGAACTGGGTCGAGGAGTACCCCGACAGCGAGATTCACATCGATGTCGACGCCGAGACCGTCGCCTTCGACGACCGCGTCGCCGACGTCACCGTCGACGACGGCCAGCGCAAAGCGCTCGTCGACGGGATCTGGGACACGACCGCCCTGATGAAGTCGAATCGAGAGGCGATCGCCGAGACGGCCGAGTCGTTGCCATACGTGAGTGGGGAGTGAGACGATACCAGGCGGGGGCGAACACTCGTTCGGCAAGACACGTCCCGCCACACCGTCACGCTCGTACGTTTTGCACTCGTTCCTTGGCCGCCCATACGGCCGAGCGGACGTTTCAGCCACCAATGTATTAGAGCAACGGGCTCGAAAGTATCCAATCGTGCGACGTCGTGAGTATCTCGCGCTGACGGTGGCAGCAACCGGACTCGGCGGGTGCGCGGCCGATAACGGGGGCGACGAGCAGGATGAACGGAATCGCCAGGAGGATTTCGACTACCAGCGACGGTCCTACAACGGAGATGGCGTCTCGCCGATGACGTTCGACGGGTCGGGGCCAGTCATCTACGAGGGTGTCCCCCTTGACGGGGGTCTGACCGTCTTCGAGGCCACACACGAGGGTGACGGGAGGTTCGTCGTCGGCCACGGCAAGCCCGACCGATCGGGAAGCGCCGCCATTACGGAAGATGGAGCTTTCGACGGGGCCTATGCCACGCAACTCGAGGGTGGCGAGTACCGAATTCCGATTACGACGCACGGTCGGTGGTCGGTGACGATCAGCCAACCTGAGGCGACGAGCGGTGAGCGACTGCCCGTCGAGTTCAGCGGCGACTCTCCCATCGTCTACGGGCCTATCGAATTCACTGGGCAGACCGTCGTGCGTGGGCAACACGACGGCGACGGGCACTTCGCGGCCAACATTTACGAGCAGGAATCACTCTACATCGAAACGATCGTCGAACGTGGTGAATCCCAGGCAGAAGCGTCCTTCAACTGGGAGCACCTTGGCTGGGTCGACGTCATCTCCGACGGTGCCTGGTCGCTCGCCTTCGAGGCCGCCTGACCGAACGCGACCAACCACTCAGGCCGATACAAATCCTGATCGGGGGCCGGATTCGAAAATCCCGAGTGCCGAGCGAGGGTGACCGTGCGCACCCGGCAAGTGTCGATGCTCGGAGGGGTGCCTTGGTCGATTCACCGACCTCGGGACGGTTTGTTCGCGGTGCCATGTGTGGCGGGATTGGGTGAGCGACCTCGGTGCAAGCAGTATCGTCTGTCGAACCAGGCGGCGATGGAGCAGTAGCCGAGAATTGTCAGGGGCCGGATCCGCTCGGCGAGCAGTAGCCACCCGAAAGCAACGGCCACGACCTGTGGAAGGGATGTCGACAAGTTCGCCTCGACCCCTCGAACCCCGTCCAGTGGCACGAAGTCCCCCCACGGCGCCGAACACACGGTCATCCGAAGTCCTGCCGACCGTCAGCGGCGCCGACGAGCGCCGCCCTGTCGATGGTTGGCCCTCGCCTCACTCGAGGTCGGCGATCAGTGTCTCGACTGCCTCGCGACCGCCCTCGGTGACGTTCTCGCCGTGGGTGAGGAGGACGACGTCGAAATCGGAGTCAGCGAGCGTCGAGATGCTCGCCCGGGTCTGTTCGTCGTCCGCGTTGAAGTCGGGTGTACAGGCCGCAAGTGGGCCCGTCCAGTCGTCGTCGGCGGCGAACAGCGACGCGGCCCCGACGACCGTGTCGCCGGCAACGAGGACGTCGTCGTACCGATACGCCATGTTGTCGGGCGTGTGTCCCGGCACGGCGATCGTCTCGACGCCCCGGAACCGCTCGCCGGCGTCCAAGTGCCGATCGACGTCGATACCGGCCTCCGTCAGGAAGCTGGCATCGCCAGCCGGGACGGCGACTTCGATGTCGTCAATCGCCGACCGGAGGGCCGGCACACCGGCGTAGTGGTCGACGTCGCCGTGTTCGACGACGACCGCATCGACGCCGTGCTCCAGCGCAATGTCGGCGAGGTCGTCACCCGTCTCCTCGGTGCCGGCCCCGAAGAGCACCGTTCCGTCGTCGGTCTCGATCACGTGGACGCCGAGCGGTTCGTCGTAGTCCCATTCGAGCCCGTAACTGTATACGTCAGACTGGATCTCCACCTCGTGGTCACCTCCAGAGAGGGCTCTCACCCGGCCGGCATAAATTCTCGGAAATCGCAAGCATGCAGCGACACGAACCTGATTTAGACGCGAGTGCTCAGTCCTCGTCGTACATCGCGTCGATCCGGTCGGCGAAGTTGTCCAGGATGTCCCGGCGGCGCTTTTTCAGCGTCGGCGTCAGTTCGTCTTCCTCGATACTGAGCGCCCGCTCGAGCAGGGTGAACTTCTTGACCGTCTGGTAGTCCGCGAGGTCGGCGTTCGCCGCCTCGACTTCCGCGTCGAACAGGTCCTGGACCGCCGGGTGATCGAGCAGGCCGTCGGGCACCGCGACGGTCTCGTCGCCGTCAGTGACGACCGCGGATTCGTCGTAGTCGAGTCCCTCTGCGTCGGCGAACGTCAGCAGTGCGTCGAAGTTGGGCTGGATGAGTGCCGTGACGTACTTCTGCCCCTCGGCGATCACCATCGCCTCGGCCACGTGGTCCTGACGGCGCAGGGCCGTCTCGATGGGTTCGGAGTAGACGTTCTCGCCAGTGTCCAGCACCTGCATGTGTTTTTT
>CAYLJD010000126.1:0-5804 GCA_964383875.1 uncultured Halobacteriales archaeon
GAAACGTTCCGGTTCGTCTGACACGACCACTTGTTTCGCGGGAAGTGGTTCGATCTTCTGGGCGTTCTACCCCTGAGATTATCCGGATCGACAACGTCGGCTAATCTGCCTACGGCCTCCCGTCCACGAGTCCGGTGAGCGACGTAGCCCGGAACGGCAGTTCGGCCTTACGGCGCGCCCACGGTGAAGTGGTTCGCCTCGGCGGAAGGTACCGTATAGAAACTCTCGGAGAATGCATGCGCCCACCACGGGTGGCTTCCGAGAGTCAAGTTCGTTTCGTCAAAATTCCTTTGCAACAAATTTACATCGTTGGCTATTGTAGTTCATTCGCTCGACACGTGAGCAGGACCCCCAATGTTACGACTCGGCGGTCTCCGGCGAGTGTTGGATCGAGTCTGGCAACTGATCACCGGCGCGACCAGCGCAGCCAACGGGGCCACTCGCGATGAGCGCAATCCCCTCAACGTCTCGATTGACGTCGGGACCGTCAAGTCGGACGGACGCGACCCGATTCCGATCGAGGTGACGGTGCCGGCGGGTGAAATCCCCGAACAGGTCGACTTTACATCCGAGACCCGGATCGGCCTAGAGGAGGCATTCCACGCCGAGGGCGAGCACGTGCGGATCGTCGACGGATTCCGTCCCGGCGTCGCGGCTCCGTCGCGCGTGATGGACTTCGAGAACCCACACCAGCATGGCAAGTTGATGCACGTGTCGCCGCGGGAGCTCGTGCTTCCACTCGAGCCCGGGGAGGTCACACTCGGTGTCGGCGTGTTTCCACACGAGGACACCCGCGAGGGTCCCATCCGGTACTGGGATACGGCGTCGGTGGGGCTCTCGGTCGAAGATCCACCGGCGAATCTCCACGTCCGGTGTCTGTCAGGTTCCCCTGAGGGAGGGCACGCCGTGGAGGTATATCGCCCATCGCCGTTCGATCCGTCCGAGGTTCGTCTCGGTCCGCGCACTGCCTTCGACCACGTGGAGAGCGATCACAGCCACCGGATTCGGATCGCGGACGGCTCCGCAGACACTCTCCCACTGCCGATCCGGTCGGTCGCGGTCGCCGGGCATGAGAATCACTGGCTGCTCAGATTCCCCGCCTTCGATGCCGATGTTTTTGGACCCGACGCATGGGCTGGTGAACTCGCGGTGGCCATCTTCCCCGAAGGCGACGAGACGGCAATCCCGGCTACAGACTGGGCTGTCGCCCGGGTCGCCGACGCGCCGGAACTCGACACGACCGGCTGAGCCGACCGACGAGTCCTAGGTTACGTCCGCAGGATCGACCACCTCTCCCGATTCTGGACGTACGCCGACCCGGTCACAGAGATCCGCCATCGGACACGCCTCCGGGTCGTCGAGGCAGGCCGGCTGTCTGGCGGAGCAATACTCCCGGCCGAACTGGATCATCGCAGTATGGCCGAAGCCACACTTCCCCGGCGGGACGGCCGCCTCGAGGTGGTCCCTGACCGTTTCGTGGTCGGCATCGGGTGGCGCGATGCCGAGCCGGCGGGCGATCCTGTGGACGTGCGTGTCGACGGGGAAAACACCACCGCGGCCACCCGAGAAAAGCAACACGCAGTCCGCGGTTTTCGGTCCGACCCCGTTCATGTCGAGCAGTGCCCCGCGGACCTCGTCATAGTCGCCGGTCCTGACGAAGTCATCGAAGGCCTCGGCGTCACTCCATTCATCGAGGACGCGCTCGGCGACCCGGATCAACGTCTTTGCTTTCTGATTGTGGAGGCCCGCGGGCTGGATGGTCTCCGCGAGGGAGGAACGGTCTGCTGCGGCGAGTGCCGCCGCCAAATTCCCGTCGTCGTACCGCTTTACGAGGGCGTCGTAGGCCGGCTGGCTCGCCGTGTCGGAGGTGTTCTGACTGAGGATCGTCCGAACGAGACAGTCGAAGGCGTCTCGGCCCCCGTAGGCCTTCTGCCAGTATAGTTCGCCCAGCCGGTCGACAACTGCCTCCGCTCGTGTGCCGGCTGCGCCCGGTTCGAACGTGCTCGTTCGGCCGCCACCGGCGGAACCACCGCTGATATTCCTGTCCGGTTCGGGGTCATCGCTCATTGGCCGGCTGTTCCACCGAGTGCCCGTTAACGGCACCGGTGGGTGGCTTCTTCAGCCCCACATTCCCTCCTGCCACCAATGCCCGCAGTGACCCCCCTCCTCGCGCAAAACGGGGAGGCTCCCCGTACCGAAGTGTCGGATATTTGCTGGTCGACGACCTGTTGGGGTGACGGATCGATGGCGGGGACCTGCCGCCGGTAGCCCTCTCCCCAACAGGAGGACTCGGAGTTATCTCGCCGGCGGAGATACCACAGCGGTTCGAGAGTGGCGTCTCGACCATCGGGGTCTCGGTGACCCGACCTGGTCCGAGTAGTTGGCCGGTCATGCCGCCTCGACATGCGCCAGCATACAGTTCGGTGGCAGCTACCTATCCGGATCACCCCCGTTGCGTGAGTTGTATCGGCAGTCTCGGGGTCACACCCGCCGTAAACCGCGGGATTCTCCCCAGCTGGAAAGATAGTCGGGGCCGTCGACGGCGGGATCCGTACACTCAACCTCCCACAGGCGGGGTCAGGTTTCACGCTGGCGTCCACGCATTCGCCCACCATTTTCCCACGAGCCAGGGGTGTTTTTTGGTACGCGACGCCGTTCAGCGTCGATGCCGCCGGCGTTTCGATCGTCGGGGTCGCCGGGTTCGCTGCGGTGATGGCCGCGAGTGGGGTGTCGGTGGGAATCGGGGTCGCGTCAGACCGTGCGAGCGCCAGACTCGCCAATGGGACCGGTCAATCCACGGTGAGCGTCGCCATCAGGTCGGCGCCGTCAGCAAGCGCCCTTACCAGATCGCGGTCGAGGTCGGCCGCGGCCGCGTCCGCGTCCACGATCACCGTTCGGTCGTCGACGTAGGTGCTCGTCCGACAGACCAGACTTCGATCGTCCGTGAAAGAGAGTTTGGGATCGCCCCGGCCCGTGATCACGTCCCGGTGTCCTCCGGCCTCAAGCACGCATTCGATAGCAGCTTCGGTATTCTGGCAGGCAGAGACGAACGCTGGATCGAACTCCGCCGGCACCCGATCGGCCCCGATACCCACGATGCAGTCCCCCGCGGGGGTAAGGAAGTCGTCGCTCGTGAGTTCGAGGGTGGAGCTGTGGGTAGCGTCAACGTGCTCGTGGCCGCGGGCCCGAACGACTTCAGCCGGCATTGGCGGTGATTCAGGTTCGGTACACCTCAGCGCGTCGGTCCTCGTCAGGACTGTCTACGATCGCCCTCGATCCGGACGTCGACCTCGGAGCCACTGACGTAGGCGGCCACGCGGACCCCCACGAGACTGATGAGGATGCTCGCAAGAATGAACAGGGCGAGGTGTGTCCCCGAGGTGATCGTCAGCCCGTCGATTTCGACCGGCCCGAAGTGCATCGGCGGGATCGTTACGAGGTCGAAGAGCCCGGATCGCTCCAGGAAATACGCCGTGAAGCCCCGCACCGCGAGCCCGACAGCGATCGCGACGAAGGGCAGGTTCACGTAGGCACCGCCGAACTCCTCGGCTCTGATTATCTCGTCGATGAGCCGACCGGTGCTGCCGGCGAGTGCGGCGGCCGTCAACCAGGGGACGGCTTCGTAGACGAAGCGTGCGGCGACGAGGAGTCCGCCGACCTCCTCAACTCGCATTCCCGAGACGGCGAGTGCGCCAGCGAACAGACCCACGAGCGCGAGGCCCGCCGCCACCACGTAGGTTACGAGCGAAACCTGACCGGCATACAGTGCGGCCTGAATTCGCCCCGGGAGCGCCGCGAGGTGGTCGTCGATGCCGAGACCCTTGTAGAGTAGGAAACCCCCAACCGCCGCGGCAATGGCTCCAAGCGCGACCGCGGGGCTGTCCGCGAGAAAGAGCAACACCGGGAAGGCTAGGAGGGCGACCCCAAGCGGGACCAGGACGGTCGCACGGAGCTCTTCGTCGGCGAGGAACTGTTTGAGCAAGTAGTATGTCGACTCGATGTCCCGTGCCTGCCTCACGACGACGCGGTCGACGGCGTCGACGGGTATGCGGCTCTCGACGATTGGCACGAGCCGCTCGTCCTCCGCACTGTCGACGACCACGACTGCGGAGTCAACGTCGTGGTCGGCTGCGAGTCTGTCGAGCTGTTCGGCCATTGCCCGGTCGGCCGAAACGGACGCCCCAGTCCCCGCGACGACCGCCACCACGGCGTCGTCCCCCTCCGCCTCGAGGTCCCGGGCCACCCTAAGCGCCTCGAGCATGGCGTTGACCCGGCTGTGCTCCGGGTCGTCGATACCCACCGCGGTCACGAGATCCGCGACCGCCGCCTCGCCCACGACCGGCAGGCTCTCGCCAGCGATGGATTCGCCGCGATGGAGACTGACGACCAGCGTGCTCACGTCACGAGCAACGCGACGGTCCGACAAAAACCCACGCGACCGTTTGCCCGACTCACTTCATCTGCAGGCCGCCCTCGCCGTCGACGAATCGGGCAGCGATTCCCGACCCGAAGGCGTAAGCCACGCCGTGGGCGCCGCCCCGGATCCGCTCCGCGAGGCCCTGTTGCGGGCGAAATTCCTCGACCGTGATCGGCTCGCCTAACTCTTCCTCGAGCCGGTTCTCGATGTCCTCGCGCGTGCCGAGTTCGTCGACCATGTCGAACTCGACGGCTTCCTCGCCGAGGTACACCCGCGCTTCCGTCTCGCGTATCGCCGCCTCGTCCATGTCAGTGCCATCGGCGACGCGGTCGACGAAGTTCTCGTACCAGGCGTCCGAGAGCGCCTGAATGTATTCCCGCTCGTCGTCCTCGAGCGGCTTGAACGGCGAGAGGGCGTCCTTGTACTCGCCAGAGGTGATCCCCTCGTAGTCGACGCCCGCGCGGTCCAGTAGCTCGCTGACCCGGATCTGCGCGAAGATGACACCGATCGACCCGACGATGGAGCCGTCCCGCGCCCAAAGCTCGTCACAGCCAGACGCGATCCACATGCCGCCGCTCGCACACATGTCCTGAGTGTATCCGATCGTCGGGCCGTCGAACTCGGCGGCCGCCCGGCGGATATCGTCCGAGGGGACGACTTGACCGCCAGGCGTGTTCAGTTTCACTAGCAGCGCGTCCACGTGCCGGTCGGCGTCTGCCGCCTCGATCCGGTCGACGATGTCGTCAGCGCCGGGCGTCGTCGGACTGCTCGGCAAGCCCGAACTCCCGGTATCCCGCGTAATCGGCCCCTCCACTGGTACCTCCGCCACGTTGTAACGGGGCAACAGCGAGCCGACGACTCGGCTGCCGAGCTGCAGCCCACCGGTCACGACGCCGACGGCCAGCAGGATACCGAATAGGTCAGTGAGCGACTGCGGGTAGTCGACAAAGACGAACCAGCCGGCCACGGCGGCGACCGCGGCGACGACAAGGATGATCAGGACGCGGGCGACCGTCGTCAGTGACTCGGGTAGCGACATGCGCCTGGTTCGGGACCCAAGCCGGTTAAAGGTGGGAGCGGCCGATCCATTTGCTACCGGAATGGTAGCCGAAACAGAGACGACCCGGATTCGACGGCGAACTTACAACAGGCCGGTCTTCTGGAGCTTCATGAGGTCCTCGGTGTCGAGGGTTTCGCCGTCCTTGAACTTCTGATAGATTTCCTCGGCTTCCTCGCGAGCGGCCTCCTGTTTCTCCTCTCGTTGGGCGCGTTCCTCCTCCTCTTCCTTCTTGTCGAGTTCGCGCAGGCGCTTCTGGACGCGTACGAAATCCTCGTGGTGGCGGTCGGCGGCCTCCTGAGCTTCGACGAACTCCTCGTGCATCTCGTC
>CAYLJD010000127.1:0-5784 GCA_964383875.1 uncultured Halobacteriales archaeon
TTCGAGTACATGGCGCTGATGCTCAACCGCTCGCGGCTGGCCGTCGCCGCCTGGAGCACCGGGATCGTCGGCCGGGCCCTGCTCGAAGCCAAGATCCACGCCGCGAACCGGGAGGCCTTCGGATCGACGCTGGACGAGCACGCGCTGATGCGCGAAGACCTCGTCCGGATGGCCGTCGACTACGAGTCCGCGGTCGCCTTCCTCTACGACACGGCCGACGCCTTCGACACGTGGGCCCGGAGTGACGACGACGAAGCCTACCGGCGGATGCGGATGCTCCTCTCGACGGCGAAGCACCGCATCGCGCGCATGGGCGTCGACAAAGCCTCCTACGGCATGGAGATCCTCGGCGGCAACGGGTACGTGAACGGGTTCGTGACCGAGCGGCTCTTCCGGGACGCCCAGGTCCACCCCATCTGGGAGGGGACCACGAACATGCTGGCGCTCGACGTGTTGCGGACCATCGACCGGGAGGACGCCCACGAGCCGGTCCTGGCCGTCGTCGACGAGCGCCTCGACGCGGTGACGCGCCCCGAACTCGAATCGCTCCGGGAGACCGTCGCCAGCGAGCGTGCGGACCTCGCGGCGGCCATCGACCACCTCGCCGACAGCGACCGGGACTACAGCGAGCTCCACGCGAAGCGGCTGACGGACTACGTCTTCGACGTCTACACGGCGGCGCTGTTGCTCGCGGAAGCCGAGACCCAGCTCGAGGCCGAGGGCAACGCCCGGAAGGCGCTGGTCGCCCGCCAGTTCGTGGACCGGTATCTCCGCGACCACGACGCCCGCGGCATCACCGAGGACGACGACCTGCCCTTGGCGGCCTTCGACGCCATCGTGCGGTACGCCGAAGCGTCGCCGGAGCTCCTCTCGCGGGCCGCGCCGGCCCGGTAAGGCGACGCCGGGCAGTGTCTTTATCCTGCCACGGAGCGAGGACGGAGACGTGAGCCACCGATCGAGCGGTCCGGTCGCCGCCCGCCCGATCCACCGCCGACGGCGACCGCGATCGAGGTGACCAGTCCATGGATTTCGCCTACACCCAAGAACAGTCGCTCCTCGTCGACACGGCGGCGGACATCGCCGAGGAGTTCGGCCCGGAGTACTGGTACGAGAAGGAAGAACAGGGCGAGTACGCCCCCGAGTTCTGGGACGCGCTGGCCGACGCCGGCATCCAGGGCGCGCTCGTGCCCGAGGACTACGGCGGCGCCGGGATGGGCATGCAGGAGATGGCCCTCGCGATGGAGACGCTCGTTGCGGAGGGCTGTGGCCTCCCCGGCGTCTGGTACCTCGTGCTGACGGGGACGATGGCGACGACGGCCCTGCGCGAACACGGAACCGAGACCCAGAAGGAGCGGTACCTGCCCGACATCGCGAGCGGCGACACGGCGTTCTGTTACGGCATCACCGAGCCCGGTGCGGGCACGAACACCCTCAAGGCCGAGACGACCGCCGAGCGCGACGGCGACACCTTCCGCGTCAACGGCGAGAAGACGTTCATCACCTGGAGCGATCGGGCGGACGCGATGGTGCTCGTCACCCGGACCACCGAGTACGACCCCGACGACCCGGCGACCGGACTGACGATGCTGCTCGTCGACCTGCCCGACCCCGCGGTCGAGGTCGAGCCGATCGACCTCCACGCCATCAGCTACTCCAACTCCTGTCAGATGTACATCGACGACCTCGTCGTGCCCGTCGAGAACGTCCTCGGCGAGCTCCACCAGGGGTGGCCCGTGTTGCTGGAGGCGCTCAACCCCGAGCGGCTGTCCTTCGCGGCCGCGGCAACCGGGCTGGGTCAGCTCGCGCTGGAGCACGCCGCCGACTACGCACAGCAGCGCGAGGTGTTCGACCAGCCCATCGGTGCCCACCAGGGCATCCAGCACCCGATGGCGAAGGCCTACGCCCGGGTGCAGGCGGCCAGACAGATGCGCCACCGGGCCGCCTGGACCTACGACACCGGCGGCGACGCGGTCGGCCTCGAGACGAACGTCGCCAAGGCGGAGGGCGTCGACGCCGGCCACGACGCCGTCTACGAGGCGATGCAGGCCTTCGGCGGCAGCGGCTACGCCCGCGAGAACCACGTCGAGCGGTGGTGGCGGGAGGTCAATCTCCTCCGGCTCGCGCCGGTCACCCAGCAGATGGCCTACAACTTCATCGGCGAACGTGGACTCGGCCTCCCGTCGAGTTACTGACGGCGTCGGTCGGCATGCCACTGTCGGGACCGGGCCCCCGAATCGCGACTGCCTGGCCGCGCCCGGGCGTCATCGCTGCGCACTCGATCGCGGGCCGCCAGTTGTCGGAAGCTTTTAGAGACCATCCGTCGGGCATGTGCACACCATGTCATCGACTGGGCGGCGTGTCGACAGCCCGGCACTCCGCGACGTACTGACTGACGAACTCGGCCAAGCCGAGACCTTCGAGGTCGAGGAAGTCGAGGCCGGCAGTGGCAACGATACGTATTTCGTCGCCTGGGGCGACCGGGAACTGGTACTCAGGCGACCGCCGGCCGAGCCCGCCGGACCAGAACTCCTCCACGACGTCCTCCGCGAGTACGCGGTCCTCGACGCCCTCGAGCACACGTGGGTGCCGACGCCGGCGGTCGCGCTGGCCTGCGAGGACGCGTCGGTCATCGGCGACGAGTTCTACCTCATGGAGCGAGTCGTGGGATCGACGTACGACGAGGTTCCCGATGACCGGTTCGGGGCCGACGAGCAGCGCGCAGCCAGCGCCGGCATCGTGGACACGCTCGCCAAAATACACAACATCGACGCCGACCGCGTCGGCCTCTCGGACTTCGGCGAGCCGGGGAACTTCATCGAGCGCCGTCTCGAACTCACGATCGAACAACTCGACTGGGCCCAGGAGCGCACCGCCGAGGTTCGCGAACTCACCGCGCTCTACGAGGTCGCCGACTGGCTCGAGGACAACGTCCCCGAACAGCGCCACCGGACACTGGTGCACGGCGACTACCGGGCTGGCAACCTGATGCTCGCCCCGGACGGGCACCCGCGTATCGTCGGTGTCCTCGACTGGGAACTCTCGACGATCGGCGACCCCATGGCCGACCTCGGATGGCTGCTGGACTTCTGGACCGAGGCCGGCGATCCCTCGCCGGTCACCGACGACCTCCACGACCGGTTCGGGGACAACGACCTGTTCCCGGCGCTCCAGGAGAGTTTCTCGGGGAGCATGGTCCCGGACGCCTACCTCACCCGCCGGGAAGTTATCGACCGATACGAGGCCCAGACCGGCATCGCGTACGCCGACGACCGCTTCCACCGGGCGTTGGCGGCCTTGACCGTGGCGGCCATTCTCGACGGCCTGTACCGGGCGTACCTCGAGGACTCGCCGAGCGCCAAACCGATGCACGCGATGATGGAACTCCTGCCAGCGTCCCGTGCCCAGAAAGCCAAGCTCGTCATCGACGGCGAATACCCGGTGTAGTCCCAGGGACGGTCGGCTGCGACAGGGTGGAGTCCGTCGCGGCACCGACACCCGCTCCAGTGGCAAACCTTCTTGGCTGCCCCTGCCGTCGCCCCGGATATGAGCGAGGACTGTGTCTTCTGTGGCATCGTCGCCGGTGACATCCCGAGCTACACCGTCGCCGAGACCGACACGACGATCGCGTTCCTCGACGCGAACCCGCTGGCCCGCGGCCACACGGTCGTCATTCCGAAGGACCACCACGAGCGCATCCGGGAGCTCCCGGACGGCCAGGCGGGCGACGTCTTCGAGACGGTCCAGGCTGTCGTCACGGCGGCCGAGGACGCCGTCGACGCCGACGGGACCAGCGTCGGGATCAACGACGGCGAGGTCGCCGGGCAGGTCGTGCCCCACGTCCACTGTCACGTCGTTCCCCGGTGGGAGGACGACGGTGGCCAGACATTCCACGCCGTCGGTGCCGGGTTACAGGAGTTCTCCGAGGAGGAACTGGAGGCTATCGCCGCCGACATTCGGGCAGCTGGGTCGGCGTGAGCGTCCTGCGGTGGCGAACGCACTCACAGCTCGTGAGTGACGCATCTGGGCGAACGAAATCAGACCTACGTAGTATCCGCGGCCGGGCCAGTCCCGGACGATATCGACCCGTTTGAGGTGGACCTCCGATCGTCGAATACCGCACTCAATCGTGATTCCGTGGCCGACTTGAGTCAGATTCGAGTGGTCGGTTTTGATGCGTGCATACCGAAAGACATCGGTTCCGTCCCCACGGAAAAAATGGCAGCAATCGACGCCGCGATCAAAGACAGTCTCGGATTGGAGCGATACCTGCTCGAGAAAATCACAGGGTTGACGAAGAGCGGGCTTCGCCGACGGGACGGCACCGCGTGCCATCAACTGCCACCTCCCGGTCTCCGAGGCCTCGCCGGCCCGGGGATAGCGGACGTCCCACTGTTTCGCCGACGATCTCACACCCCTCTCTGGCCGCCGAAGACCCGACCCTCCCACCCGGATCGAGGAACAGCCAGTCCACGCTGAACAGTACGCCGCTCAAGCGTACCCACGGCCCTCGATAGGGACTTACAAGCATACACGCGTCGTAGCCGATATATGGAGTACCACGACTCCGAGACAGCACAGGAGGTCGCGTCCCGCGTCGAGGCGTTCATGGACGAGGAGGTCCTGCCCCGCGAGCGGGAGGTCCTCGCCACGGGCGACCGCGTGACGTTCGACGAGCTCGAGGACTACTGGGCGATGGCCAAGGAGCGCAACCTGTTCGCGCCCCAGATGCCCGAGGAGTACGGCGGGCAGGGACTGGGCTTCCGGGACATGCTGCCCGCCTTCGAGCAGGTCGGCCGGTCGCTGTTCGGCGCGCTCTCGATCCGGGCCAACGCGCCCGACGAGGGCAACATGCACACCCTCGAGCTCGGCGGCGACGAGCGGCTGAAAGAGGAGTACCTCCGTCCGCTCGTCCAGGGCGAGATGTGGAGTGCCTTCTCGATGACCGAGCCGATGAACGGCGGCGGGTCGGACCCGAAGATGCTCCAGACGACCGCCGAGAAGGACGGCGACGAGTGGGTCATCAACGGCCACAAGTGGTGGACCTCACAGGGGAAGATCGCCGACTTCCTGCTGGTGATGGCCCGCACTGACCCGAACGCCCACCCCTACGAAGGAACCTCGATCATCCTCGTGCCGACCGACACCGACGGCGTCGAGATCGTCCGGAACTACCCGGTCCTCGGGAGCCACGGCGTCATGGAGACGGAGTTCGGCCACGCGGAGGTCGTCTACGACAACGTCCGAGTGCCCGTCGAGAACACGGTTGGGGAGGAAAACGGCGGCTTCCGGCTGGCCCAGCTCCGGCTGGGCGGCGGGCGGCTGACGCACTGCATGCGCTACTCGGGGATGGCCGAGCGGGCGCTCGACATCGCGAAGACCTACCTCACCGAGCGGGAGGCCTTCGGCGAGTCACTGTCGAACAAGCAGGCACTCCGCCAGCGGATCGCCGACGCCGAGACGAAACTGCACGCCGCACGGACGATGTCCCGGCACGCCGCGCGGGAGCTCGACCGGAGCGACGCCCGCATCGAGGTGGCGATGGCCAAGACGTACACTGCGAACGTGACGAACGAGGTCATCGACCTGGCGGTGCAGGTCTGTGGCGGCAACGGGATCGCCAAGGACCTCCCGCTGGCGTACTTCTACGAGGACGTCCGGGCGTTCCGGATCTTCGACGGCCCCGACGAGGTCCACCGCCGCACGATCGCCCGGGACGCCTTCGAGGAGCTCCATCCCGAGGAGTTGGAGCACGTGCTCCGGTTCGGCGAGCCCCACGGGAGGTAG
>CAYLJD010000128.1:0-5779 GCA_964383875.1 uncultured Halobacteriales archaeon
TCACAGATCGACGCGATCGAAGCGCCACACGCCGAGCCCCACCACGAGACCGAACCACGCCACCATGACGGCGAGGCAGAACCAGAGCGCGTGGTAGACGGCCGGCGAAATCGGCGAACTGAGGAGCGCCTGGACCGCCGAATTGTACGCGGTGAACGGGTTCAACTGCGCCCAGAGCAGCGCCCACTCCGGTGGCGGGCCCGTGGGGAACTGGAAGTCGTTGAGGAGGAACCGGACGATCGTCGGGAGCTGGCCCCAGAAGGCGAAGAAGAGGAGGTATATCGTAAATACGGCCATGGCGGCGCGGTTTGTCGTCGAGACGGCCGCCGAGACGCCGACGCCGATCCCGACGATGGCCGTCGACAGCAGGAGCGCGAGCGCGAGCACGGCGACGACCGCGATCGGGTCGACGGATCCGCCGAAGACCAGCGTGGTGACCGCCGCGGTCAGTACCCCGACGAGCACCGCACTGCCGAGGACGACGACCCGGCCGACGAGCGTCCCGGCCACGACCTGGAAGCGGGAATAGGGATACGTGAGGAGGACCCGGAGCGAGCCGCGCTCCCGCGGCCCCGCGATCGAGTCGTAGGAGTAGGCGAAGGCGGCGAGTGGGACGAGAAAGCCCATGAACGAGGCGACCAGTGGCGAGACCGGTGTCGACGAATTCGAGCCGAAGAGGTACCCGAGAAGCCCGAACGCCAGCACGAACACGCCGACGAGGACGTAGATCGAGCCGGTCCGAACCGGGTCGAGGACGGTCCGCCGAATCAGGACGGCCAGGCTCATCGGCCGCCCTCCGTGTACGACGCGAACATGTCCTCCAGCGACGGCCCGCTCGTCTCGAAGTCGACGATGTCGGCACCGTCCGATCGAATCGCGTCGAGCACGTCGATCTTCGCCGCGTCCGGACACGAGACGGTGACGGTCGCCCCGTCGACCGTCACGTTCGTGACGTCGCCGACGGCCTCGAGCGCGGTGATGGTCGCCGCTGTCGGCTCACTCGCGAGCGTCACGGTCAGCGATGCCGTCGAGCCAAGCGACGCCTCGAGTCCCTCGATGCTGTCTTCGGCGACGATCGCTCCCTGGTCGAGGATGCCGACCCTGTCACAGACGGCTTCGACCTGGCCGAGAATGTGTGAGGAGAAGAAGACCGTCGCCCCTCGGTCCCGTTCCTCCCGGACGATCTCGCGCATCCGCCGAGCCCCGTTGGGGTCGAGGCCCGTCGACGGCTCGTCGAGGATGATCAGATCGGGTTCGCCGACGAGCGTGATCGCCAACAGGAGGCGCTGGGCCATCCCCTTCGAGTAGCCCCCGGCCTGCCGCGAGGCGGCCTGCTCGGAGAGGCCGACCCGGTCCAGGTAGTGGGCTGGGTCGTCGTCGCCGGCTCCCTTCGAGTCGATGGCGAACTGGACGTGCTGCCGGCCGGTGAGGTGCCCCTCGAGGTGGTAGGAGTCCGGCAGGACGCCGATCCGCTCGCGGATCTCGCCCGTGTTGGACCGTGCATCCATGCCGAAGACCCGTGCCGTGCCGCTCGTCGGCCGAACGAAGTCGAGGATGATGTCGATCGTCGTGGACTTGCCGGCGCCGTTCGGGCCGAGAAAGCCGTAGATTTCGCCCTCACGGACGGTCAGATCCACGTCTTGGAGGGCCTCGACGCGCCCGAAGCGCTTCTGGAGGGAGGACAGCTCGATGGCGGCCATTCCCGAACAATTGTAAACGAGTTCAGATAGGTCTTCTCGTCCCGGGTCGGTAGCAAACGGACGCCAGGGAGGGCGGCGGCCGCTGCACGCGCCTGCGTCGCCCCGATCGGGAGACGCACGTGTCCGTCGAGCAACTCATGCCTCGGTACCGTGGAGAAGTTCGTCCGGCTTTCCCCCGCACATGACCCATCGCGGCCTCAGTCCGACTTCTGCCAACCCTTAACCCGATCCGGACCCTCCTGTGGACAATGAGCTTCTTCAGTAGCGTCGGTCGGAAAGTCGAGGAGACGAAACGCGCGCTCCTCGACGACGAGTCGGCGTCGTATGTCTGTGAGGCATGTTCGCAGTCGGTCGATCGCAATTACGAGCACTGCCCCCACTGTGGCGAAGCGGCGGTGCAACCCGTCTCGGAGTAGCTGCGGCGTTCGCCACCATCGATACGAATCTGCATGCTATTTCCATATCCAGCGAGCACGGTCACTCACACCGCGTGACAGCTATCCAGATCGACGCCCTCCGGAAGGTTTACGGGGCAGTGACGGCCGTCGACGACCTCACCATCTCGATCGACGAGGGCGAGCTCTTCGGACTGCTCGGCCCCAACGGCGCGGGCAAGACGACGACCATCGAAGTCCTGACGGGGCAAATCGTCCCGGACGACGGCGGCGTTCGCGTCCTCGGCATCGATCCCGTCGAGGATCCCACGGGCGTTCGCGAACGGGTCGGCATCCTCCCCGAACAGGAGTCACCACCCAGCTTCCTCACCCCACGGGAGTACTTCGAGTTCGTCGGCGCGATCCGCGAGCTGCCGGACGAGACCGTCGACGAACGCATCGACTCGTGGGCCTCGCGGCTGGCGTTCGCCGAAAAGCTGGACACGCTCGCCGCGGACCTCTCCCGGGGCCAACAACAGAAAGTGATGATCGCCGGGGCCTTCCTCCACGAGCCGAGCCTGGTGTTCATCGACGAACCGCTCGCCAATCTCGACCCCATCATCCAGGAGCGCGTCAAGGAGTTCCTCGTGGAGTATCGCGCGGAGGGGAACACGGTGGTCGTCACGACACACGACGTCGACGTCGCCGCCGAGCTCTGTTCGCGCGTCGGCATCGTCAACGAGGGCGGACTCGTCGCCGATATCCGGCCGCCGGAACTCGACGCCGGCACGACGCTCCTCGACGTGTTTCTCGACCGCGTCGACGGGACGGTCGAGGCACCCACCCAGCCATGAGTGAGGCGCGGACGACACGCGTGTTCGCCGCGATGCTCCGGGAGGAGTGGCGGCTCCACAGTCGGCTGTTCGGCGGCGGGCGGTTCGCGTTCTTTCCGGTCGTCGTCGGCCTGCTCGCCACCGGCGCCGCCTCGCTGCTCCTCGTCACCGGGACCCCTTCCGAGACCGTGATCGCCGGTCTCCACGCCCTCGTGTTCGTCTTCGGCCTGCACACGGGCTCCATCGGCTTCGTCGGCGGGGACAGACTCAGAGACCTGCTCGGCGACGTCACGCTGTTGCTGTTCGCCGCTCGAACCCTGCCGCTCTCGAAACGCCGACTGCTCGGCGTGTTCGTCGTCAAGGACGTCGTGTACTACGCTATCCTCTTCCTGTTGCCCCTCACGTGCGGCACCCTGCTCGCGACGGCCGGCTTCGGGCAGCCGTCGGTGCCCCTGAACCTCCTCGGGACCGGGTCGCTGCTCTGGGTCACCCTGAGTCTCACGTTCTGTCTCGGGTTGGGGACGACACTCGCCGTGTTGGGCTTGCTACGGCGAGGGATACCTGGTGTGGTGATCGTCGGAATCCTCGCCCTCGGCATCGGCGTCGCTCTCGGGATTGGCACGCCGGTGTGGTCGCTGACGCCATACGGCCTGTTCGCCGAATTCACGCTCCACGGCCTGGCCGCCTCGACCGCGTTGGTGCTGGGCGTGTTCCTCCTCGCCGCGTTCGCCTACGACCCGAGTTCGCGGCGCACCGCCCGCACCGTCGATGCCGCCTTCCGTCGCTGGCTGGAGACGGTCGGCGATCCCCTGGCGACGAAAACCCTGCTCGACGTCCACCGGAGCGCGGGTGGATTCGCCAAGGTGCTCTTCTCGGCTGCGGTCCTCCTGGGCGTCTCGGCAAGCCTGGTCGAACTCGCGACCCAAATCACGGGGCTCGCGCCGTCGGTGGGGATATCCTACGGGGCGATCCTCGGCCTCTCGGGGTTCACGACGTACAACTGGCTCACGCAATCCGACGACGTGGACTCGTATCTCGTCCATCCCGTCGGAATCCCAGAGATCCTTGCGGCCAAATTCCGGGCATTTCTCCTGTTCGGCCCGATCGTCGGCCTCGGCTTCTACGCGATTCCCGTCGGTTGGCTCGGAACGCCGATTCCCGAGGCGGTCGTCGGGGCGCTTCTCCTCGTCGGCATCGCGTGCTACATCTTCGGCGTGACCGTCTACCTCACGGGCCTCTCCCCCAACGAGTTCCTCTTCGACTCCCTGCTGTTCGGTGTCTTCGGTCTCGCCATGATCGCTCCGCTCGTGCCGATCCTCGTCGTCGGATTCGCCCTCGCACCCGTCTCGGGCCCGTTGCTCGCCGCGCTCACGACACTGGCCGTCGCGCTCGGCGGCGTCGGGGTCCTGTTGTACCGACGGTCGCGCCCGAAGTGGGCCCGGCGGTACCGCGTCTGACGGCGGCGATCGCGGCGAAATGCATCCCCTGAGCGGGGTCGGCGTGTGCGCGATCGACTGCTGTCCGAAGGACCGGCCCACGGAAGGGAGGAGCCAACGACCATCGACACGGCCACAGCGACTATTGCGGTGGGGCGGCTCCGGTTCGCATCGTGACCGTCGACCCGCCGGACCACGACCCGTCGCTCGAGGGGCATCCGGCCGTCGAACGCGACGGGACGCTCCACGCACTCGCGAGACGGTATCCGGGGGCGGACGAGACAGCGGAAACGGAGTGCGGGATCGACCTCGCTGCGTGGTCCGGAGTGACCTTCCGGGGAGCGCTCGACGAGACGGCGTTATGTGCCGAGTGCTGGCCCGCCGACATCCGCCCCTGAGGACGGAAGGCGACGACGGTCGGGGGTGGGGACTGCTATCGCGTTGTGCCTGCGGTCGAGCCACCGGCACTACCCGGGTCAGCGTCCGTCGAGCGGGACCGAGTCTACACACTGCTTTTCCCCCTGCCCGCCGGGATGGCACGTATGGTACCTAACCCCACGGCCTCCGACGGCCTCGAAACCGGGTCCGACGGCTACCTGCGTCGGTCGCTGCTGACCGGCACCGCGATCGTGTTGCCGGTCCTGATCACGGCGTTCGTCCTGATCCTGATCGTCGACCTCCTGTCCGGACTGCTCAACCCGCTCGTCATCCCGATTCAGGAAGGCCTGGGCGCGACATCGCCGCTCGTCCCACAACTGATCGCTTCGGTCGTGTTGCTGCTCACCATCCTCGTCGTCGGCGGTGTCACGGAAAGTCGAGTGGGTGGCGACCGCCTGAAAGAGAGCCTGGACGCGACCATGGCCCGGATCCCCGGGATCAGCTCGATCTACGGCCCGCTCGACCAGATGAGTTCGATGTTGCTCGAGGGCGATACCCAGAACTTCCAGGACGTGGTCCTGGTCGAATTTCCGAAAGAAGGGTCGTACTCGGTGGCGTTTCAGACGTCCCACCCGCCGGAGATGATCGAACGCGCGACCGACGACGAGGAGATGCTGACGGTCTTCATGCCCATGGGGCCGAACCCCTTCATGGGCGGGTTCATCATGCACCTGGCCGAAGACGAGGTGTACGATCTCGACCTCTCGGTCGAGGAGGGGATCTCGTCGATCATCTCCTTCGGCGTCGCCGTCGAAATCGACGACCATCCGGGAGACATTCCTATCGACATCGACGATCTCGACTGAGATCGACCCCCGGTGGGACCACCATCGGCCGATTCGGTATGGGAGTGACCGGGGTCGCCGCGTCCGCGTCGCTCAAGCCGTCGAACCGACGATCACGGCCAGAGGTACCAGCCGAACAGTAGCGGCGAGAGAAACAGCGTGATCGGGACGGCGATCCACACCTGTCCGGCCAGGACGTCGTACTGTCCGAGC
>CAYLJD010000129.1:0-1925 GCA_964383875.1 uncultured Halobacteriales archaeon
TCACCGCAATGAGCAAAAAAGACGACATCCGCCGCGTCCTCCGCAACTCCGACAAGCCGCTCTCCACAAACAAGGTCGCCGACAAGGCCGGCTTCAACTGGCATAGCGCCGACAAGCATCTCAAGTGTACCGCAGAAATTGCTACTTACCGGCCCCGATTTTTGCTCTCTTGAAACTCAAGCGTTCAAGGAACTTACCTCGGGATTCAAGGATGAGCCGATGGAACGGCATCTATTTCTGTTTGTCAACCCCCGACCGGGAGCTGTCCGTCGCCCTCAAGATGTACGACCACCAGATTCGCGACGAATCGTCGGTGGACGACGTCCGGATGTGGAGCGACGACGAGGTTCCGCCGACACTGCGTCGGCTCCACACGTCGGAGAGCGATCGACGTCCATTCAGGTTATTAGTCGTGGATATCGAGCTTTCCGCCGTTGTTCACTCAGAAGCGTCCGTCAGACGGCAACTTCCTACGATGGCTTCGCGACATCACCTCGATCAGCGGTCATGTCGCCATCGGCCAGGAGGTCCGGGTTGACGTCGAAGTCGAAGATTTCCTCGGGGACCGAGACCGTGACGCAGGTGTTCGGCAGGTCGACGATCCCGGCGATCCGACTCTCAACAGGAGCCGTACTGAGGAGCATATATCCCTGTTCCCGGCTGTACCCGAAGTTCGTCATGTAGTCGATGGCGTCTAGGCACGCGCGGCGCATCCCGATGTTGGCATTCTTGTAGTGTTGCGTACCGTCCTCGTCGACGGAGTACCCCTCGAAGACAATGTAGTTGGAAAAGTCTGGATCCATGTATCCCGGCTTAAACATGGCGTAATCCGTCCCCATCTTCTCCATCCCGTTTTTGATGACGTTGACTCGCAGGTCGATCCAACCGGGGAACTCGATCGCCCCACAGAACGTGATCTCACCGTCTCCCTGCGAGAAATGCAGATCGCCCGTGATGAAGTTCGCCCCTTCGACGAATACCGGGAGGTATACACGTGAGCCGCGGCTGAGGTTCTTAATGTCGCAGTTTCCGGCGTTCTCTCGCGGTGGAATCGTCCGTGCGGCTTCCTTTGCGGCCTCCTCGACCTGGTCTTCGTCCATGTCGCCGAGAAGGACGTCGTTTGGTTCCGGCGGAAGAGCAAGCGGCGGCTCTGCCTCGTCCGTTTCATGGTTGACCGCGGTCTCATGGTCGGTGCCACGCTCGATGAGCGCACGCTCGCGTTCGTTCCATTCCTCGAGCAGCTCGTGTGACGGTGCGGTGCCGAGAATCCCCGGGTGTGCACAACCGGGAAAGCTGACGTCCTCGATGTGGCGCGTACTGGCCATCACGCCGTCCAGTTCCCAGATGCTCTTGCGAGCTTCCGGGAAGTGATCGGTCAGGAAGCTGCCGCCATTTTCCTGATCGAAGATGGCGTTGAACCCCCACTCGCGGTCGGGGAACGCACCGAGATCGAGGATGTCCACCACGAGCATATCGCCCGGCTCGGCCCCCTCGACCGCGAACGGCCCGCTCAGGTGGTGGTTCGGATCCAGCTCCATGTCTCGGATGTCGTTCGCGCTGTCGTCGTTGTTGACCTGTCCACCGGTCCAGTCAAGGCACTCGATTCGGACTTTCTCACCAGGAGTGATTGTATCGACTGGCGGAACGTCCGGATGCCATCGATTGACGATCGGACTCGGTTGTTCATCCGGTGGTGAATCGGGGTCTACCTCGAAGATTGTCTCTGGCATGGTACACGTTGACTGTTTTCGTGATATTACTTATACCTTAGCCGTAGCACTCTATTTGCCGCGTCTGCCCGCGCTCCCGATAGTGATGCTTGCTGCCGCTCGGCTCGGGGTTCCACACGTCGTCATCTTCGCGGAGTACTCCGTGGACGTCCTCGCCTCGTTTATGCCCGAAACGGACGCCGAGGTCCTCGTTAC
>CAYLJD010000129.1:2025-5731 GCA_964383875.1 uncultured Halobacteriales archaeon
TCTCTACGAGGGCGCGCCGGCGTACCCCGACAAAACCCACCCCTGGGAGATCATCGCGGAAAACGAGGTCACGCAGTTCTACACGACGCCGATCTGTCCGGTTGACGTCTACCTCGCCCCCGAACTCCCACGGACGTACTCCGGGAAGCTCTTGCCGACCTCCTTGATGGTGAACGGCTCGGGGACACAGAACTACTCCGGAACCTGGACGTCCTCGATAGTATCGCCATCGAGACCCGTCACCAGCGAACGAGTCCTGCTGAGTGAAATCACCGAATCCCTGCGCCGTCGGGTCCTTTATGTCCTTTCGATCAGTACGTGTGAGAAGATACATCATGCTGGATAATAGCGTATCTCGCGAATCAGCGATAACGAGTGAAACCGGCGACGAGCCCGCGGCGTGGGAAACGAACATGAAGGCAGGACAACAGCTCGCGGAGACGATTCGAACAACGCTCGGGCCAAATGGACTCGACAAAATGCTCGTCACGTCCGACGGAAAGATCGCCGTAACGAACGACGGAGCCAGCATCCTCGATCGGATGAACATCTCTCATCCCGTCGCGAATCTCGTCGTCACCGTCGCCGAACAGCAGGACTCAAGGGTTGGTGACGGGACGACGACCGCAGTGTTGCTCGCCGGCGAACTGCTAAGTGAGGCTGAGACACTGCTTGAGCGCGGCGTTCATCCGACGGTGATCGCTCGTGGCTACCACCTCGCGGCTTCCCACGCGGCCGACGCTCTCGGCGACTGGACGGTTTCAGTCGACTTCGACGACGACGATCGACTTCGCGAGATTGCCCGAACGGTGGTAACCGGGAAATGGGACGAATCCGGGACTGAGTTCCTCGCTGACAAAGCCGTCGAAACCGTTCGGGCGATCGAACGCGATGGCCGCGTCGGGTTCGAACGGATCACACGAAAGACCATCCCTGGTGGCTCGTTTTACGACTCGACGGTCCTCAACGGCCTCGTGATCGACATGAACGAGTCGTCTACGGACGTCGTCTCGCCGGAGACAGGACTCCCGCGGCGGTACGACGACGCTACCGTCGCTCTCATCGACGAAGAGCTATCGATCGACAAGGCGAAGGGAATCGGCGCGGTCGATCTCACGTCCTACGAGGACTATCAGGCGCTCCAGGAGTATGAACGGGACATCTACGAATCGCACGCCGACGCGATTACTGCCAGCGGCGCCGACGTCGTCTTCTGTCAGCAGTCGATCGACGACCCGGTCCGATATCTACTCACGCGGGCGGGCGTGTTGTCCGTCGAGCGAACCCGCCACGACGAACTCCACAAACTGGCTCGCGCGACCGGTTCCCAGCCAGTCACGATCGAGGAACTGAGTCCCGCAACAGTCGGGACGGCGGAAACGGTGGACAGACGGTCGGTCGGCCCGACCGAAATTACGGTCGTTTCCGGCTTCGACGAGTTCAAACAGGTTTCAGTGCTGTTCCGCGGCGGCACCGAACACGTCGCCGAGGAGACCAAACGAATGCTGGATAACTGTTTCTACGCGCTGAAACTCGCCATAGAGGACGAAGCGATCGTCCCGGGCGGCGGGGCGACCGAAGTCGGACTCGCACGGGAGCTTCGAACGTTCGCGACCGGGCAGGCCGGCAAGGAACAGCTCGCGATCGAGGCCTTCGCCGACGCGCTGGAGACAATTCCTCGAACGCTCGCTGAAAGCAGCGGGATGGATCCGATCGATGCCATCCTCGAACTCCGGGCCGCTCACCATGATGGCGCCAGCGCGGCCGGCCTCGACCTGCAGACGAAGTCGGTCGCGGATATGACCGGACGGGGTGTCCTCGAACCACTCTACATCAAACGACGAGCAGTCGCGAGCGCCACGGAGATCGCGAACATGATCGTTCGCGTCGACGACAATGTCTCCGTTACCGGCGATCACGGCGCTCACGAACACGACCACGAACATGACCACGATCACGGTCCGGGTGGTGCCGTCCATAGCACGGAGGGGTATCCGTGGGCCGTCGGCCACTCAATGGGCCACTGACTCCGCTTTAGCCCCGTAGCCACGGATCAGCCTTGAAATCCTCATGGGGCGCTACGGTCGTAGCGCTCGCCGGGTGCTTATCATATTCTGCTCTGTAAACCAGCTAAGTCAGTCGAGAACAGAAATGGAGTTACATAGTAACAAGCATTTTTATAATTCAGCGGAGAGTCTACGACGGAAGCATGGCCTCAGCGAACCGACTGCCACGACTCGAGACGTGTATCGATCTGTATCTCGCCGCGTCCGATCGCTACGGCTCCGACTCGTTCACTGCCGAACAGCTCGATCGGGATGTTTCGATTCCGGATACCCGGCGAACGCTCGAACTAGTGATTGCCTACGGACTCGTCGTGCCCGACGAGTCGGCCTACCGCATCGCCCGCGAACCCGACGCGTCCGCCGATGCCTGGGAGTCGGTGGCTCGGGATCGCGCGAGGCTGATCCGTGAGGCGATCGCCCGGCGAAACGACGACGGCGAAGCCACCGAGACGCGAGTACTGACCCACGAGGCCAACGAGTATGTGAGCGTTTTCGTCGCCACGTCGGACGATCTCGACGCAATCGTCGAGCGGATCGAGTCACTCCCGCTCAAGGACTACGACGGCGTCGTGCTCCGAGCGCCGGGAAACGACGCGAATCGGATCCAGCGGTTCGCGGACCGACTCTGTGACTCTACGCCGTCAGAATCGCCGCTTTCGATCCCTCACCAGAAAGAGTACTCGGACGTCACCGGCAACGCGAAGACAGAGCTGGAGTTCCAGCTGTATCTCAAACAGTGCTGATGTGGTTACGTTAGTCCCGGTCAGTTTCGATGTGGGACACCTCTTCGTTGATCGTCCAGCCGCCCGATTGGAGATTCTGGGAGATCGTGATCTGACGGCCCGCCGAGTCCTCGACGATGACCGAGTACGTATCCGTGTCGATCACCTCGTACGTGCGCTGGCGGCCGTTTACCCGGATCGTCTTACCTGCCTCGAGCTCGGAAAGCCGGTCGGTGATCTCTTTGGGTGCGAGCGGTTCGGGTTCGGATGCCGTTTCGGATCCGTCTACCGTCATCTATCGTTCGTATTCACAGTCGCCATGGTCTTATACTCCTCGCCAGATGCGATTTCGGACACCGCCACACCCGCTACCTTGCGCCGTCGGTCGCACCCGTTCCGATTTAGTGGTAAGTTATAACATGATTGGTACGGTACCGTGTTCTATGACCTCTCGGCCGACGCCACTCGATTCCGACGCGGTCAGCGACCCCGAAGTGGCAGAACGAATCGAAGACGCGAAATCGGGGTGGTACGGCGATGCCGCGTTTTTCGGAGCGATGGCGCACTGTCCCGAGATATTCAACCATATCGTCGCCGCGTTCGAGTCGTTCGGCCAGCGCGCGAACGTCGATACAGAACTGCTCGAATTAATGCGACTCAAAGTCGCCGAGTCCCATCAGTGTGCGTACTGTGCGACAGTGCGAACGCTCGATGTTCGCGACGCCGTTAAACCGAAGGAAGATGCTATTTTTGGCGATATCACCGAGGATGAACTTACCCGTCGTGAGTATCTTGCTGTCTCGCTTGCCAAACATCTCTCGGAGGATCCTCACAGGATCCGCGATGACTTTTTCGAGAATCTCCAAGAGGTCTTCACAGAAGCTGAGATCATCGAGCTGCTGTTGTTTGGAAGTCTGG
>CAYLJD010000130.1:0-5671 GCA_964383875.1 uncultured Halobacteriales archaeon
CTCGATCCAGCTGATCCGGATGCCCCACACTCACGGCATCGTCTGCGAGATCACCAACGTACTCGTTGAGGATCTCGATACCGAAACGGGTCGATCCACCGACGCCTACTCCTATCGGCTCCGAGACCTCGAAACCGACGAGAAGCTTCCGCTGGCCGTTCGCCACCAAGACCTCGTACCCGCCGAAGACACTCAGTAGACGCTCATTCTGATTTACCCAGAACCACCACCAATCAAACTTGACTTGTGCAACACGCTCCATTGATCAGCCAATTGTTACACAAGGTGAGAACCTCGATTACCAAACCTGCCGAGCTCTAATCCACACCCTCGACCTCAAGCACCGCTAGCTGAATCTCTTTGTTCGATCAGAACAGGCGAGGGTCGTTGTCATTCATGTACTATTTGTGGACGACAGCCGAAGTATGTCAAGGATGTCTTCACGATGCGTTAGATACACCAGGGTCGGTATCAGGGCCGCATAGCAGTGCAGGAGATGTAGAGATCAAAGACAACCTCTCCCTTTCATGTATCTCAGCAGTATTCTCGCATGTGTGTAGTAGTAGAGAGTCTACCAAATAATCAGCTGTGTCGTCTGACTAGTCAACGCCGAGACGGTTAAGGTACTGAGCACACAACACATCCCAGCCTCGTTTGAACTGCTGATCCTTCGAAAGCACTCACTGCTCGCTGGCACAGAGAGGATCTACGCTGGTAACAGTTATTTCCAATCCGATTCCCCGACCACTACTGGCCCGGGTGAGAGGAAAATATAAATTGTTACCACAGCATGATCTCGGCACTTCATGAGCGAGCGAATCCGTGCCACATACCAGATCGAGACGGCCTATCCCTTGCTGGAGGCTGCCGAATCGATGGCCGGTGAGCAGTCATCCGGGACTTTCGTCGACGTGCCGGGCGAGAGCGAGGAGCTCCGCGAACGTCACGCTGGCCGCGTCGAGGACATCGTCGAACTTGACGTAACTGACGAGCCGACGCTCTCCGGAACGACTCCACCCGACGACGAACCTGCTCGCGAGTACACCCGGGCAGAGGTGACGCTGTCGTTCCCGGTCGAAAACATCGGCGTCGACCTCCCCAACCTCCGGACTATGGTGGCGGGCAACCTCTTCGAGCTTCGGCACCTCTCCGGAATTCGGCTGAAAGACCTCGAATTGCCGGCGTCGTACGCTTCGGAATTCCCGGCTCCCCAATTCGGGATCGAGGGGACCCGCGAACTCGTTGACGTGTACGACCGTCCGATCGTCGGGACGATCGTCAAGCCCAGCGTCGGGCTCTCACCGGACGATACGGCAGACCTCGTGGACGACCTCGTCGATGCGGGACTCGACTTTATCAAGGATGACGAACTCATCGCGAACCCGCCGTACTCCCGCGTCGAAGAGCGCGTTGAGGCCGTGATGGGGGCCATCCACCGCCACAAAGACCGCACGGGAAAGGAGGTGATGTACGCCTGCAACATCACCGGCGACGTCGAGACGATGCTCGAACTCCACGATGTCGTGAAAGACGCGGGTGGGAACTGCGTGATGGTGAGCATCAACGACGTCGGGATTTCGGGACTGCTCGCACTCCGGAAGGAGGCCGATGTGCCGATCCACGCCCACCGTAATGGATGGGGTGCGCTCTCGCGCCACCCGCTACTTGGGTTCGATTACGCGGCATTCCAGAAGTTCTGGCGACTCGCCGGAGTCGACCACATGCACGTCAATGGCCTTCGCAACAAGTTTTGTGAGTCCGACGCGTCTGTGATTCGGTCGGCCCGGACCTGTCAGACGCCGATCGCCAGTAAGGACGACGTCGTCATGCCCGTATTTTCGTCGGGGCAATGGGCGGGACAGGCGCCCGAAACCTACGAAGCGCTCGGAAACGCCGATCTGATGTACCTCGCAGGCGGCGGCATCCTCGGACACCCTGATGGGCCCGAGGCCGGCGTCAAACACCTCAAACAGGGCTGGGAGGCCGCGATGGCTGGCGTCCCGCTGGAGGAATACGCCGAAGATCACGAGGAGCTGCGACGGGCTATCGAACACTACGGGTCCGTCGGGAGTGGGCGGTGATGACTATGTCCGAGGACCTCTTACTCGCGTTCTACGGCGACGACTTTACTGGGTCGACCGACGTCCTGGAGTCGCTCTCGCTGAACGGGGTCGAGACCGTCCTGTTTCTCGACCCGCCATCGCCCGACGACGTCGCGGGGTTCGAGGATGTCCAGGCAATCGGCGTCGCTGGCCAGAGCCGCACGATGTCTCCCGGAGAGATGGACGAACACCTCCCACCGGTGTTCGAGACGCTCGCCGAATTCGACCTGGAACTGGTCCAGTACAAGGTGTGCTCGACGTTCGACTCCTCGCCCGATGTCGGCAGCATCGGGCACGCCATCGATCTCGCCCAAAAGACGTTCAATTCGCCGTTCGTGCCTGTCGTCGTCGCCGCACCGTCGCTACAACCTCGGGGTCGATACGTCCTGTTCGGAAACGTCTTCGCCACCGTCGAGGAGACGACCTATCGGTTGGACCGCCACCCGACGATGAGCGACCACCCGGTGACGCCAATGACGGAGGCAGACCTACGCCGACATCTCGGTGAACAGACCGACCGGGAAATCGGCCTTCTCGACATCCTGAGCATCGACGAGAAGCGCGGACAGGCGTTGGCCGACGACCTCGATTCAGTGGTCGACTCGAACGAGATCGTCGTCGTCGACGGTCTGAACCACGAGCACCAGCAGAAGGTCGGTCGTACGATCTGGGACCGAGCTACCGCTGTGAGCACGCCCCTGTTCTCGGCGTCGTCCTCGGGGCTGAACTACGCGCTCACGAACCACTGGCACGACGCTGGGATCGTCGAGGATGCTGACTCGACAGAGACTGCTGAGGCAGTCGACCAGATAGTCGTCGTCTCGGGCAGCGCCTCGCCGGTCAACGAAGCCCAGATCGAGTGGGCACTGGAACACGGGTTTACGGGCGTCCAGTTAGATACCGAGCGTGCTATCGATCCGGAGACGGCCGCAGACGCTCGGGACGAGACAATCGACGCCGCGCTCGACGCGATCGAGTCGGGCAATAGCGTCATCGTCTACTCTGCGTGGGGCCCGGCGGACCCCGCTATCAAGGCGACGCGGGAGCGTGCGGACGACCTCCGGATTGACGACACTGCCATCAACGAGCGCCTCGGGACCGAACAGGCGAAGATCACACGGACGCTCCTCGAAGAGACCGACATCCGCCGTGCCTGTATCGCCGGCGGTGACACGAGCGGCTACGTCGCTCCACACCTCGATATCTACGCGCTCGAGTTTCTCGCGCCAGTCGGGCCGGGGAGCCCGCTCTGTGTCGCCCACTGTCGAGGCTCAGCGTTCGACGGGCTGGAGATCGCGCTGAAGGGAGGACAGGTCCAGACGACTGCCGCTGCTGACAACTTCTTCGGCGTCGTCCGTGATGGCGGAACCACCGAGTAAATCACCCCACTCTTCTGTCAATCAGCATTGGCGATCAACTCAGTACTCTCCTGGATGTTCTGGACGTCGAACACACGTTCTTTCCAGTCAGAGCGGAAAATGTCCGACTTCGCTTCCTCGATTACTTGTTGAGCTCCGTCGGAGAACGGGAAGTCCGTGAAGCCGAAGACGATCCCGAATTCGATACGTAGGTGACCGAACAACATCGCCCGGGCGGCATCTTCGGGGACACCCATCTCGACGGCATGTTCATAGCCCTCTCGCAGCACCGTGAGGCAAGTGCCTAGGAGCGTCTCGACGAGGGCGGGTTCCAGGATGGCCATCTGCTCGGTCGTCACACGGTGGGCATGCCGGACGGGCGCGTAGATGTCCCTGGCAATCGCCTCACCTTTTGCATAATTGTCTTCGGGACCCTGGTGGAGGGCACAGACGATGTCCTGGACGTCACGACCTTGTCCCCCGAACCAATCGGTATTTTCGTCGTTCATGCCTGTCTCGGCCGTGAAGAAAGAGGGGTGACACGGATGCGTCAGGAAGTACGTGATATCCTCTCGGTCGTGGAGACCATCTGCGTATGCGGCTGCCGGATCTAGAAGGATCACCATGGTCCCGGAATCGAGCTTCGGGACGATATCCTCGGTGATCATCCCGATGAACTCGTCAGGAACGGCCAGAATCACGATCTCGGTGCCCTGAAGCGCGTCGTCGGGGGAGGACATCTCGATCCCACGCTCCGCGAGTGCTTCCTGTCCCTCCTCGGCTGGTTCGACGTATCGAACGTCGTATGCCCGATCGTCCATAATCTGATCCGTGATCCGTAGCCCCATCTTTCCGCCCGCGCCCATAAGTGTGATTGACGTGCTCATAGTGTGAAGATGTAAAGTGATACACGGCGGCTAAGTTAGTCGTTTCGACGACCCGGTTTGCCGAGTTCCGAGACACCGGTGTTCAGAAAATCACGGTCAAAGCCCCTCTAGACGCTCTCCAATCAGGTGAGCGGGAAGAGCGTCGAGAGGATCAGGACGACGATGATTCCCGTGACCGACATGACTAAGTTGACCGCAGAGAACGTCTTGAACGTCTCCTTCTGAGTGAGCCCGGCGACCTCATTGACGATCCAGAAGCCGCTATCGTTGTACCACGCGAACAGCATTCCGCCGGTACCCACGGCCATCATCATCCAGACCGGGTTGAGGGGCAGACTGTCGGTGAGCGGCGCCATTATCGAGGCGCCGGTGAGGATCGCGACGGTGCCCGATCCCTGTGCGATGCGGATGAGGCCGGCGATGAGCCACCCGCTGATGAGCAGCGGGATGCCGGCTTCGCTGAGCCCTCCGGAGATGTATTCGCCAATCCCGGACGCCTGGAGCATCGCCCCGAACGCACCGCCGGCGGCGGTGATGGCGATGATGTTCCCGCCGCTCTTGATGGCCTCGGTGAGTTCGTCACCGAGGATCTCCTTGCTGATGTCCCGCATTCGGAAGAACGTCCAGGTCGAGAGGAGTGCAGCGATCGTCAACGCCATGTTCGGATCGCCGAGGAACGTGGTCGCGGCGACGATCGGTGAGTCCTCGGGAAAGACGGTGGTGGAGACTGTGTTCCCGGTGATGAAGATGACCGGTGCCGCGATCGGAAGCAGCGATTCGACTAGGTTCGGGAGGTCCGACTTGGACTTGGCGGCGACCTCTTCGATCTCCTCGACGGTCGTCCCCATCGCCTCGCGCAGCGGAATCTCCATTCGGTGGTCGATCCACCGTCCATAGACGACGCCGCCGACGAGGGTGGTCGGCAGCGCGACGGTTACTCCGACGACGATCGCCAGCCCCAGATTGACCCCGAGCTCGCTGGCCATCGCCAGCGGGCCGGGCGTTGGTGGTACCAACATGTGGGTTCCGAGCGCACCCGCGGAGAGTACGCACACGTAGATGGCGAACCGTCCCCCAGTACGCGCCCGCGTCGACCGAGCGATGGGTGCGAGCAGGTAGAACACGTTGTCGAAGAACACCGGGATCGAGAGGATGAAGCTCGAACCGAACAGCGCGTACTCCGAGCGGTCCTTGCCGGTCAGCGAGAGGAAGGCTCGGACGATCCGATCGGCGGCCCCGCTCTCCATCAACGTCTTGCCGATGATGGCCGCCATCAGGATCGGTATTCCGATGCTGATGAGCACGCTCCCGAAAGCGTCAGCCG
>CAYLJD010000131.1:0-5649 GCA_964383875.1 uncultured Halobacteriales archaeon
GCCGTCGTCGGCAGCGAAGCCCTCGCCCTCGGAGCGGTACTCGGGGCGGGGCGGCGCGAAGACGTCGAGGACGAGCGCGCCCGCGTCGCCCGTGCGGATGGCGTGGTCGGTGCCGCCGGGCGTGTGCCACAGGTCGCCGGCGGTGGCGTGGAACTCGTCGCCGCCCTGGATGCGGATGCACTCGCCCTCGATCAGGACGCCCCACTGCTCCTCGGGGTGGCTGTGGAGTTCGCCCGCGGAGTGGGGATCGATCGTGACGATCGACAGCATGGAGTCGTCGCCCGCGAGGATGCGGGCGTGCAGGCCCTCGGCGAGCTGCCGGTGCGTGCCCGCCTCGCCCGTTCGGAGGTTGTGCACCCACGCGGGTCGGTCGGCGTCGTCTCCCATACCGGTGGGTACGGTGGAGTCAGCCGATAGTCGTTGGGGTCGGTGCCGGGCGTGGTCGCCGACGCGGCGCCACGGCGAGCCCGTGATGGCCCCGGATCGATCCCACTCGTGGCTGCTGGGTTGGATCGGGTGACGCCGGCCGCCGTGAGCCGCGAGCGATCGCAGCGTTCGAGCGGCGGGACAGGCCGCGTCGTCCGCTCGCCGAGAGCGAAACCCGCGCTGGCCGGCGACGTCACTCCACCGCTCAGCCCAGGAACGCGGCGTCCTCGGCGACGTAGTCGCGGGCGGCGTCGGCGAGCTCGACGCCGAGGCCGGGGCCGTTCGGGAGTGCCACGGTTCCCTCGGCGACGATATCGCCGGACTCGCCGGTGCGCTCGACGACCTCCTCCCACCAGGGGGCGTCGCCGCCGCGATACTCGAGGCTGTAGACGTTGGGGACGGCGGCACAGAGGTGGGCGCCGGCGACGGTCGCGATCGGGCTGCCGAGGTTGTGGGGCGCGAGCGGGACGCCAGCGGTGGCACACAGGCCGGCGATCCGGCGGAGTTCGGCGAGGCCGCCGGCCATCGAGACGTCCGGCGCGGCGACGTCGAGGACGTCGGCATCGAGCGCGCGGCGGAACGCCTCGGCGGTGGTCCAGTTCTCGCCCGTGAGGATCGGGATGTTGATGGCGTCGGCGACGCGGGCCTGGGCGTCGAGTGCCTCGTGGTGGACGGGGTCCTCGAGGAAGGCGAGGTCGTATGGCTCGAGCGCGCGGCCGAGCCGAGTCGCCGTCTCGACGGTGTAGGACCAGTGACAGTCCATCCCGAGGTCGACGTCGTCGCCGACGGCGTCGCGGACCGCCGCGACGAGGTCGACCTTGTGGTCGATGCCGGCGTCGTCGAGGCGGCCGGCGGCGCGGTCCTCCGCACGGCCGGGCGTGGGGACGTCGAGGTCGAACTTCAGCGCGCGGAAGCCCCGGTCGAGGACGTCGCGGGCGGCCGCGGCGTAGGCCTCGGGGCTGTACTCGGTGTCGAAGTCGATGCCGGCGGCGTCGCCGGCGAGCGCCTCGGCGTCGGCGTACAGCGGAATCTCGTCGCGGTAGGGCCCGCCGAGCAGCTCGTACACGGGGACGCCGAGCAGCTTGCCCTTGAGGTCCCAGCAGGCGGTCTCGATGGCCGCGATGGCCGACCGGCCGATGCCGCCGGTGGCGGTGTAGTGGGTGCGGGCGAGGCGTTCGGCGACGTAGTCGGGCCCGAGGGGGTTCACGCCCGTGACGGTGTCGGCCATCCGCTCGACGACGTCGAGGGATTCCCGGCCGCGGTAGGTCTCGCCGAGGCCGTACTCGCCGGCGTCGGTCTCGAGTTTGACGATGCCCCACGCGTAGTGCCCGCCGTCGGGGGCGGGGTTGCCCCGGAGTGCCATCGTCTCGACGTTCGTGACGGTGACGTCTCGCGACGGCGGGCGGGCCGGGGCGGCGTCGAGTTCCTGCCACATACCACTGCCCACCGCGGGCGCTGCCAAGGACCCTTCGGCGGTCTCGGGGGCCCACACGCCCCGAGCCCGGGACGGCGATCGGGCAGGGTTGGCCAACCCGTGTGGCGGGGGGCCGTCCCGTCGTTCGGTTGTCGAGTCGGTGCGACAGACACGGCCATCCCACTCGCGTGCCCGAGGAACGGGCGGGCTCGCGGCGTCCGGCGAGTCTCGCCATCCCGGCCAGGAGCCCTGGGGCCACCGCCGGATTCGACGGCGACACCCGTCACGGCCACGGCTGCCCGGGCTCGGCCGACTACTTTTAGCCCTGCCGCCCGGGGTGAGAGGCATGGCAGACGCGCTGTACCTCCGGAGCGACGAGATCGACGGCCTCGCGACCCCGTCGGAGTACGTCTCCGCCGTCCGCGATGGCTACCGCCAGCGCGGCGAGGGCGCCCCGGCGAAGCCGCGAACGACGCTCGGCCGTGACGATCCCGACGGCAAGCTGACGAACTACCTGGCGATCCTGCCCGAGACCGGCGCCATGGGCGGGTACACCTATACCGCCGGCTTTGCCGGCCCGGACGCCTGGTTCGTCACGCCGCTGTTCGACGCCGACACCGGCGAGCCGATCGCCCTGCTCGACGGCGCGAGCATGAACCCCTTCAAGACCGGCGCGGCCGGCGCGGTCGCGGTCGACCTCCTCGCCCGCGAGGACGCCAGCCGGGTGGCCGTCATCGGGAGCGGCGCCCAGGCCCGTGGCCAGCTCCACGCGACGGCGACCGTTCGCGACCTCGACGCCGTCCGCGTCCACTCGCCGACGGCCGCGAATCGCGAGGGGTTCGCCGCCGAGTTCGACGCGCAGCTCGACGCCGACGTCGCGGCGGCCGACTCGAGCGCGGCTGCCGTCGACGGGGCCGACGTGGTCATCACGGCGACGACGGCGTCGGACCCCGTGGTGGCCGACGATGCCCTCGAGCCCGGCACCCACGTGACGGCGATGGGGCAGTACACACCGGGCCACAACGAGCTCGAACCGGCGACCGTCGCTCGCTCGACGTACGTGCCGGACCTCCGCGACCGCGTGACGCAGGACGCCGGCTCGTTCCTCGCGGCGCTCGAGGCGGGCCTCGTCGATACCGATCACGTCCACGCCGAACTCGGCGAGATCGTCGTCGGCGATGCCCCCGGCCGCACCGACGACGAGGAGCTGACGGTGTTCGACAGCGGCGGCACGGGCATCGAGACGGTCGCCGCGGCACACATGCTCTACACGCGGGCACGGGCGGCGGATCTCGGCACGACCATCTCGATCGCGCCCGCGAGCGAGGCGCTGACCGGCCGGGTCGACTGAGCGGCGGCCGCTCAGAGGTTCGCCAACAGGAAGGCGAGCCCCAGCAGCCCCAGGCCGATGGCGTACAGGAGCAGGAGGCCGCGCTCGTCGAGCTGGGCGCGGGCGTGGGCCGACCGGCCGTCCATACGCTCGCTTTGTTTTGCGTTGCCATCAATCCGTGTGGCTGCAGTCGTGATCGGGGCCGCCCGGTGGGCCGGCGGGCACGCTCCGCCGGGACGGCCGTGTCCAAGGCGCGTCTCAGTCACCATCATGTCCGTGTTTGGTGACGAATCGGAATGTTAGCTATAGCAGAAGTAATTATCAGCAGGCACTTCGAAATTATCTGGTAGAACAGTACTGGTATATACAAACATATATGCAGCACGTCGGGGACCGCTTCATACTCCACTCAGCGAGTCCAGTAAAGACAGTTTCTTGATTCGAAAGGCAATGGCCGCCAACAACCAATCACGTGTGGGTCGCTGCCTCACTTCGGGATTTTTGCGCAACGACGACCGACATTCCCGGGGACTCTCTAACTCCATGGTGGGAAACGTCGGTGAAGCCAGCATCGTTCAGCCACTCGCGCACTCGTGAGAACTGGTAAGTCCGGCCCCCGCTGAACAGAAACAAATTGAACCCGACGAGTGCGGATACGCCTCGAGTGAAGGTAGTATTCGTTGGGTCCAACCGATCCAGGAGGCCGCCCCCCTCGGCTGGTATTTGATCGAGAATCGCCACGACCCCGTTCTCGGTTGTGGCCTCCGCGAGCCTCTCGAATAACTCCTTGTTCCCCTCCGGATCAATCCCGTGGACAATGTTGCCCAGAAATGCGAGGTCGTTTCCGCCGGGAATATCTTCTTCCTCGAAGTTCAGTTCAAGTAAATCGATTCGGTCGGCCATCTCTGGTCGCTCTTCGAGGGTCTGTTCGGCCTCAGCAAGCCCGATTGGCCAATCCACGATTGTACCGTCCAGAGTTGGATGTTCTTCGCAGAACCGGACCGTATACAACCCGTGACTCCCCCCGAGGTCGATCATTTGGCTTGGATCATCGGGGAGGGTGACCGTTTCCACAACCGGATCCAGGAGATCCGATGCCAACCAACGCATTGCGGCTTGGTACCCCCGGCCAATCTCACCTTCTTTGACGAACTCCCAGCCGACGAGGCCATCTTCCGGAGCCTCTCGAACTGCTTCGCCCGCACCGGCGCACACTCGCATGTACTCCGCAAACCATGTTCCCATCGCCTGGATGGATTCGCGATCCTGATCCGGGAGCGACCGTCGGGCTGGTTTAGTCAACCGATACCCGTCGCCAGCCTCGTCTATGTAGCCCAGCCCCTCAAGTGCCCGAACGAGGATCGCCATGCCTCGCGGATGGGCATCGGTAGCATCGGCCAGTTCCTCGATGGAGATAGTCCCCTGATCGAACTGGTCAAACACGCCGAGTTGAAGTGCCGCGATGACGGCCTGGGACTGGACAACCGACAGGAATACGTCGGGCAATAGCCACGGTAGCTTACCTGAGCTGATGAGTCGTCGTTCGATGACGTTGGGTTGGAGCGGCATGGGCGATCACCGTGGGGATTGAGCGTCAGTTCGCTGGAGGGTCCTACTTTCCATGTTACCAGGACGACGCCAGAGATCCACACCGAGCCACAACGCCCAGATGGGGGCCAAAAGTAGGAACCCCATCGTTCCGATTCCGGTGAGTGGAGCGACGACAGCGAGGTTTCCAACGGCCGCCAACAACGAGAATCCACCCAGGAGCATCGTAAACCACCCGAGCCATCGCCGCTCACTTCGGAGCAGTGCGCCCATCCCGAACCACCAAACTCCAGCGACAATTCGGTTGAAGATACCCCAGACACCAACAGCGATGGTCGAAGCAACGGTACTGAAGACCGGTTCCAATATCGCCTGTTGGTCTGGGCCGGCTCGGTCGTACATGACGATGAGATCCGGCCAGACGGCGGCATTGATTGCAGCCCCGAGGGCACCGACGAACACGTAGGCCAACCCAAACAGCGTTAGTAGTGTTACCGACAGCGAGCGTTTCGGCGATAGCCAGTACCATAGGAACACGACCGCCGGGGCCACGAGCAGGTAGTATCCGAAGAGAATGAGTCGCCAGTCCCACCAGAGGAGGGTCGCGCCCTCCGGCCCGAGGGCGATAAGCGTCCCTGGATCGGAGAATGCGGTGGGATCGAAGTCGATGGCCATGAAACCGGCGTACTCCCCTGCATAGGCAAGCGGGACGGAGGCAATCAACGAGAGCGCCACCAGCCGTTGGTATGATTCCGCATCGGTTGCCTGCATACTCAGTTGGCACCCCGGTTGATGACGGGTTTATCGAGATGATTGACGGCTCGAATCGTCCCGGCGCTCCGTCGGACGCCCAGTTCCGTTTGCTCGAAACGACCAGTATCGATACCACTGATGAGCCGTTGCCGTGCTGAGAGCCCGACCGCACGACTGT
>CAYLJD010000132.1:0-5635 GCA_964383875.1 uncultured Halobacteriales archaeon
CGCGTTCGCCCCAGTGTCGAGACGATCCGATCCGATTCCGACCACGGCGCCGCGTCTCTCTCGATCCGCGCCCTCGAGGTGATCCGTGACGAGGCCGCACTCGCCGCGACGGTTGGCTCCGATGGGGATTGGTCCCCACTCGTCGAGACCGCGCTCGAACTCGTCGACGCACGGCCGGCGATGCCCGTGCTCTCGAACCGGATCGACCGGGCGATGGCCGGTGCTGCCGACGATCGAACGCCCGAGGCGGTCGAACGGGCCGCGACCGATCGTATCGACCGCGCCCTCGCAGCCGACGAGGCAACCGCCGCGGCCGCTGCCGAAGCCATCTCCGCCGACCGAATCGCCACGCTCTCCCGGTCGGGGACGGTCCTCGCGACGCTCGAACGGCTCGATCCCGCTGCGGTCCTCGTGGCGGAATCGCGCCCAGGTGGCGAGGGTGTCGCCGTCGCGAGCGAGGCGGTCGAGACGCTCGCTGCAGACGTCACCCTCACGACCGATGCCGCGTTTCCGGGGCGCCTGGCCGAGTGGAATGCTGATGCACTTCTCGTTGGTGCCGATGCCATCTTCCCCGACGGCAGCGTCCGGAACAAGGTCGGGACCAGGGCCGCCGCGACTCTCGCGAGCCACGAAGACATCGACGTCTACGCGGTCGCGGCGGCGGACAAGATAACGCCCGAGACGTCACTACCGGACGAACAGCGACCACGGGCCGAATTGACCGACGACGACCGGGTTGTCGTGGCGAATCCGACGTTCGAACGGACGCCGGCCGACGTCGTCGACGCGGTCGTGACCGACCGTGGGATGCTCGATGCGGCCCACTGTACCGAGATTGCGGCCGAGAGACGCGAGTGGCGGCGATGGCGAGAGACCGCGAACTGAGGTGCCCGCTAGAGTCCAGCGGCCGACAGCCTTATGGTACTCAAGTCAGTCTCTCCGCCACACTCCTCCACGATGAGTGGTGATATCCGATCCGATGATCGCGGTGTGAGCCAGATTATCGGGGCGATCTTCATCTTTGCCATCCTCATCGTTTCGATCTCCGTCTACCAGGCGACCGGCGTCCCAGCGGAAAATCAGGAAATCGAATACGATGCATACCAGGAAACCCGGGGAGACATGCTGGCCCTCCAAGCGAATCTCATCCAATCGGCCACCCGGGGTATCACTACGCGAACGCCGGTCAAACTCAGTGCGAGCTATCCGGCACGGCTGGTCACCATAAACCCGCCACCCCCGAACGGTCAACTAACGACCGGTCCGCCCCGTACCGTCTCGTTCGAAAATGTCCAGGCAGCGGCAGTCGAGTCACCCAATACACGCGCTTATTGGGACGTCCCTGGCGCCAAAACGTTCGAAAACGAAACGAATAGCCTCCTCTTCGACCCGGGATACAACGAAGTCGATGTCCAGCCTATCGTCACGGGCGGTCCCACGCGAATGCTGGTTGGGCCGGACAGTGCCGTTTCGCTCGGCGGCCAGTCCCTCGTCGTGGGCAATCGAATCAGGATGCTATTTCTCGGCGGGGACGTCGGTGCCAGTGGCGCTGAGGAGTCGATACTCACCGAACCGCAAAGTTCCGCCGTCGAAACAGTGGCAGTCACTGGCCAAGGCGGTCCGATGCAGATTCGGTTCGATCCACCCCAGCGTGTCTCTGCCGGAACGTGGCGAGACACCATCGGTGAGCAGCTCGTGTCGGCCAATTCCAGAGTTCAAGACGTTCGAAACGAATCCAACCAGGTCGTCATCGAATTTGATGGTAGTCGGACGTACGCCCTCCAGTTGGCGAAGGTCCATGTGAGCGACGGGGAGACGCCCACGACTGACCCGACGCCAACGTACATCATCGCCGGGGAGGGCAACGGAACGATCGTGCCCAGTGGGAAGCGAACGAGACTGGTCGCGCAGGTCCGTGACAAATTCAACAACCCAGTTGCCGACCAAGACGTCGAATTCGAGCTCACCGGCGGATCCGCTACGCTCCTCGACGAAAACGGGGCGGAGGTCAGTGGTGGGACGGCGACAGTTTCGACGAACGCAGCCGGCAAAGCTGCTCAACGGGTGCGCGTCGACGCGATCGATGAGGACGTTTTCGTCACAGCCACCATTGTCGGCTCGAGTGGCACCCTCACAGAGACGACCTTCCGGGTGCAGACACCGAACGAAAACAACCCCGTTCAGCTCGCAGGCGTCCAGTTTGAGGGCAGTACAAGGGGAGGGAATGAGATCGATTTGAACTTCAACAACCAAGTCTCAGAGGACCGTGATATCACTCGATTCAGGATGAATTTCTACCAGGGAGGCAGTCCACAGAGCGGTACGATTGAGGGGCAATCCTTCGACGTCGAAGGTTCCGCGATCCAGTTGGACCCGAGCCTGACCGTCCCCGCTGGAAGCTCGATAGGCTTCACGCTCAACTTCGATGGCTACAATCCGAGTAGCGGCGAGTGGTTTATCGTCACCGTTCAGTACGATACCGGCGACACGGCCCAATACTTCGCATCCACGTAACCCTGGGTGTAAACTCGGTTGCGGCGCCGTTTGCCCGAAATTTGAGCGGGGATCACTGCGACGAACGGACGGTATATCGGACCCAACTGCGCCGTGCGCTGGACTTTTGACCGTGGCAACGCAAGAACTCGACGGTGGCGATGACGAGACGTTACCCCCGCGGAGCCCCGTGTGAAGAGACACTCACTGACTGAGCCACCACCTCTCAACGTGGACGCAGCGTGCTGACTGTCCTGATATAGAAATCGCCAGACCCCCGCGAGTCGCTGCTTCGACGCCCGGCCGACCAGTTCCGGATGACCAGCGCTCTTCGAATTCCATCGGAACGCCCACCGCCGAGACCCACGCCGGTCTAGAAGGGGGACTCCGGTCGCTCGCTCTCTGCAGCGTTCGGCGTCGACTCACTCTCGATCGGGCCGTCCCACCCCTCGAGTCCACCCGCGAGGCTGTCGACCGTTCCCTCAAAATCCTGGTACGCCTCGACGATCCGGCCAGCTTTGACGCTCGCCTTGCCGTGGGGACAGACCGTGACCACGTGATCCGCGTCGGCGAAGTCGTCGATCCGACGGGGGATCTCCGGGAGCGGGACGTTTCGACTCCCCGGCAGGTGGCCCTCGTCGAAGTCCGACCGGCTCCGGATGTCGATGACCACGGGCGGGTCGCCGTCGTCGAGGCGCTCGCGTAGCGTCTCCGCGTGAATCTCGCCGACCATTCATCCCCACCTGCGTGAGCGGGAGATAAACCCCTAACGTTCCAGCAATCCCGCGTCGTGGGCGAGCAGGACACCCTCCAGCGTGGCGTCGTGGCTCGGCGCCGTCCGGACCATCTCGAGCGCGCGATCAATGGGGACGGGCACCACCGTGAGAAATTCGTTCTCGTCGAGGTCAGCTTCGACAGGTTCGAGGCCGTCGGCGTACACGATGGCGCGGCGGTGGCGGAGGATTCCCGTCGCGGTCCAGTAATCACCAAGCAGGGACAGGCTGCCGGCGTCGTAACCGGTCTCCTCACGCAACTCCCTGGCGGCCGCGGCGGTGTACGACTCGCCGCGCTCGACGATGCCGGCGGGCAGTTCGCGGTGCGTCTCTCTAACGGCCGGTCGGTACTGTTCGACCATCACAATGTGGTCGGCGCTCCGAGCCACCACTACGACGGCCGGCGCCAGCTCCGCCCAGTAGTACCGTTTCTCCGTCCCGTCTGGCTGTTCGACGCGGTCGTAGCCGCCCACGTACCAGGGGGTCTCGTACTCGACGACGCTCTCGAGGAGTTCCCAGTCAGGGTCGGCCGGCACCGGGTAGTCCGGCCCGTCGGCAGGTCGGCCGGTCGGGTGGTCAGGGGTCACGGTTCGCCCTCCTCCATGATGGAGAGTCGGAACTCACCGTCTCCGGTGCGTACGTATATACTACCGTCGGCGGCGGCGTTCGGCTGTCGACCGCGGAGGGCGTCGAACTCGTCGAACGGCGAGTGAGTGAACACCTCCTTGAACCCGAACGGCCCACGCCAGTATCGATCCGAGCGACCGGCGGTCGTTGCCGACGCGTTTGCGAGCGCGGCGCTGACGAAGGGAAACCGCTGGGCCGAGAGGTTCGTCACGTCGACGGCGGCGTGATCACCGGCCGGCTCGGCGACGACGACGTAGGGATCGCCGGAGCGGAGCAGTCCCGGGAGCGCACCGAGTGCGAGGAGGATGGCCACGACGGCGAGGATGGCGATCGTGACGTTCCGGGTTCGCCGTCGCATCAGACGACCTCGCGGTAGAGCTTCGCGAAGGCCTGGCGTCGCAGTGCGTCAACGGCTGCGTCGGGTTCGTTCTCGTACGTGGCCGCGAGGATGCGATCGGTGGCGGGGGCGTCGTGCCACACTACCCCGGAAACGTGCTCGCTCCCCAGTGTCTCGACCTCGCGCTCCGTCTCGGCGATGTGGTCCTCGAACTCCGCGTCCGTGCCGACGTGAACCTCGAGCAGCGACGCGAAGATGGCCTCGGTCGCGGTGAGTTGTAGCGTCGCGTCGTCAGGTCGGTCGGCTGTCTCGTCCGCGACCGGGAGGGCCCGCACGAGCTCGCGGACGACGACCTCGGCGGCTACGCCGGCAGCCTCGTACTGTTCGCGCACTTCGGATGCCGACACCGGTGCGAACAGTCCCTCGGTGTGCATACGTAAGCTGCCCGGCCGAGCGACTACTCCGTTTCGGAGTCCTCCCGGCGCGCCGCTGTGAGTTCCCTGGCCCGTTCCACGATCGAATCGACGTCGATGTCGTCGGTACCCTGCAACTGGGCCAGCGCGGCCTCGTCGAGCCCAGCACTCTGTCGGCGATCGCCGGTCGGCTGCGCTGTCGTGTCCTCGAACACCTGTGGGAAGTCGGCGTCGGCGGCGTGATCGGTGACCCGATCGGCGAGCGCCTCCTCGTCGAGATCTTCCCACCCGTCGACCCGGTCGTCGAGCCAGGCCTCGTGGTCCCCACTCCGGGCGATCGCTGTGATCGCGAGGTGGTTGGCGAGGTGGCTGGCGTCGGCCTGCGGGATTTCACAGACCGGACACTCGTAGCCCATAACCTACACTCCCCGCCGGAGCGAGAAAGGACTGGCGCTAGTCCCTCACGAGTACGAGAGCGTCCTCACCGTCGCTGTAGTAGCGGGGGACCGTCCGGCGGTGGACGAAGCCGAACTCATCGTACAGTGACAATGCCGGCTCGTTCGACGCACGCACCTCCAGCTTGACCGACCGCACGCCCTCCGTCTCGAGGATGGCGAGCGCGCGGCGGAGTAGCTCCCTGCCGATGCCGTGGCCGCGGTACTCCGCGTGGACGGCGAGATCCTTGACGTGTCCCAGCGGGCGGCCGTGGTTTGGCACCGCGTCAGCGACGACGTATCCGAGGATGCCATCACCCGCCGCCACCATGAACCCATTCGCCCCCAGGTAATTCTCGAAGGCCTCGAACGGCCAGGGCTGGGCGAACGCCTCCTGTTCGATCCGGTAGACGGCGAGCAAATCCGCACGCTCGGCTGGCCGGATCGTCGGTCCGGTCTCCGCCGCCGTCTGGCGTATCGTCACGTCCACCCAGGTACGCGACGGGAGGTTAATATTCTTGGGAGCGAGGTGAGGTTTCGTAGGGGCCACGCGAGGAG
>CAYLJD010000133.1:0-5501 GCA_964383875.1 uncultured Halobacteriales archaeon
GATTTGAACCGGCGGACCCCTACGGGACAGCGTCCTAAGCGCTGCGCCGTTGGCCGTGCTTGGCTACCCGCGCGCACCGGCCTCTACTGGAACGCTCGCCATCAAGCTGTCGACCCCCTGCGAACCACTCTCACTCCACGCCCAGTTCTTAAGCCCGACGACACCCCACCACCACGCGTGTACCGGGCGCGCGACGAAATCGAGAACCGCGAGTGGCTGGGCGAACTCGAC
Source organism: uncultured Halobacteriales archaeon (assembly GCA_964383875.1). Lineage (GTDB taxonomy): Archaea > Halobacteriota > Halobacteria > Halobacteriales > Haloarculaceae > CAYLJD01. The sequence goes on from CAYLJD010000133.1 coordinate 232, forward strand.
GCCGCGGCCGACCGCCTCGGCCTCGATTCGACCGCCCGCTCGCGGGCTGCCGACGTCTTCCTCTCGACGCTCCCCGACACCGACCGCTCCAAGCGCGCCACCCTCGCCGCCTCGCTGTACGTTGGCGCCCTCCTCGCTGGCGAGGAACGCCCCCAGGGGGCGGTCGCCGACGCCGCCGGTGTCTCCCGGCTCACCGTCCAGCAGCGCTGGAAGCCGTTGCTCGAAGACGCTGGCCTTGACGCCCCGGACTGGTAGAAACTAGTGCTCTGACTCGGCCTCGCCCAGGGTGCGCCCCTCGGCGTCGGGCGTCAGATTTCCGTGCTCGTCGATCTCGCCGCGGACGATCCGCGTACTCGAGATGATGTCGCCGTCCTCGGCGAGCTTGTGATCGACCACCTCGATCTCGAGGGGCTCGTAGCCCCGTTCGCGCCGGATCTCGTTGATGCGCTTGCCGCCGGTCTTCGTCTCCGGCGAGACCACGAGGACGTCGAACTGCGGTTCGGTGGCGATGCCCGTCGGTTCCGTCAGCTTCCGTACCTCGAAGTCGCTGTCGGACTCGGCGGCGATGTCGGCGAGTTCGGCCTCCACGTCGGCCTTGCGCTCCTCGAAGGGCCGGATGTACCGGTCCTCGTGTCGCGTCTTGGGGGCCAGCTCGTCACTCGTCAGTCCCACGGTCAAATCACCCAGTTCGAGGCCGTGACGAAAGAGCGACCGATGGCCGTCGTGTACGGGATCGAAAGTCCCGCCCAACGCGACGTTCATGTCCCTCGGCAGGATGCGTCCACGTTTAGTGGCTTCGGATTGGCCCGCCGCCACCGTCCGCCCACGTCAGGCGTCCTCGTCTTCCACGGTAATCGTGACAGGCTCCTCGTCAGCCGATTCGTCGTCCTCGCCCAGGACCCGGTCGAGATTGAACACGGTGTTGAGCTCCGACTGGATGTCGTCGACAATTTCGCCGACGAGCTCGCTCGGCGCGATTGCTGCGTACTCGTAGGGGTTGTTCCCGGCGCCGCTGTGCTCGCGTTTCTCTCTCGTCACTTTGCCTTCCTCGTTGAGTGCGGCGAGGGCCTCGCGGACGGTACTCGGATACAGGCCCGTCCCCTCGGCGACCTCCTCGCTCGTGCTCTGTGGGTGCTGGCGGAGGTAGACGAAGATGCGGGCTCGCGTCTCGGTGTCGAGTACCCACGACAGCAGATCGACGACGCGCTCGTCGAACCCCTCTACGGCGCGGTCGGCCCCGCGCTCGAGGCGCTCGCGGACGTCGCCGGCCTCGTCGTCGGTCCCGTCGCTGTCTGTCGCGTCGTCTGTAGACATGTGTCGTCTCTAGTCGGACACAAGCGAGTGTCCGCTAAAAACCCTTGGCTCACGTCGTGTGTCGGAGGACCAGGTCCTCACAGACAGCGTCCATGCCACCCTCGCGACGGAGCCGCCGCTGCCGGCTCGCGCCGCTCTCGCGATCGTACAGCGTCCACAGCTCCGGCACGTCCAGCCGATCGGTCTCCCGCTCGACCAGGTCCCCGAGCGGCACGGTGTCCTCGCCGTCGCGAGCGAGCAGGTCGGCCTCGTGGCCGTGACGCATCGCCCGCCACTTGTGCTCGTCGAGGAGCTCCCGGCGAAGTTGGCGCCCCGACTCCCCGTCCTCGTAGCGGGCGCCGAGGTCGGCTACCAGCGCCCGGATGTATTCCACGAACGCGAGGACGACATCCGGATCCCGTTGGGCGTCTGGGCTGCGAACCTCGACTGTGCCGAGGCCGGAGTGTGGTCGGACGTCGTACCACAGTTCGCCCCGGTCGCGGATCGCGTCGGTCTCGAGCATCCGGCGCTCGAACTGGTCGAACGCAGCGTAGTCCTCGAAGCTCGTCGGCATGCCGGTGTTCGGCAGCGCTTCGAAGATTTTGGCTCGGGCGGACTGCAGCCCCGTGTCGATCCCACACCAGTACGGGGAGTTCGCCGAGAGCGCGAGGAGGATCGGGATGTGCCACCGCAACTCGTTGGCCACCCAGACGGCCTTGTCGGCGTCGTCGACGCCGACGTGGATGTGGAGCCCGGCGGTCGTGTTCCGGTGCTGGGGGTACTGGATCCGGTCGAGCTGGGACCGGTAACGGGGCTTGTCGACGTGCTCGAGCTCCCGCCACTTCGCGGCCGGGTGCAGCCCCGCCGAGGCGATTCGGTACCCGTGGGACTCCGCGTGTTCGATCAGCGCGTCCCGGACGGCGTAGAGGGTCTCCTCGGCGTCGGCCGGCGATTCGATGGTCGGCGTCTGGGTCTCGATGACACAGGTGAACAGCTCGTGGTCGAGCCGGTCCGCGAGGATCTCCGGCGGCTCGGTCTCGTAGACGAGTTCGTCGGTCCCGCCAGTCGGTCTCCCGGCCGCGTCGACGACGTAGAACTCCTCTTCGATCCCGAGTGTTCCCGACCTGGTGAAGTTCTCGGCGGCACCCCGCTCCATCGCCGCGAGGGTTGCGCCCCGCCCGGCTAAAGCATTCCCCCTCACTCTGGCCGCGCGACGACGGCGAAGTGATCGGTGTGCAGCGGGTCGAGCCGCGTCGTCTCGCTGACGGTATATTCGTCTTTCAGTTCGTCGAGCACGTCCGCAAAGACGGTTTCCGCCGGTCGCGTGACGTCCTCGCTCTGCGCTTTGACTGCCAGGAGCAATCGCCCGTCGTCGCCGAGGAACTGCCGATTCTGGGTCGCGACCCGTGCCTGGCCCCGTGTCGCCACGTCCTGGATCACGACGTCCACCGGCTCGACGACGTGGGCGTAGGTCTGCGGCTGTCGTGCGTCCTTCAGCAGCGGGATCACGTTCGGTCGCGAATCCGCAACGTCGAGGAGGTCACGCATCGGCCGGGCGGCGAATTCGACGGCGTAGACCGGCCCGGCGATGTCGGCCACGTGACTCACGGTCGTCCCTGCCGCGGCGCCGAGGTACAGCACCGCCTCGCCACCCGCGAGCCCGGTATCCATGCCGCGATCGAGCATCGCCCCCAGCTTCGAGCGGCGGGGATCCCAGCGCCGCCAGCCATCCGTCGTCGCCTCGTCGCCGACCGGCTCGCCCCGCGTCGCAATCGCCGTCTCGCCGTCGAAAGCGCGCCGTTCGACGCCCGTCGGGAGGCTCACGAGTCGCCACGCTCCCTGAGGCGCTCGATCCGGCTCGCGAGGTCGGCCTCGAGTTCGGGCCGACGGTCGCCGCTGTAGTGATCGACCCGCGCTGCGATCGACAGTTTGCCCGCGAGCGCCCGTGCCGCCGACCCGCGGGTGTCGGGGGCCATCCCCTGGACGGCCTCGTGCGTGTAGATGACCCCGTGTTTCGGCGCGGGCGCGCCACCCTGGAGGTGGGCGAACAGGGCGTCTTCGGCACCGAGCACCTGGACGGTGCCGCTGGGGAGTTTTGCGAGGGCTTCGAGCCCGCCAGCCTGCGAGAGCAGTCTGGCAGCGAGGACTGGTCCGGCGAGTGCGGCGAGGTTCGGCGCGACGTCCGGCGCCGTCCGTTCGACTTCCTTCCGAAGGGCGTCGGCTTCGTCGGCGAGATCCGCTGCACGCTGGGCCAGGGAGACCAGCGGGGCGTCACTCGGATCTGCCGGCTCCTGCGCGGCCAGCTCGCGGGCGTAATCGACACCGGTACCGGCGTCGTCGACGCGGCTGCCGGCCCACTCGGCGACGCGTTCGGCGAGTTCGTTTGCGGTTCGTTGGCAGTCGTCCATGGCCCGGACGCTGTGGATCAATTGGCGGTCGTCAGCCCCCTCTCGTTCGCGCACTTCCTGCCGCGCCGCGTGCGTCGCCGCCTCGTGGAGTCGGTCGAAATAGTCGGTCTCCGAATCTGCATACCCTGTTTCGACGGCGATCCGCGGCCACTCGCGGGGTTCCTCGGCGCGTCCGTCTGTGATCGCCTCGCTCGCGGCGTCGACATCCTCGGGGTCGGTGTCGCTGAACCACCCCGCACCCGCGACGTCGGTTTCGTTGGTCATTACTGACCCCTAGAGGGCCGTCTCGCATATGCGTTCCCGAACAGCCGGGGCAGGAGGCGGTCCACTTTCGATCTGCTCGGCCCGCCCTCAGAGTGTCCGCCGCTCGATCGTCGGTCCGCCCGTCACAGCGGTCTCCATCACACCCGACCACGGGCGGCGCCACGCGAACGTTCTTGGCCGTGGCTGTCGTGCTAGACGCATGGCCGAACTTCCGGACGACCGACAACTCATTCTCCGAGCTCGGTCGCAGTTGGACGAATGGACGAGACGTGCGCGGGTCGAGGCGTACACCGACCTGTTCGACGGCGACGATCCGATCCTGACCCCAGCAGAGGTCCAACTGCTCGATGGACTCGATTCCGAGTTGGAGCGACACGGCGGCGATGGTGTCTGGGGGACCGATCAGTACGGCATCCACACGGCGGGACCCGGCGGGTCGGATACCTCACTCGGCGTCGTCTGTGTGTACCATCCACAGATCACCAGCGATTCCGTCATCCGTGGCAGGGACGACATCGACGACGAGACCGAAGAGCGACTCAACGCGGCGCTCTGGACCTACAGCGAGCGTGTTGCGTCGCGCATCGAAGAACGGCTCGACGAGTTCGTCCGGCAAACCCAACGGGAAGGCTAACTCGATCACACACTCGGGTGAACGTGTCCGTGCTGACAGAGAGCAGGTGACTCCGCGGTCGCGGGCGCACATTTTTACGGCCGGACAGCGAATCTCTGTGTAATGAGTACCCCCGACCGAAGTATGCGGACCGGTTCTTCGGTGGTGCGGATCGAACAGAGCGACGAGTGGGTCGTCGCCATTGACGAAGATACGGATATTGCCTCCCAGGGCGAGACACGGGCTGAGGCCCTGTCGAACCTCGCCGAGGCACTCGAGCTTCGCCGGGGAGAGGGCGTGGCTATCGAGGACCCCGACGCGTTTCTGGCAGACGAACTCGACATCGACGTTGCGCAGCTTGACGAGCGCGAGCCGCCCTGGATGTCGTCGCTGATGTCTTAGCACCAACAGTTGGGTCCCGCGAGACGCCTGTTCCCCGGATGGTGCGGGGACGAGTTCGATAGCCTCGATTCAACGGTGTCGTTTTCTGTCGACGGAACGTAACCACAGTATGAGCCACCGAGCCGGAGAGCCCCAGTGGCTGCAGGCCGAACGCGAGTTCGACGACGAGATTATCGGTGAGGGGACTATCCCCGAGCTCTTCGAGGAGGCCGCAGCGCGGAATCTCGACGACGAGGCCCAGCGCTACAAGGGCGGCATCTACGAGCGGTCGTTCACGCCAGACGTCGTCC
>CAYLJD010000134.1:0-5477 GCA_964383875.1 uncultured Halobacteriales archaeon
TGCCCGGGGAGGGCTCCGAACCCTCGATCTCCGCATGTCCCAGGTTCGGGGCGTCGGCCCCGACGGGACCAGTGCCGCGGTCGTGAGAACCCTATGAGTGCGGCGCTATGTCCAGCTAAGCCACCCGGGCGCAGTCGGTCGTAACGACGAAACGGTCTTTAACGTTCCCATCTCGGCGGCCCGCGAGGTCGTCTCACCCGCGGATTTATACTCCCCCACGGGACACACTGGTGCATGGAGGTGCCGGAACTCGTCGCGGACCGTCTCGGCGACGAGGCGATTCTCGCCGGCGTCAACCTGGGGGACGACGACGCCGTCTGCCTGACTGAGACCCGGACGCTGGTCTACCGCGGCGAAGGCCTTCTCAGTGACGAGTCCGTGACGGTCCTGCCACACGACGTCGAACGACTGGATCTGAGCGAGGGGCGCCGGAAGACGACGTTCCGGCTGACATACGTCGACCGCGAGGAGTCAGTGACCGTCCCGGGCAACCGGGACGAGCGAGTGCTGGAGCTGTTACTCGAGGGCATTCTCAGTGCGGCCGAGGTCACCGAGCCCGACGAATCCGTCCAGGGTGTCTACCGGTTCAGCGAGCTGACGCTAATCGTCACCGACCGGCGGCTCGTCAAACACATCGGGGCCCACGTGTGGGACGAGGATTACGAGGAGTTCCCGTTCGCGGACGTGACCGGGCTCGCCTTCGAGGAGGGACGGGTCGCCACCCAGATCGTGCTCTCTGTCGACGGGCGGCCCCAGCGCATCAAGGCCCCGAACGACGAGGCACCGAAGCTCAGACGCACCCTCCAGGACGCGCTGTTTGCCTTCCACGACGTCGACTCCGTGGCCGAACTCAACGACGCCGTTGGCGAGGAACCGGACACACCCGATCCAGATCGGTCCAGCGATCTGACCTTCGATACGGACATCGACCCGCTGGTGACTGGCCCGGACACGAACGCCCGATCGGATGACGCCCCGACCGAGGACCACCAGCGGGACGCCGAACCTGCTGCGACCGAGAGCGACGACACGCCCGCTGCTGGCGACGCTGCAGCCGGCCACGAAACCGACCCGCCCGACTCGTCGGACCCCGACGACGGGTCACCGGCAGAAGTGGCCGCCCAGCTCGACGCCCTGACCGAGGTCGTCAAGCGCCAGAACCAGTTGCTCCGCAAACAGCACAAGACGCTGGAGCAGCTCATCGAGGAGCTCAAACAGGGTCGGTAGCCAGACAGGTCACTCGCGGCCCGTCACGATCCGGATGCACTGGGAGCCGAAGGGGCCGTGGTCGCCGGCGTCGAACTGGATGAAGTGCCCGACGGTGAGCTCGGCCCCACACCGGCGACAGGTAAACTCACCCTCCCGCTGCACGACGTCCCGCTGTTGGCTGACGTACGTGCCACGCTGGGGCTGAATCAGCCCCTCGCGTCGGTCGATGACGCCGCGACGATCGGCGGTATCCAGAATCTCGCGGATCAGCGCCGGGTCGCTCGTGACCGTCTCGATCCGGTCCATCGCGTCGGGGAGCGCGAGTTCGTCGTGCTCGAGCGCGGCGAGGAGCGAGACGCCCAGTTCGACCGGATCACCCTCCACGGTCGCCGGAAGGGACGGCGACCACAAAGGGTTTGCCCGGCGGGTGACAGCAACCCGTAGATGCACCGGGCGACACGCCGGCAGCTCCTCGGAATCGGTGGGCTCGCCGCGCTCGCGGTGGGTGCGGCGATCCTCCTGTCCCCGGCGGTCGTGCTCGGACAGCTCGAACACCTTGCCAGCCACCCACTGCAGTTCGCGGTGGCTCTCCTGGCGGTCTACCTGCTTCGGCCGTTCGTCTTCTGGCCAGTGAGTCTCGTCGCCGTCGTCCTCGGATACCTCTTCGGGCCGGTCATGGCGATGCCGATCGCCCTCGCGGGTGCGGGCTTTACCGGCCTCCCGCCGTTTCTGATCGCCCGCTACGCCCGGAGCGACGTCGGGCTGTTGTCCGTGCTCGCAGCGCCGGGCCACCGGCTCGTCGGCGCGGTCGGCCAGACCCGCGGGGTGATTGCGGCGCGCTTTTCGCCGGTTCCGGGCGACGTGGTCTCGTACGCCGCCGGCCTCTCGGAGGTGTCTGTGGGCGCGTTTCTGCTGGGGACGGTCGTCGGCGAGATTCCCTGGGCCGTGGTCGCGGTCCTGGCCGGCGACTCGATGCGGACGCTCGCCGTCTCCGGCTTTCGCCCCCGCCCGGTGTTGATCGTCGCCATCGCGGCCCTCGGCCTGGCCGTCCTCGGCGGGCCGGCCTACCGGCGGTTGCGCGAGGGACCAGTCGCCGAGTGATCACGTCGAGAACTCGAACCGCGCGCCACCGGACTCGCTTTCCGTCAGGCTGACGTCCCAGCCGTGGGCCTCGGCGATCCGTCTGACGATCGACAGGCCGTAGCCCGTCCCGTGCTCGTCGGACGTGTACCCGCGGTCGAAAACGACGTCGCGTTCGTCCGGCGGGATGCCCGGCCCGTCGTCTTCGACCGCGAACCCTTTGTCGGTCTCGACGACCCGCACGTGCACGGTCGATTCGGATCCACCCGCGTCGCCGGGGCTCCCAGGTTCGGTGGCCACTTGGCTAGTTGCGTGCTCCATCGCGTTCCGGAACAGGTTCTCGAACAGCGACTCGAGCCGGTCCGGATCCGCCTCGATTGTCCCGGAGGTCTCCACCGTTAGTGTGCCGTTGCTCGTGTCGACGCCGTCCCAGGCCTCGTGGGCGATCACGTCGAGGGCAGTCGAGTGAGTTTCCCCCACCGTCTCTCCCTGCCGGGATAAAGCGAGCAAATTCTCCGTCATGGACTCCATCTTCGACGTGGCGCGTTTGATCGCTTCGACGTGTTCCATGTCGCCAGTTTCCAAGGCCAGTTCGGCGCGGCCGTCGATCACGCTGAGCCGGTTTTGCAGATCGTGCGAGACGACACTGGCGAACGCCTCGAGGCGGTCTTCGCGGCGCTTTCGCTCACTGATGTCGCGGACGATGCCGGCCGTCCCCCGGAAGTTCCCGTCGTCGTCCGGGGGCAGCAGCGCGATGTGGACCTCACACGGGATGGTCGCTCCGGCCTTCGTCCCCACCTCGATCTCGTACCGGATTGCCCGACGATCCGGATCGTCGAGGAGACCGGCAATGTGTTCCCGGCCCCGCTCGACGTCATCGTCCGTGATGATCATGGAGACGTGGCGGCCGTCAAGTTCGGCGGGCGTGTAACCAGTGAGTGGCTCGAACGCCTCGTTGACGAACGTGAAGGTGCCCTCCGCGTCCAGCGTGTAGACCGGATCGCCGACGGCCTCGGTGATGGTTTCGTACCGTTCGAGGTCCCGTTCGCGCGCCGCACGTTCGGAGACGTCCCGGCCGATCCCCCCGATCCCGATCAACTCGCCGTCGGCATCGTACAGCGGCGAGCCACGGAATTCCACCGGAAACGGGTCACCGTCCTTCGGGATAATCTCCGTTTCGAAGGCGACATTCCCTGTCTTCAGCGCTTCGACAGCCGCACCTTGGATTTTCTCGACCTGGTCCTCGTGGACCAGATCCATGACCGTCATCCCGGCCAGTTCCTCGTCGTCGTAGCCGGTGTATTCAGAGACAGCGGCGTTCCACCGGACGAGTGCTGCCGTGTCCGGGTCGATCACGTAGAAGGCGTCGTCGATTGTGTCGAGGACGTTTTCGGAGAATTCGCGCTCCCGCTCGAGGGCCTCTCGTCGTTCCCGGTTGTCGGTGACGTCCGCGATGAATCCCTCGAGGTAGACGTCGCCGGCTCGAGTGACACCACTGCCACGCTCCCACACCCACCTCGTGTCGCCGTCCTTCGTGCGGATACGAGAGGTGAACTGAAAGGAATCGCCCGCCTCGACAGCCGTCTGCACTGCTTCCCACGCGCTCTCGCGGTCCATGGGGTGGATGACGTCCTCCCCCCACGAGACGTCGCCGGAAACGAATTCCGCTGGGGTGTAGCCCGTCACCGCCTTGCAGCCTTCACTCACGTAGGTCATCGGCCAGCCCGGCTCCATCCGACAGCGGTAGACCATCCCCGGCAGGTTCTCGACGAGCGTCGAGAACATGCGCTCGGACTCTTCGAGGGCCTGTCGTGCCCGTTGCTGGGTGACTGCTCGCTCGATCCGGTGGGCGAGGACCGTGTAGTGGTCGCTCCCGGGTCCTTTCTGGAGGTATTCGGTCACGCCGGCCGAGATCGCCCGGCTGGCGATCTCTTCTGAGCCTTTCCCCGTAAACAGAATGAACGGCAGGTCGCCGTGGCGTTCGCGGACGGCTTCGAGAAATTCGAGCCCGTCGATGTCGGGCATCTCGTGGTCGCTGACAACACAGTCGATCGGCTCGTCGGCGAGACGGTCCAGCCCGTCCTGGGCGTGCGTCTCAGTCACCACCTCGAGATCGTCGTCGACGCGCTCGAGCTGGAGCCGCACCACCTCGCCGAAATCGGGGTCATCGTCGACGTGGAGGACCCGAATCGGCGCGTCGTCGGCACTCATCTCGCGGGTGTTTCGCCTGAATGACTAAAACTTGCGGGGCCGACTTCCGTCGTCACGCACGGCATGTGGTTTCCGGAACGTGACCCGTCCGACGGCTGTGACGCCATTGGCTGACACGTCCTGACGCATTCCCCACGCGGTTCCTCGGGAATCTCGTTCGGGATCCCAGGCGAGACCGACGGGCGTGTCCGGGCGCTGCGGGGACTCCGCTCCGCCGTAAAGCAGCGGCGGTGGTCAGTTCGAAAAGTAGAACGTGTCCGAACAGTCGTAGATCACGCCGTGCTGCGGGCAGACGTACTTGCAGTGGCGGTGGTACAGCGGTTCGCCACAGCGCGGGCAGGGACGGCCGCCCGAACCTCGGTCACTCATCGTGCCGGGCGTGGCCTCAACACTCCGACCAGCCACACGACTCGCAGGTCTTGCACCCTTCGGAGCGGTACAGCGAGAGCGATCCACAGGTGGGGCACTCGGGGCTCTCGCCGGCGTCGATCAGAGCCTGCTGGTCGGCCTCGGTCGTCCCGGCCTCGACCGGCTGGGAGACGGTCGCCCCGCCGTCGGGTTCGGGCCCGGCCGAGCGGGTCTCGGCGTTCTCGTTGCCCGGCGTGTCGTCGTTCTCGTCTTCGGCCGGTTCGGCGGTCTCCTCGAGGGTGGTCTGGTCGGGATAGGCCCGGTCGACGTCGCCCTCGAGGTAGCGCTTCATGGCCGTCCCGATGGCGTCCGGGATGGACTGGATCTGTTCGCCCTTGTCCCAGGCGACCTTCGGCGAGCGGATGCCCTGGAGTTCCTCGGCGATCTCCCAGGGATCGACGCCCGCCCGGAGGGCCGTCGAGATGGTCTTGGCCAGGGCCTCCGTGAACGAGGCCGTAAAGCCGCCGGAGTTGCCGATGTTGGCGAACAGTTCGAAGGGCCGGTCGGCCGCCGGGTCCTCGTTGATGTTGACGTAGAGCTTGCCGTAGCCCGTCTCGATGCGCTGGGTG
>CAYLJD010000135.1:0-5426 GCA_964383875.1 uncultured Halobacteriales archaeon
TCGTCGGGCTCGGCCACTACGCGAGTGCCGTGTTCGGCGAGCTCGGTGTCGGCCTATCGTTCAGTCCCGTTGTCGGGATCGGACTCCTGTTCGGCGTCGCACTGACAGCTTTGAGTATCGGCGGGACGGAGAACACCGCGAAGATTCAGAACGTGGTTGTGGGGATCCTCCTCGTGGTGCTCACGGGCTTTCTCGCCTACGGAGTCCTCGACGCTGTGGGCGTGTTCGGTGGTGGAACCGTTCCGGAGCAGTTCTTTTCCAGAGGCTACTTTCCGGTGTTGACGACCGCGGCGCTCGTGTTCACGTCGTATCTCGGGTTCGCCCAGGTCGCGACCGTCGCGGGCGAGATCAAACAACCGGGTCGAAACCTCCCGATGGCGATGGTCGGCTCGGTGCTCATCGTCACCGTCTTCTACGTCGTGACGATCTTCGTCGCGACCAGTGCGTTCGGTGCCGATCGGTTGGGGGAGTTCGGGGAGACGGCGATGGTCGAAGTCGCCCGTGACTTCCTCGGGTTGCCGGGCGCGGTCGCGATTCTCGGTGCCGGGCTGTTGGCGACGTTTTCGAGCGCGAACGCATCGATTCTCAGTGCCTCACGGGCGGTGTACGCACTGAGCCGTGATGCCTTACTGCCCAGACGGGCGAGCAAGATCAATCTCCGATACGGCACACCACACGTCGCGTTGCTCGCTGCCGGTGGCCCAATCCTCGTCCTCGTCGCGACCGGACAGGTCGAACTCCTCGCCGAGGTCGCGTCGTTCCTCCACCTGATCATGTATGGGCTGATGTGTGTGGCTCTCATCGTGTTACGACGTCGGGCTCCCGAGTGGTACTCGCCCAGCTACCGGGTGCCAGGTTATCCCGTGGTTCCGGCCGTCGGGGCTCTCGCGAGTTTCGGGCTGATCGCCTTCATGCAGCCCGCGTCCATCGGCATCGGTATCGTCGTCATGATCGTTTCGTACCTCTGGTATCGTTATTACGCTGGGGACGTCACACTCAAAGGGGATATCTGAGAATGCCGGACCGACCATCGATCCTCGTCCCGATCCGCGTGCTCGAAGGGGAATCGGTCCCAGAGGGTGTACCCGAACTCCTCGCGAACGCTCGCGTCGTTTTGCTCGGGTATCACGTGATCCCGGAGCAGACCGCCCCCGGCCAGGCGCAGATGCAGTTCGAGGACCGCGCCACGGAACGGCTCGACGAGTACGAGGCGATGTTCGAGGAGGCGGGCGCGCCAGTTGAGCGGCACCTCGTGTTCACCCACGACGGACAGAAGACGATCAATCGCACGATTCACGAGCACGACTGCCTGGCCGTTCTCGTTCCGAAGGCGACGGGCCCGGTCGACGACGTCCTGGTTGCGGTCCGCGGCGCCGTCGGGGTCGACCGGCTTGCCCGTGTCGTCGCCGGCGTGTTCGGGAACTCGGATGCCGCCGTGACGTTATACCACGTCGCAGATGCGGACACCACGGACGAGGATATCCAGACACTCCTCGGTGGGATGGCGGACCGATTGGCGGAATTCGGCGTGGACCCGTCGACCATCGAGACACGGATCGACCGCGACCAAAATACCTTCGACGCGGTTGTAGACGTGGCTGAAACGTTCGACGCGGTCGTCATGGGTGAATCCGACCCGTCCCTGGCAACGTTCGTATTCGGAATGCCGGCCGACCAAGTCGCCGATCGGTTTCTCGGGCCGGTATTCGTGGTTCAGCGCGACCCCGGTCCGGACGACGAGGGAGCGAAAGAGCCGGAGGCCTGAGTGACGGCCCGTCAGCCGCCGCTGCCCTTCACCGAACGACGAGTCCAGCGACGGATGACTGGCTGAACCCGTTCCGAGGGACGTTTACGATGCACAGTCGGTCGGGTCGACCGCGCTCCGTATTCCGCTCTGGTGAATCCGAGCTCTGGGTTCAGCACCGAGCTTTTGTCCGCTTTCGGTCGCACGGGTCTCGGCCACCTCCGTCTCTGACCCGTCCCACGCCGTTCGTCTGATTGTGATCTGCTCTCGGCCGCTCAGCGCTCCCGGGGGCTTTATGGCCCGCTCCGTAGCAGGGACTATCCGTCGTGTACTCCATCACTGTCGACCGGGACATCGGGGTCGAAATGCGCGACGGGACGACGCTGGCGACCGACATCTACCGGCCGGACGACGGGGGAGCCCATCCCACGCTCGTCCAGCGGACGCCCTACAGCAAGTCGAGCGCCACGGCCGTCGGGGGACTCGTGTTCAATCCGTTGGACGCGGTCGAGAGAGGGTACGCGGTCGTCGCCCAGGACGTGCGGGGCCGATACGCGTCCGAGGGCGAGTGGGAGCCGATGCGAAACGAGATGGACGACGGCTACGACACGGTGGAGTGGGTCGCCGACCAGACCTGGAGCGACGGGAGCGTGGGGATCTACGGCCCCTCCTACATGGGCCTGACGGCGTGGCACGCAGCAGTCGCCGATCCGCCTCACCTCGAGGCCGCCTTCCCCTACCAGACCGGCGGAAACTACCACGAGGGGTGGACGTACACCGGCGGCGCGTTCGAGCTCGGGTTCAACCTCTGGTGGTGTACGTTCCTCTTGGGCGCCGATGTCGCGAGCCGGCTCGATCCGGCCGAGGCGGCCGACGCCATGGAGACACTGACCGACCTGACCGTGGACTTCGAGGAGGCGGCCGAACACCTCCCGCTCGTCGACATGCCCGGATTCGAGGCGGTCGCTCCCTACTGGGCGGAGTGGCTCGACCACCCCTCCTACGACGAGTACTGGGAGGCGATCGACGTGACCGAACACGCCGACGGGATCGACGTGCCAGTCTTGCACGTGACGGGGTGGTACGACCAGTTCCTCCGGGGCCATCTCGACGCCTACGAGGCGGTCGCGGCTGACGCGAGCGAGCACGCGGCGGACAACCAGTACCTCGTCGTCGGCCCGTGGTATCACGACCAGTACACCTCCGAAGCGACGACGAAGGTGGGAGAGAAGGAGCTCGGATTCGTCGCCCCGAGCGGCTTGGGGTTTGTCAACGATCTCGCGTTCCAGTGGTTCGACCGCTGGCTGAAAGGCGAGGCGGCCATCGACGACGTGCCTCGAGTGCGCTACTTCCACCTCGGCGAGGACCGATGGGAGGAGACCGACGAGTGGCCGCCCGACCACCGCCCGAGACGGTACTACCTCCACAGCGACGCGGACGCGAACACCCGATCGGGCGGCGGCCGGCTCTCCCGGGACGCCCCCGACGCGGAACCTCCCGACAGCTACGAGTACGACCCGGCCGATCCCGTCCCGAGCCGGGGCGGTCGAAGCCTGATGCCCAACTTGGATCAGGGCGGCATCCAGGACCGGTCCGACATTGAAGAGCGCGAGGACGTCCTTGTGTACACCTCGTCGCGCCTCACCATCCCGCGCACCATCGCCGGCCCCGTCGAGGTGACGCTCCATGCGGCCAGTTCGGCACCCGACACGGACTTCACGGCGACGCTCGTCGACGTGGCCCCCGACGGGTACTGTGCACCGGTGGCCGAGGGGATCGTCCGCGCGAGATACCGCGACTCGCGGCGGGAACCGGACTTCCTGACACCGGGGGAGGTCTACGAATTCACGATCGACCTCGCTGCGACCGCGTACACGTTCCTGCCCCGCCACCGGATTCGCCTCGAGATCAGCAGCAGTAACTTCCCCCGGTTCGATCGCTCGCCGAACGCCGCCGTCCCCATTGGCGAGGCCACCGAGGGCGACTGGGCCGTCGCGGTCCAGCAGGTCTTCCACGACGCGGACCGCCCCTCGCACGTCACCCTTCCAGTCGTCGACCGGGATGGCTAGGCCGGGCCGAGTCGAATCGGTGACTGCGGAGAGCGGCACGCAGTGGGACACAGAGGGACGGAATCCTGTAGCTGGTTCGACGACAACCTCCAGAAAAAGAGGGCACGCCCATCGAGAGGGGCGGACGGTCAGCGCAGGCGGCCCAGCAGCGTGTAGTCGTGATCGGGCGTGTACCGGCGGAACAGCAGGCTGTTCGATAGCACTGACACGCTCGAGAAGGCCATCGCGCCGGCGGCGAGCACAGGCTGGAGCAAGCCGAGCGAAGCCAGTGGGATCATCGCCGTGTTGTACCCCAGTGCCCACACCAGGTTCTGCTTGATCTTCGCGAGCGTCGCGTCCGAGATGCGGATCGCCTTCACGACGTCGAGCGGATCGTCGCGCATCAGCGTGACGTCCGCGGCCTCGATGGCGACGTCGGTGCCCGAGCCGATGGCCGTGCCGACGTACGCGACCGCGAGCGCGGGGGCGTCGTTGACGCCGTCGCCGACCATCATCGCCTTCCGACCGCCGTCCTGAATGGATTCCACGGCGTCCGACTTGTCCTCGGGAAGGACCTCCGCGCGGACGTTCTCGGGGTCGATCCCGACCTGCTCGGCGACAGCGCGTGCAGTCCGCTCGTTGTCACCGGTGATCATCATCACGTCGACGCTACGCTCCTGCAACTGACTCACGGCATCCTTCGCACTCTTCTTGACCGTGTCAGCGTCGGCGACAACGCCCACGAGTTCATCCTCGTAGGCGACCAGCATCGCCGTCTTCCCTTCGTTCTCGAGACGCTCCATCGTCTCTTGTGCGGACGAGGGGTCGATCCCGTTGTCACGGAGGAGCTTCCGATTGCCGACCAGCACCTCGCTGTCGCTTACGGTCGCTTTGATGCCGTGGCCGGGGACGTTCTCGAAGTCGTCGGGGTCGGTCACGTCGATGCCGCGGGTGTCGGCTCCATCGACGACCGCCCGGGCGAGTGGGTGTTCGCTCCCACGCTCGGCGATCGCCGCGAGCCGAAGCACGTCGTCCTCGCCGAGTCGGGCACGGTCGACGAGTTGGCCCCCATCAGTTGCGGCATCCCCACCGTCCGCGACGGGCTGGCCGTCGGGACCGAACACGACGACGTCGGTCAACTCCATCTCGCCGTGCGTGAGCGTCCCGGTCTTGTCGAAGACGACCGTGTCGACGTCTTTCGCCCGTTCGAGGACGTCCCCACCCTTGAACAGCACGCCGTTTTGCGCGCCGAGGGTCGTCCCCACCATCGTCGCCGCGGGCGTCGCCAGGCCCAGCGCACAGGGACAGGCGATCAGTACGGTGGATGCGAAGACGATGATCGCGAACTCGAAGACCGACACCCCGCCAGCGGCGACGGGGCCACCCGCGACCGGGCCCCACAGTGGCAGTGCGTCCACGACGCCCGCGAGGGTCGCGGGGAAGAGGTACCAGACGACGGCCCAGAAGACGGCGTTCGCGATGACAGCGGGGACGAAGTACGCGGAGATGCGGTCGGCGAGGTTCTGGATCTGGGGCTGGCGCGACTGCGCGGCTTTCACCGTCTGGACGATCTGCTTGAGTGCTGTGTCTGCCCCGACCTTCGTCGCCTCGACGACGAGGACGCCGTTCTCGTT
>CAYLJD010000136.1:0-3158 GCA_964383875.1 uncultured Halobacteriales archaeon
GCCGAGCGTAGACGGCGGAAGTGGGGCGCCACCCGCCGAGGCCAGGGGCGCAATTCGACGTCACGGCCGTCGAGGCACCGCCGTCTGGAGACCAGGCAACCCGACCGTCCCAACTGTCGAGAACGGAGGGAGCAGCGTCGTCGAACTGAGCGATATCAACCGGATCGCGTCGCCCGCCCGGGCGAGCCGGGTTCTCCACGAGACCGACATCGTTTTTCCCCGGGGTCGCCGAGCAGGGGCATGGACGGAGGCGGCAGCGGAGACATGACGCTCGCGTTCGACCTGGCCGCCCTCAAGCGCCTCGCCGAGCCGGAGGCCGTGTTCACGGACGCCCGCCAGTGGAGCGAGTATGTCGGGGTGATATCGGAGAAGCCGACGTACGTCGTGACGAACTTTACCCGCAAACACCGCATTCGCCAGGACTTCTTCTCCGGCCCCCGGGGCCGCGAGGAGAGCCTCGCAAACGTCCGCGAGCAGTTCGGGACCGCTCGGCACGTCTACGTCGGCGTCGACGACGAGGACGAGACGCTGGCGACGGACGCGGGCTGGGAGTTCATCGACGTCGAATCGGCGGCCGACGCCGCGGGGTGGGAACTCGGCGATCCGGAGGAGCGCATCGAGCGGCCCGAGGACACCCGTGACGACTGGCCTTGACATCCACCCACGACTGAAGGCGGAGGCATTCTCATCGAGTCTCTGTAACGCGCGGATCGCCATCCGCAGAATGATCACCAATACCCCGGCCCACCGAGCGAAGGTTTAAATACATCCAGCACTTACTGCACGTTAGCGACGTAGCGGTTCTCGGGCGTGACACCGTCCCCCGGAGCCGCACCTGACCCACCAATGCCAAGCCAATTACGACACCGACAATCGGAAGAAACGGACGAACGCGAGACGGACCGAACCGAGGAAGGGACCTGTCCGGAGTGTGGCGGGAGCCTCGTAACCGACGAGACCCACGGCGAGACCGCCTGTGCCGACTGTGGCCTCGTCGTCGACGAGGACGCCGTCGACCGCGGGCCGGAGTGGCGTGCCTTCGACGGCCAAGAGCGTGATCAGAAGAGCCGCGTCGGCGCGCCCACGACCAAACTGATGCACGACAAGGGGCTCTCGAGCGTCATCGACTGGCAGGACCGTGACGCCAACGGGAACACGCTCAGTTCACGCCAGCGCCAGAAGATGCAGCGGCTGCGCACCTGGGACGAGCGCTTTCGTACCCGCGACCACCAGGAGCGCAACCTGAAGCAGGCGCTCGGCGAGATCGAACGGATGGGCAGCGCTCTCGGGCTCGGCGAGTCCGTCCGCGAGACGGCGAGCGTCATCTACCGCCGGGCGCTCGAGGCCGACCTGTTGCCCGGCCGGTCAATCGAGGGCGTCGCGTCGGCGTCGCTGTACGCCGCCGCCCGCCAGGCCGGCACGCCCCGGAGCATCGACGAGGTCGTTCACGTCAGCCGAATCGACGAACTCGAGTTCACGCGGACCTACCGGTACGTGGTCCGAGAACTGAATCTGCCCGTCGAACCCGCCGACCCCGCACAGTACGTCGGGCGGTACGTCTCCGAACTCGAGCTCCCGACCGACGTGGAACGCCGCGCACGTGAACTCCTCCGAACCGGGGAATCGGCGAACGTCCACGTTGGGAAGAGCCCCACTGGGCTGGCCGCCGCGGCCGTCTATGCCGCGGCGATTCTCGAGAACGAGCGGATTACCCAGCACGAGGTCGGCGACGTTGCGGACGTCAGCGAAGTCACGATTCGGAACCGGTATCAGGAGCTGCTGTCCGCCCAGGGTGACGCCGGGTCGAACGCTGCGGCTTAATACACCAGCTCCGCGCGCGCATCCCTTAGGAGTCTGGTGACCGTGGGACTGAATCCACACTGCCGTGGTCGCCTCCCCCGAGCGGATCGCGGCGCTTAACCCCTGGACGGCCGAACGACGCCCAATGGCCCAGCCAGGCGTTCCCGGTGGCCCGGAACACGAACTAGAGCTCCCCTGTGGAGCCGAGCTCGACGTTCACCGGATCGACCTCGGCCTCCGTGAACACGAGTGTGTCTGTGGCGACCGCCATGCTGTCGTCACCGATGCCCACCCGCTCGGCCGGTTCCTCCCCGAGTTCCTGGGTGACGTCCTTCGGGAGACCGTCGAACCCGCCGACGACTTCGAGGAGTTCTCGATGCCGCACCTGATGGGGATGGTGATCGAGGAGTTCCCCGAGTCGATCGAAAGCGCCGACGTCTCTGACGACGGCCAGGTTGGCTACGCGATGATCTGGGTGGCGGACTTCGATGCCAGGCGGCTCCACGAGATCGTCGTCGAACTCGTCGTGGAGTTGATGGAACACGCGGTGAGTCACAGCGAAGACGGCGACGCTCTCGGGGAGTTCGAGGCGAGAATGCGGGAGTTCGACGTCGACGCATTCGTCGATGCCTACCGCGAGCAACGGGATTTCGCGACGGAGCACGACACGGCTCCCTGAGGTGCCGTGTCGAAAGGGTAATGCGCGAGCCCCGGAGTCCTACGGGCATGACGATCGATATAGCCGGCGCCCTCGAGCATGGCTTCGACCGGGTCACCACGCGCACCGGAGCCATCTTCGTGGCCGCCTTCGTCGCGGTAGCGGTCGCCGTCGGGCTACTCTGGGAAACGGTCCTTGGGCGATTCGTGAGTGGCGACGCATTCTTCGATTTCGTGCCGGCGGCCGCGGCCACGGAACTCCGGGAGGCATGGGCGAGTTACGACGTGCTCCTCGACTTGCCGGTCCCCGTCGAGGTGCTCCTCGGTCTGTTGCTTTCCCTCTGGCTCTGCCGGCTGGTCCTCCGAATCGGCGCCGTCCGGTGGTTCGTCGGCGAGGCCACACGCCCGCTCACGCTCGAGCTGTTCACCCGCCGGCTCGGCTGGACCGTACTGAACCTGATCGCCGGGACGATCCTCTACGGGCTGGCCGTGGCCGTCGGCCTGATACTGTTGGTCATCCCCGGAATCTTCCTCGCGGTGACGCTCTTTTTCTTCAACTACGAGGTCGTCGTGGAGGGCGAGAACGCGATCGACGCGCTGGTGAACAGCTACTCGCTGACGGCGGGCAACCGCCTCCAGCTGTTCCTGCTGGGCGTACTCTTCGTCGCGCTCGGCCTCGTTGTCTCGCTGGCCGGTAGTCC
>CAYLJD010000136.1:3258-5419 GCA_964383875.1 uncultured Halobacteriales archaeon
TCCTCACGTGACGTCATCGTCGGACTCCGAGCCTGACACCGAAACCGTCAGGCGGGCGGTCGAGGAATCCCGGAGCGGCGCGCCAGCCGTCGGGTCGGTCGTCCGAGATCGGTTCACGTCCGACGAGATCTTCCAGCGGATCGTCGCTGCTGCCGACGAGGAGATCACCTCGGGCACGCGCGAGCTGTTCTTCAGCGGGCTGGCGGCCGGATTTGCCATTACGATCACCTTCCTACTCTACGCATCTCTCACCGCATCGACTGGCGGCGACCCCATCCTGAGCGCGTTGTTGTATCCCCTGGGATTCATCTACATCATCATTGGGGGCTACCAGCTTTACACCGAGAACACACTACCCCCTGTCGCGCTGACGCTGGAGCGATTGGCAAGTATCCCCGCCCTGCTGCGGAACTGGCTAGTCGTCCTCGCGGGCAATTTTACCGGTGGAGCCCTCGGCGCCGCAGCACTCGCGTTCGGCGGGGTCCTCTCCGAGGACGGGGCCGCTGCGGCGCTCGGGCTGGCCCAGAAGGGCATCGAGACGAACCCCGGGACTCTCTTCGTCAAGGCCGCCTTCGCCGGGTTGATCGTCGCGGGCGTCGTCTGGGTTGGGTACGCTGCTTCGGACACCATCTCACGACTGGTCGTGGTTTACCTGGCCTTCCTCGCAATCCCCGTCGGTGGCCTGTTTCACGTCGTCGTCTCCTTCACAGAGATGCTCTACCTCGTTTTCCTCGACGATCTCTCCCTCCTCGTGGGACTCACCGAGTTCGTCATCCCGGTACTTCTGGGCAATACCGTCGGCGGCGTCGTGTTAGTGACGGTCGTCAACTACTTCCAGACGACGGAGTCCCGGCTGGAGTCCGCCCGATTCGAGGGGGCCTCCAGACAGCTGTCCGCCAGGGAGTGGCTCTTGGGCGGATTCGCCGGCCGGTCGTACGTGCCCCTGGTCGACACGCATACGGGGACGGAGATGGCGGGCGACTATCGCATCCTCGTCCCGATCGCGAACCCCCGAACCGAGTCGGCCATCGTCGACCTCGCCTGCCGGATAGCAAGCGGCCACGAGAATGCCACCGTCCACGTCGTGCACGTGGTGCAGGTGCCCGACCGGCGGAGCCTGCCTGCGAACCGAGAGGCACGTGACCGAATCGTCGCCGCCTCGGAAGCCCTCCTCGCGGATGTCCAGGCACAGATCGACCGGTACGATATCGCCGGCGAGACCTCCACCGTCGTCTCCCACCGGTCCTTCGAGGAAATCTTCGACATCGCCCGCCGGAAGGATGCCGACCTGACCCTCATGTCGTGGGGTGAGGATCGCATCTGGAGCGCGGTGAGGACCGAGCGGTCCCTGACGGAGATGACCCACCGGCTCCCCTCGGACTTCCTGGTCCTCGGGGAGGGTGACCTCGACGAGTCTCGGATTCTCCTTCCGGTCGCGAGGAGTCCGCACTCGGAGCTGAGTGCCGAGATTGCCGCCGCACTCAGGCAAACCGTTGGGTCGAGCGTCACGTTGCTCCACGTCGTGGACGGTCCGGACGAGCACGAGGCCGGCGAGACCTTCCTCGCCGATTGGGCGGCCGAAAACGGGTTGGCTGACGCGGAGCTCGTCGTCGACGACTCCGGGGATGTCGAGGGTGCAATCGCCCGCGAGGCAGCCGACCACACGATGCTCGTCATCGGCGCAACGGAGCGTGGAGTGTTGGCGCGACTCGTGACCGAATCCCTGCACCTCGACGTCGTCAATGACGTCGACTGCTCGGTGTTGCTGGCCGAGCGGGCGACCGACCGCACCCTATTGGGCCGGCTCCTCGGGTAGCCAGTCCGATACGATATTCGAAATTTCGTTTCGAGGATCGCAATCTTTCGCCGGGCTTATTACGATGTGCGGACTCGATCCGGTAATGACACGGGACGAGGACCGCACGATCCTGCTGATCGGCAGTGGCCCCATTAAAATCGGGCAGGCGGCCGAATTCGACTACTCCGGTGCCCAGGCGTGTCGGGCCCTCCAGGAGGAGGGCGCACGGGTCGTCCTGGTGAACTCGAACCCGGCGACCATCATGACCGACCCCGAGATGGCCGACAAGGTGTATATCGAGCCGATCAACACGGAGGCCATCACGGAGATCATCCGGAAGGAGGAGCCCGACGGCGTCATCGC
>CAYLJD010000137.1:0-5375 GCA_964383875.1 uncultured Halobacteriales archaeon
ACCGAGCCGTGCGTCAGCGAAGCACCACGAGAAACTGACAGACACCGACTGCCAATGACAGAGACCAAGATTCCCCCAATGGAACCGCTCGCCCCGATCGTCGACGAGGTCCGGGACCTCGCCGCCGAGGAATTGCCTGCGCCGAAGACGCTCAGAGTCTACCTGTGGGACGACGGCACGTACGACATCTGTGCCTATCACAATAACGGCGAACACGAACAGGAACGGGTCGTGTTCGATCCGGAGGCTGGCGAAATTCGCTGGGAGTATTGCCTGAGTGGTGGTCTCGAGGAACGTGGCATCTATGGGACGAACCAGTCCGTCCTCGATCCGATCATCAACGAGCGACGCGAACGGCACCTCCGATCGATCGAGGCTCCGTCCGAATAGATCGAATTCGGTCGTGACGGACGGGCCACGCATCCCCCGGATGGAAATCCCTATACAACCGTCGACCGAAGCCAGAATATCATGATCGAGGTCGGCGTCAACGGCTACGGGACAATTGGCAAGCGCGTCGCCGACGCCGTGCGCGCGCAGCCAGACATGACCGTCACGGGCGTCGCCAAGACCCGACCCAATTTCGAGGCCCGGGGCGCCGTCGAACGCGGCTACGACCTCTACGCCGCCATCCCCGAACGAAAGCCGCAGTTCGCCGAGGCAGGCATCGAACTCGCCGGCGACGTCGAGGAATTGGTCTCGGCGAGTGACGTCGTCGTGGACGCTTGCCCGTCGGGAGTCGGCGCCGACAATGCCCGCCTCTATCGGGAGTACGAGACCCCTGCACTCCTCCAGGGGGGTGAAGACGCCGACGTGGTTGACGTGAGTTTCAACGCACGGGCCAACTACGCGGCGGCGACCGGGGCCGACCTGGTTCGCGTCGTCTCCTGCAACACGACCGGCCTCTCGCGGCTCATTGCCCCACTCCAGGAAGCCTACGGCATCGATAGAGTCCGCGCGACACTCGTGCGCCGCGGCGGCGATCCGGCCCAGACCGACCGTGGCCCGATCAACGACATCCTTCCCGATCCGGTGACCCTGCCCTCTCACCACGGCCCCGACGTCACGACCATCTTCCCCGACCTCGCAATCGATACGCTCGGCCTGAAAGTCCCCGCGACGCTCATGCACATGCACAGCGTCAATGTCACGCTGTCTGAGTCGCCGACTGCCGCCGACGTTCGGGGGCTGCTCGCGGCCGAAGACCGGATCGTCGTCCTTCCAGCGTGGCTCGACATCGACGGGGCTGGCGCGATCACCGAGTACGCCAAAGACGCCGGCCGGCCCCGGGGAGACGTCTGGGAGAACTGTCTCTGGGGCGAATCGATCACCGTCGAGGACCACGACCTGTATCTGTTCCAGGCAATCCACCAGGAATCGGACGTCGTCCCGGAGAACGTGGACGCGATCCGGGCCATTACGGGCGCGGCAGACGCCGACGAGAGTATGGCGCGGACCGACGAGGCACTGGGGCTGGACGACGAGTTCGGTCGGATCGGCTAACCGATCCGGAGTTACCGGGCCGACTCGGCGGCGTCTTTCAGCACTTCGATCCCCGGAAGGGGCTCGCCCGTGAGCGCCCGGATGTACGCCCCGCCGGCAATGGAGACGTGCGAGAAATCAGCTTCCGCAAGCCCGTAGAGGTCGAGCGCACGCGAGGTGTCGCCGCCGCCGACGACCGAGAAACAGTCCGCGGCGCCGATCGCTTCCAGGACCGTCACGGTTCCGTGGGCGAAGCGCTCGTCCTCGAAGACCCCGAGCGCACCCTTGACGAACACGGCACTCGAATTGGCCGCGATGTCGGCGTACTGGGAGGCAGTATCCGAGCCGACGTCCAGGTAGTCGTGGTTCTTGTCGCGGACGTCAGCAACGGTGACTTCGGCCCGCCCGCCGTCGGCCCCCTCGAAGGCGAGGTCCGTCGGATACACGAGTTCGCTCGGGTGGTTCTCGATGAGCGAACGGACGTGATCGCGGTTTCGCTCCCACTGTGGCTCGTACAGCGCCATGTCGCCGACGTCCCGGCCAACCTCGTAGCCGACGGCCCGGAGGAATAGCTCTCCGGCGATGCCCCCCAGCAAAAAGTTGTCGACCCGGTCCTGAAGGGCGGTCATCACCCCGATGACGTCGGTCGCCTTCTTGCCGCCGGCGACCATCGTCACGTCGCCGTCGAACTCCCGGGTGGCGATCGAAGAGTTAGCTTCGTACTCGGCGACCATCACCGGTCCGGCGTAGGCGTCCATCACCGGCGGGAAGCCGACGATCGAGGCGTGGCTGCGGTGGGCGACCGAGTACGCGTCGCTGACGAACGCGTCGAACTCGGGGGCCAGCGTCTGGACGAGCGCGCTCTTGGCGTGCTCTTCGGGACGTCGCTCCGGCAGTTCGTCGTCGGTCATCCGGACGTTCTCGAGGAGGAGTGCGTCGCCGGCGTCCAACTCGCCAATCGCGTCCAGCGCTCCGTCGCCGTACGTGTCGGCGACAAAGTCCACGTCGGTCTCGGCGTGGTCAGCGAGGATCTCGGCGTGCCCTTCGAGCGACACGAAAGTATCCCGACCGGGTCGGCCCTGGTGGGCGAGAATCGCCACCCGGTGATCAGCGGCAAGGAGTTGACGCAGCGTCCGTGCATGACGGTCGAAGCGACGGTTGTCGGCCACCCGCCCATCCTCGATCGGCGAGTTGAGGTCCACGCGGAGGAGAACCCGTTGCCCGTCGGTCAGGTCCTCGACCGTCCGGTAGGCCATCGGGTTGGAGTACCGGCAACCAGCTACAAGTACCCCCCGATGTCTTCCAGCCGAAACCTTTTGAGCCGGTTCGCCCTACGCCCCGGTATGAGGCGCGATGATCGAGACGATCCCTTCGACGAGTTCTTCCAGGAAATCGAACGCATGATGAACGAAATGATGGGCGGCGACGCGGCATTCCAGATCGGAGCCGGGGCTCCCGAGACCGACACGGTTCACTACGACGTCCACGATGACAACGAAGCAGTTCGGGTCGTCGCCGACCTGCCTGGCGCGGAGGAGTCGGCCATCGAGCTGACCTGCGACGGACGAACGCTGACGATCGACGCGAGCGGCGCCAACCGCGAGTACACGGAGCGGATCCGACTGCCGCGGGCCGTCGACGAGCACTCCGCGAACGCGACCTACAACAACGGTATCCTGGAAGTCACCTTCGAGCCGGTATCCGGATCGACGAGTATCGACCTGTAACCGGCGACTCCGGATTTTAAGCCAGCCAGGACCGAGACGTCTGTATGGAGTCGGTGTCGTGGTCGGTCAGCCTCGCGACTTCCTGGCCACTCAGGTACGTCTCCTACGTCGTCTTCGGCCTGTTCGGGGGGCTTGCCGTCCTCATCAGTCTGATTCTCGTCGGACTCGGGATTGCGAGGTATTCGCACGGCGATCCCAGGCTGCTGATCATGCTTTTCGTGCTGGGGGCCGTCGGCGGAGTGTTGGTGGCCCTGTACGTCGGCCCGTCCATTCGGGACGCCGAACGAACCCCGGCAATGCTGGCGATCCAGGTCAGACACCTCGATCGGCGGTGGCTGGCGGTCACGTCGCTGGCCAGCGCTGCCGCCCTCTGGTATCTGGCTACGGTCTCGGTGCTGGCGGCCTTTGCTGTCGTCATCTTCGATGTCGTCGCGCTGTTTGGCCTCTACGTCGTAGCGACAAACGAAGGCCAGGTCGATCCTGCCTCGGGCACACTCACCTACCGAGGGCGAGACATCGACCTCGATGCCGTCCGACACGTCTCGACCTACACCCTCGGCCCGCTCGGCCTCGTCAGGGTATCCCTGGACGACGGCGCCTCCGGCTCGCGGACCCTGCTCCTCCCGGCCGGTGTCGCTCGGACCATTCGGCAGCGCGTGAACGAGCACTCGTCGAGCTAGTCGTCGGTGGCCCGATCCACGGTGTCGACGACGAGGCTCGCGAGGGCGTCGTAGATGTCTGATTCGTACTTGCCGGGATCGTCGATCGTCGGTCTGGCGTTCGTCTCGGTGACGACCGTCCCCTGGTCGGTGCAGAGGAGGTCCACCCCGAGCCATGGGATATCGAGGACCGCGGCCGCCCGCTCTGCGAGCCGGCGGCGGGGCGGGTCGAGGGACACGCTCGTGGCCGTCGCTCCACGGTGGACGTTGTGCTTCCAGCGACCGACTGCCTGGGCGTCTTCGGAGAGGTGGCGTTCGACGGCGCCGACGAACTGGCCGTCGACGACCATCGCGCGGACGTCCCTCGCGTCGGGGAGGAACTCCTGGACGAGGAACGACCGATCACCCGTCGCACGGTAGTCGTGGACGAGATCAAGGTAGTCACAGATGCCGAGAAACGAGTCGAGATCGTCGGCACGGGCCACCCCCGTCCCTCGCGTGGTCGAGTTGGGTTTGACGACGACCGCCGGGCCGACTCGTTCGTACGCCGCGACAAGCTCCGTCCGGTCCACCGGATTCGAGACGACCACCGTATCCGGAATCGGCAGATCCGCGGCGTCGAAGCGGGCCAGCGCACCACCCTTGTTCCGCGAACGCAGCACCGCCTCCCGGTCGTTGATCCACGGGACGTCCAGTCTGGCGGCGAGGACTCCGCCTTCCATGAGCCGCGGCGGAAAGACGAATCCGGCGTCGACCGTCGGCAGGTCGTCCCCGAAATCGATTACCTGCTCGGCGGCCGCGATCCCGACGACCTGGATCCCTCGATCCGCGAGGGGATCCTGCATCCGATCGAAGGTCTCTTCCTGAGTCGTCACCGCCAGCCGGAGCATGGCGACACCAACGGCACGTGGTGGTAAAAGCCTCCCTCGCACCACCGGGCCTCCCACCCGACCCGACCGTGGACGGCCGGTCTGATGCGGCACGGCTCACCACGGTGGCTGGTCCACAACAGCCGCGCGCGATCTCAGATAGATACAGCGAGGAACCCCACAACTTCAGTCGTGGGTAGCTTACGCGATAAGCTGTTCTTGGCCGCGCTCGACGACGATCCGACAGGGCGGTGTAATCTTGTTGTACGCGCGTCGATAGGCCTCCTTGACGGCATCGGCCTGGTCGACGTCACACCAGGCGGTGAACAGGCGCTCGTTCGCACCCATCCGCGCGGCCGTCCCGACGATCTTGCCGAAGGAAAGGCGCATCCCATCCGAGAC
This sequence comes from uncultured Halobacteriales archaeon, assembly GCA_964383875.1. Lineage (GTDB taxonomy): Archaea > Halobacteriota > Halobacteria > Halobacteriales > Haloarculaceae > CAYLJD01. The sequence goes on from CAYLJD010000137.1 coordinate 5,140, forward strand.
GCGGTCCGCCCCGGCACCGGTCGCTTGCTTGTTTTCCCGAAGGACCTGGTGGGGGAACTTCCGCAGGATCATCTTGTAGTTCCCCTCGCCGAGCTCCTGGATGAGATGGCGGTTGGCGGAGAGGCGTGCGGCCTCCAGTGACCCGTGACGGATCTGGACGGCCTCCTCGACGACCAGCGAAATCTGGACCGGGTAGTCGTCGGTGTCCGTCTCCCGATCGCCCATCGCGTACTGGG
>CAYLJD010000138.1:0-5327 GCA_964383875.1 uncultured Halobacteriales archaeon
AAACTGTTAAGGAGAGATTGGTCGAAGTCAGCGCCAGAACGATGGGATTCGACGAGATGGACGTCGACACGATCTGGATGGACGGCGAGTTCGTCGACTGGGACGACGCCCAGATCCACGTGCTCACGCACGGCCTGCACTACGGGACAGGGGTCTTCGAGGGCGTCCGCTGCTACGATACCGCGAAGGGGCGGGCCATATTTCGCTGGGACGCACACCTCGAGCGCCTCTACCAGTCTGCGAAGCCCTACGACCTCGAGATTCCGTATTCGCGCGAGGAACTCACTGACGCCACTGTCGAGTTGATCCGCCGGCAGGACTTCGAGTCGTGTTACATCCGCCCGATCGCCTACTACGGCTACGACGAACTGGGTCTGAATCCGAGTTCCTGTCCCGTGCAGGTCGCCATCGCCGCCTGGCCGTGGGGCGCGTATCTCGGCGAGGAGGCCCTGGAGGACGGCGTCGACGTCGCCATCTCGTCGTGGCGCAAGTACGGCTCCGACATGATCCCGACCAACGCGAAGACGACGGGCGCGTACGTCAACAGTGTGCTCGCCTCGCTGGAGGCCCGCGGGAACGACTACGTCGAGGCGATCGTCCTGAACACCGAGGGCAACGTCGCCGAGGGGCCCGGCGAGAACCTGTTTCTCCTGCGAGACGGCGAGATCTACACCCCCGGCCTCGCGGAGGGCATCCTCGATGGCATCACGCGTCGCTCGGTGATCCAGATCGCCCGGGACCTCGGGTACACGGTCCACGATGGCGCGACAATCTCTCGGGGTGAGCTCTACACCGCCGACGAGCTGTTCTTCACCGGGACGGCGGCGGAGGTCACGCCGATCCGTTCGGTCGACGACAACCAGATCGGTGCCGGCACCAAGGGGCCGGTGACCGACGAGATCCAGACGCGCTTCTTCGAAATCGTCGAGGACCAGCCCGGGGCGTACGCCGACTGGTTCACGCCAGTCTAAGCAGCCCCACTCGCTGGGGCAGCCCGGCCAGTCGGCGTCGCACCGTCACTGTGCGTGGGCCGGTTCGCGCTCCCAGAACGCGCTCCCTTTCTCGAGCTTCGGGATCCAGGTATCCTCCTCGCGGGCGAGCATCGCGACTCGCGACGCCGGGACCGTCTTCATGACGTCGTGGGCGGGCAGGAACGTCTGGATCCGTTCGGCGAAGGCTTCGACGTCCGCGTGGTCGGGCATGCTGTCCCGGTCCAGCCGGCCGCGGGAATGCCCGACGTGCATGTACGCTTTGAGCTCGACGAAGTCGGCGTCGGCCCGATCGCACATCGCCGCGTACCACGCCGGACGGTGCATGTTGCGCCCGTTCACGAGTGTCGTCCGGATGACCGTCCGGGTGTCGTCTTTCTCGGCGAGGACGTCGAGTGTCTCGATCAGCCGCTCCCAGGCGTCGCCCTCGACGGCCCGGACTGTCTCGTCGAACGTGGCGCGATCCGGGGCGTCCACGGAGACGTACAACTGCGTGGGCTCGCACTCGGCCAGCACGTCGGGTTTCGTGCCGTTGGAGACGAGAAACGTCGTGATGTCCCGGGCGTGAAACGCCTCGATCAGCTCGGGCAAGTACGGATAGAGCGAGGGCTCGCCGTCGAGCGAGATGGCAACGTGGCGGGGAGTCATGGCGTCCTCGAAGACCTCGCGGGGGACCTGGTCGTTCCCACCGAATCCCGAGAGCAGTTTGCGCTGGAGTTCGATCGACGCGTCGGCGACAGCGGCTGGGTCGTCCCACTCGACGTCACCGAGCTCGTAGGCGTGGCCCGCGTGGTCCCGCCAGCAGAAGACACACCGCTCGTTGCACTTGACCACGGGCGTCATCTGGATGCAACGGTGGGACTCGATTCCATAGAAGATATTTTTGTAACATTTCCCCTCGCCGCGGAGTGCGTTTTTCGTCCAGCCACACGCCTGTGCAGCGGTGTGGTTCTCGCTGTGGTAGTTCGGGTCGTCGACCTGTTTCGGCCCGGTCGATTCGCTCATCTGTCCGGTGTGTGGAGACGACGAGTGATACCTTTGTTCCTCCGTCGCCGAGGGACAATGCTCTCTCCGTGCCGATTACGCGAGTCGCTCTGCGAGTTCCGACAGGGCCTCCTGCCCACCTTCGACGATCGGCCGGCCGTGTCCCATCGCCACCCCGTCGACGGGTGGCTCGCGTGCCACGAACTCCCGGAGGCTTCGCTCGTTCTCCGTCGTACTGTAGCAGATGACCCAGCCGGGCGTCTCCAGGCGGCCGTTCTCCGCCCTGACCATATCGCCGAGGAATCCCACTTCGAGGGCTTCGTGGACGTAGACCGCGTGCCCAGGCGTGTGGCCTGGCGTGTGTGCGACTGAAAAGCCGCCGATCGTCTCCCCGTCGTCGAGGCGTCGAACCGGCCTGTCCGGGCGGGTCAGCCAGACGTCCAACACCCGCTGGAGGAGCCCCTTGTGGTTCGTCAGGGGGGATTTGCGGCTGCCGTCGAGGAAGCTTGCGTCCGGGTCCAGGGCGTAGATCGGTGCATCGCACTCGAGGTGAGCGAGCGCGCCTACGTGGTCGATGTCGAAGTGGGTCACGAGGATCCGATCGATGTCCGCCACGCTGTACCCGGCTGCGTCGATTTCGGCCCGGATGTCGTCGGCTGCGTTTGGCATCCCTGCGTCGATCAGGGTCACGTCGCCGTCGTCGACCAGATAGGCGTTGACGTACCCGAGATCGAGCCGGTACACTCGATCCGGCCGGAGGTCGTCGGTCATCGCTCAGTTGGAGCCGTTGGACGGGACGGCATTACCCGTTTTCGCTCGCCACCGGCTCGAACCCGACACCCCTTTCACCTGCCGAAGGAAACGGGCTGGCATGTATCGGGCGCTCCGGACGGCGGTGGAGGACGCCCTGCGCGAGGCACTCGCGGCCCGGGGCGATCCCACCGACGACCTCGGGATCGAACGGCCCCCCGAGGACGTCGACGCCGTCCTCGCCTCCAGCGTGGCCTTCCGGCTGGCGTCCCGGGCGGAGCGCCCCCCACCGGCCATTGCCGCGGAACTCGCCGAGGCGCTCGACCCCACGACGATCGACTACGTCGCCGTCGTCCAGGCACAGGGGCCGTACGTCAATTTTCTGCCCTCAGGCCGTTACTTCGCCGAGACACTGGCGGCGGCCGGCGAGGATGACTACGGCCGGCTCCCGGCCCGCGACACCAGCGTCGTCGTCGAGCACACCAGCGCCAACCCGACCGGACCGATCCACGTCGGCCGAGCGCGCAACCCAATCATCGGTGACGCGCTCGCTCGGGTGCTCGATTTCGCCGGGTACGACGTCGAGACACACTACTACGTCAACGACGCCGGCCGACAGCTCGCGACGTTCACGTGGGCCTTCGAGACCTTCGACGAGAGCGACCTGCCGGCGCCCGAGCGCGAGAAGCCGGACTACGACCTCGTGCGCTACTACCGGTATGGGACCACCTACCTGTCGGAGGCCGATCCCGAGGCGGCCGAGGCGGCCGAGTCCCAGATCCAGTCAATCATGCGCGGACTCGAGGCGGGCGACGAACCGACCTACGAGCGCGTCGCCACCGTCGTCGACCGGGTGCTGGACGGCATGCGCGAGACACTCTCGCGGCTGCCGGCCCCGTTTGACACGTTTGTCAAGGAGACGCGGTTCATGCGCGACGGCTCGACCGCCGACGTCGTCGATCGGCTGATGGACCTCGAGGCGGCGGTCGAGGACGAGGGCGCCTGGCAGCTGGACCTGTCGGCCTTCGACATCGAGAAGACCCTCGTCTTCCGTCGCTCGGACGGGACGACGCTGTACCCGACCCGGGACCTCGCCCACCACGAGTGGAAATTCGCGAACTACGATCGGGCGATCACTGTCATCGGCGAGGACCACCGGTTGGCCTTCGACCAGCTGTCGTGTGCCCTCGAGCTGCTCGGCCACGATACCGACCGGCTCGAGCACGTGTTCTACTCCTGGGTGAACCTGCCGGGTGGCGAGGGGATGAGCACGCGCGAGGGGACCGGCGTCGACCTCGACGACCTGCTCGACGAGGCGGTCGATCGGGCTCGCCACGAGGTCGAGACCCGCCTCGACGACCGCATCCGCGACGACGACCTCGAGGCCGCCGACATCGACCGGATCGCCCGGCAGGTGGGCATCGGCGCCGTTCGCTTCGACATCGTCGCCAAGCAACCTACGAAGGGCATCACCTTCGAGTGGGACCGCGCGCTCGATTTCGAGGCCCAGAGTGCCCCCTACGTCCAGTACGTCCACGCCAGAACGTGCGGCATTCTCGACGAGGCGGCCGCGGCGACCCACGCGGTGCCGGACGCCGGTGCCGTCGACGCGGCGATCCTCGACGATCCCGCGGAACGGGACCTCCTGCGGACGATCGCCCGGTTCCCGGCGGTGATCGAGGCGGCGGCCGACGACCGCCGGCCCCACGTGGTCGCGACGTACACGCGGTCGCTCGCCGAGGCGTTCAACACCTTTTACCGGGAGTGTCCGGTCCTCGACGCGGAACCGGACCGGCGGGCGGCGCGGCTCGCGCTCGTCGACGCCGCCCGGACGACCGTCGCGAACGCGCTGGGCGTCCTCGGCGTGGCCGCCCCCGAGTCGATGTGAGGGCGGCAGGCTTATCGCTGCAGTCCCGCAACCCATCGACCGTGCACCGACGGACGTTTCTCGCGGCGGCCGGGACGATTGGCGTTGCCGGCATCGCCGGGTGTCAGGGTGGCGGTGACCGGCCGGCGGCGACCTCGACCGAAGGGACGCCGACAGCCACGAGCGACCCCGCCGGCGCGCCGTTCAACCACCCCGATACCATCGACGAGGCGCTGGCCACGAACGGAGACTTCCCGACCGACGACACCCCGTCGGACGGGCGACCGCCGGCGTTTCCCGATCCCCCGGCGGCGCCCGCCGTCGACGCGTCGGCACTCGAGACGCTCGACGTCAACGGAGAGACGGTTCGGCTCGCCCCCATCGACGACGTGGAGGCGTGGTACTACCGCCGAGAGGCGCGGTTCGTCGACGCCCGCGGGCTCGACCAGTACGCCCTCGCCCACGTCTACGGCAGCGTGAGTTCGCCAGCCCAGCCCGGCTCGACCGGCGGGGGTATCCAGAGCTGGGCCACGGACGACCGCGTCGTCACGTACTGCGGCTGCCCGCACCACCTCTCGTCGATCCGGGCCGCGGGCCTCCAGCGGGCCGGCTTTTCGCGGGTCTACGCTATCGACGAGGGCTTCGGGCCCTGGGTGGAGCGCGAGAACCCGATGGCCGGGACCGCGTTCGAAGAGAGCGAGCGGGCGGCCGTTGACCCCGCGTGGACACTGGACGGG
>CAYLJD010000139.1:0-5036 GCA_964383875.1 uncultured Halobacteriales archaeon
CCTCGCACGCTCCAGGGCTGTGCGGATGGCCGTCCGGGCGGAGGCCGGAACGAGCTCGGCCCGGTACTCGCCCGACACGGCCGGGTCGTCCCGGAGCCGGTCGCGGTCGAGGTCGTCGGCCGCCCGTGCAGCGGCCGCTTCGACGTCCACAGCAGCTGGGGCGGTCTCAGTGACCGCCGCCTCCACCGACGGCAGTCGGTGCGGGCAGTCCGTCGCGCCAGTGACGCCCACCCCACAGTCACTCACGGTGTCGTCGGCCACGTCGACGCGGGCGGCGACGCCGACCGTCGCGTAGCCCGACGCTGGGTGCGTCTTCCGGGCGTACGCTCCGCCGTCGCCGGGGTGAATGGTGACGCGGGTGAGGATCTCGTCGTCACGAAGCGCGGTGGTTCCGGGGCCCTCGAAGAACGCGTCGGCGTCGATCGTGCGCTCGCCGTCGGGACCGCTGGCGACAAGCGTCGCCCCTGCAGCGAGGACGGCTGCCGGGAGATCGGCCGCCGGGTCGGCCTCGGCGAGGTTGCCGCCGAGCGTCGCCCGGTTGCGGACCTGCCGGTCGGCCACGTGAGCGGCGGCGTCGGCGAGGACACCGGCCTCGAGTCCCGCGAGTTGCGCGTGGGTGGTCAGCGCGCCGATCTCGACGCTGTCGTCCGTGCGGTCAACCCCCGCGAGAGAGTCAATGCCCCCGACATCGACGAGTACCGCGGGGGTGGCGTCGCCCAGTTTCATGTCCTGAACGAGGCCCTGGCCACCGGCGAGCAGCTGCGGATCGCGGTCCGCGTGTGTGGAGAGCAGCTCGATCGCCCCGTCTACAGTGTCCGCCCGAAAGTAGTCACACGGCGCCGGAAACATCGTCAGTCACCCGCCGGATCGGCGTCGGTTCCGGCGGCCTGGACCGCGTCGACGATCGTGTGGTAACCCGTGCACCGACAGATGTTTCCTTTCAGCTCGCGCCGGATCTCCGCCCGCGAGAGATCGGCCGTCTCGGCCAGGAGATCTCTGGCCGTCATGACCATCCCGGGGGTGCAGTAGCCACACTGGAGGCCGTGGGCCTCGTGAAAGGACTGCTGAACCGGGTGGAGTTCCTCGTCCGCCACCCCTTCGATCGTCGTCACGTCGCCGCCGTCGGCCTGGACTGCCAGCAGGGTGCAGGCTTTGACGACATCGCCATCGAGGGCGACCGTGCAGGCGCCACATTTGCCGCTCTCGCAGCCGACCTTTGGGCCCGTGTAGTCGAGGTCGTCGCGCAGCGCGTGGACGAGGAGCGTCCGCGCCGGCACCGTCAGTTCCGCCGCCGTCCCGTTGACCGTGAGTGTGATCTCGTGCGTGGACATTGTCTCGTGCCGACCGTCGGCCGGCAAAACCGTAGCCGGTGGCAGGCGGGGTCGGGGCAAAAGCGTTTGGCCACCGGCGAGGGCTGGGCGGTCCTCCCTCGGAGGGCTGCTCCCTCCGCCGGCGAGAGACCCAAACGGGCGTCTGGCCACGCCGGAGACGGACCCGAACCCTAACAGATCGGTGGCGAGGGGTTTATCCGGCCACCCACCCAACCCCGGGGGAGACCCCAGATGTACGGCAATCTGCCGGACGACAGTCGTGGCGTCACGGAGCTGTCGACGGACGAGCGCCGCCGGCTGCGGCGGGACCTCGCGACCGTCGCCGCCCGCACTCGCGAGCTGTTGCCCGGCGAGTTTGTCGTCGGCTCGGAGATCAGCGACGGGTCCAACGGCCCGCGGGCGACCGTGGCTGTCCAGCCGCCGATCGGTGGCCTGGTCAGCGCGAACTACGTCCCCGAAGCCGCCGACCTCCGCATCGACGACGACGAGCGCGATGACATCGCGACCGGGCTCGCCGCCAGCGCTGCCCTCCAGGTCAAGCGCGCGTACCCGGACGACGCGCCCCGAATGGCCAAGTGACTCGTTACGGTCGAACTACTGGTTCCCTGAACAGTGCGTACCAGACGCCAGCCCCGGCTGGGACGCCACCGACGCCGAGGGCGAGCGACATCGGAATCGTCGGGAACGCGCCAACGAGCACCGCCAGTCCGAGCGGCAGGGCGATCGCACCCAACAGCCCGTCCGAGCGGGAAACTCGACTGGTCGTGTCGACCACACGTGGGCACAGCGGGCCCGGATAATTAAATATTATTACTTTGTGAGACTGCCCGACCGTATTCGGGACTCAACTCCGCCCACCCAGCTCACTTGGCCCAGAACGGGTCCTGGTTCCGCCGCTTTTCGAGATAGTGCGCCAGGACCTCCCGCTCGCCGCCGGAAATCTCCTCGCGAAGCTCCTGTTCGAGGATCTTCGCGTGTTTCTCCGGGAGCTCGGCCCAGAGTTCGTCGCCTTCCCGGATATCCCGGCCGACGGTCGGGCCGTCGATCGACACGGCGACCCGCTCGCCCTGGCGGGCCTCGTCGACGTCTTCGCCCTCGTCCTGGATCGACTTCAGCTGGCCGACGCGCTCTGGGTCGGCCCCGTCAAAGGCGGCGACAGCCGTGTTCCGCCGGAGCACCCCGCCCGTGACCTCGATGCCGACGACCGCCGGGTCGGACTGGCGAAAGGTGTGGTCCGGGAGAATCCGAAACCGTGCCGGCCGGGTGATATTCGCCATGACCTGGGACTGCTGTTCCTGTGCGACCGCCGCGAGGTGCTCCTCGAAGTCCTCGATCAGCCGGTAGATGACGTCGTGCTCGAACAACCGGACACCCTCCTGGTCGGCGAGGTCGCGTGCGTCATCGTGGACGTCGACGTTGAACGCCAGGATCGCCCGGTACACCGGATCGGTCGCCGTCTCGGCGACGCGGACGTCCCGGGGTGCGACGTCACCGACCTCGGCCCGCATCACCGGCACCTCGGCGTCTGCCAACGACTCGGCCAGCGCCTCGAGACTGCCGAGTGTGTCGGCTTTGACGGTGACGCCCTCCTCGTCGGTCGTCACGGCGACCTCGGCCAGCTCGGACTGGACGTCCTCGATCACCGACGCCAGGTCGCGGTCCCGCACGACGCGGATCGGGGCGCCGGCAATGGCGTCATCGAGGTCGGCCGCTGCGATCTTGATGCCGTCCGCGGCAACCACGGCGTCGACCTGCTCGAACTCCGTCTCCGTCCGGATCTCTGCCAGCGGTTTCGGCGTGAGTAACGCCCGCACGTCGGTGACGATCGGATCGCCGACCCCACCGACGACGATCGTGTCGTCACTCCGGATCGTCCCGTCGTAGACGATGGCGTCGACGGTCGTCCCGAACCCGCGTGTGTCAGTCACCTCGAGAACGGTCCCGGCGCCGGGACCGGCGGCGTCGACGGCCATCTCGTCGAGGAGGTACCGCTGGGAGAGGCCCATGAGCACGGTCAGGAGGTCGGGGACGCCCTCGCCGGTGATCGCCGAGACCGGAACGACGCCCACGTTCGCCCCAAAATTCTGGACCCGCCAGTACAGATCCGCCGAGAAGCCGGCGTCCGAGAGCTGACCGATGATCTCGTAGAGCCGATCCTCGACGTCCGAGCGCGTCCGGTCGGACTGGGCGTCCAGGGCCGCCTGCGAGGGACGGCTCTCGGTCGGGTTCCAGCCAGGAACCGCGTCGACCTTGTTCGCCGCGACGACGAAGGGTGTCTCGGTCCGCGAGAGGATGTCGAGGGCCTCCTCGGTCTGTGGTTGGAACCCATCGGTGACGTCGACGACGAGGATGGCAATGTCGGCGAGCGCCCCGCCACGGGCACGGAGCGTCGAGAAGGCGTGGTGGCCGGGGGTGTCGATGAACAGGAGGCCGGGCAGGTCGAAGTCGTCCGGATCGACCAGGTCGCCGGCGATGTCGGAGACGACCGACAGTGGGACCGCCGTCGAGCCGATGTGCTGGGTGATCGCGCCCGCCTCACCCTCGCTGACGGCCGAGCCACGGATGCGGTCCAGGAGGCTCGTCTTGCCGTGGTCGACGTGGCCGAGGACGGCAACGATGGGCGTCCGTAGCGGCGCGGCGGCCTCGCCGTCGGTGTCGGTCTCTGCCATCGAATCACCCTGAGAAGTGTCTAGCCCGACTCATCCGCCGGTTGCGGATAAGGTCATCGGCTTCACTCGACGACGGTGAACGACCCCGCCATGCCCACGCCCCGGTGGGGGGCACAGTAGTACGTGTACGTCCCGGGGACGTCGAACCAGGCACGGTGTCGGTAGCCCTCGTCGTAGACGTCGCCGGCTCCACCCGGCGTCCCCTGCCAGGTCGCCCCGTCCGGGATGGCATCGGGCACGATGTTGTGGCTGTTCCCCTCCCACACCCACTCGACCGCCGCACCCGCCGCAACCTCGAAGGATTCCGGCGTGAACCGGAGGCCGTCGCCGCCGACCGCGACGGTCTGGGCCACCCCGTCACCGGCATCGGTTCCCGTCGGCGTCCCCGTGGCCGTCCCGGTTTGTGTCCGCGGGGGTGTCTGGGTTTGCGTCCGCGTGGGCGTCTCGGTTTGGGTCCGGGTGGCCGTCGCCCCGTCACCGCCATCGCTCCCGGCGCCACAGCCGGCCAGCCCGACCGTCCCGGCAGCCACCGCGACCCCCAGAAATCGCCGTCGGTTCACAACAGCCCTCGGGGGTCCGACGGGCAAAAAGCCACCGCGCACCGGCGCCAGACGCGCGTCAGACGCCCCGTGGCGTTTATGTAGTCGGCCTCGGTAGGTCGCGTAATGGCAGACATACTGGCCGAGAACCTGTCGGGCAAGGCAGTCGACGGGTCGGACGGCGCGGAACTCGGGATGCTGTACAACATCACGATGGACATCGAGACGGGGCGGCTCCAGCACCTCCTCGTCGAACAGGACGAAGCGCGCGACGACTCGGTGTTCGAGCGGGACGAGGCCGGCCGCCTCAAGATCCCCGTCGGTCGAGTCCAGGCGGTCAAGGACCGCATGATCGTCGAACGGTAGATGTTCGTTCTCGACGCCACGGCCTTCATCGAGGAGTACCACACCGACGAGCGGATCGCCACGGTCCCCCAGGTCCGCGAGGAACTCGAAGACGAGAGTGCCTACCGCTTCGACGCGCTCGAAGGCTCGGG
>CAYLJD010000140.1:0-3858 GCA_964383875.1 uncultured Halobacteriales archaeon
GTCCTGAAGATATGAGATCTCCTCGATAGTCGTCTCGGTGAGCGTGAATTCGTGGATAGAACCTTCCTTCCGACCACGCTCGTCGAGTTCGTCGACGTCGACCACGATCTCGTCAGTGACGCCATCTTCCCCTTCCACGAGCAAGACGGCGTCTACATCATCGACGACCCGGTCGAGTGTGGCCAAGACGGTCGTGGTCATGTTATCCGGCTAGAGGTCGGCCGGCTACATAGCCGGTGGGATGGAGCGTGCCAACGGTGATGCTCCCGACCTTCTCGGCTCCGAGTGCGTCGGGATCCGTAGTGGTCTCGTGAGTCGTCTCGACGGTCATGCCGGTTCCATTCGATTGGATCGTTATATTGCCGTGGACGGCGGTCCAGTAGGTCTCGTAGCCTCGTACGTCGAACGCCTCCAGCGTCTCCTCGTGGGGATGGCCATACTGGCTGTCGAGCGCACTCGAAATAACCACAATCGAGGGCTGGACGGCATCAAGGAACCCTGGCGACGAACTCGTGCTGGAGCCGTGGTGACCGGCCTGGTAGACGTCCGAGTCGAGCGCATCGCCAGCGTTCTCGACGACTCGCTCCTCCCCGGACGCTTCGAGGTCGCCGGTGAACAAGAACTCCGTCTCGCCGTAATCGACGACCAGGGAGACGCTGTTTGCGTGGAGATCCCCTGATTCCGGATCGGCGGGTGGATTGACAAACCTGACCGACGCATTCCCGATGGTCAATTCGTCATCCGCCGTGACTGAAAACAGGTCGACGTCGTGGCGCTCGATGGCGTCGAGGTACTCCTCGAACGTCCCCGACGTGTGGGCAAGTCCAGAGTCGTAGGCAGCGCCGATGCCCTCACCGTCCCCCTCGAAGTGTTCGATGACCGCTTCGTGACCGCCGATGTGGTCGGCGTGGGGATGGGTGGCGACGAGATGGTCGATTCGGTCGATGCCCTGTTTCTCTAGGTAGGCGAGGACGTGCTCGCCGTCCTGTGGCCAGTCACCGGAGTCGATGAGCATCGTCTCCCCGTTGGGAAAATCGAGCAGCGTCGAATCTCCCTGGCCGACGTCGATGTAGTGAACGACGAGTTCGCCGTCGACTGTGGGCGTTGCCGCATCGTGAGTCGTCGTCGGAACGACGCCGTCTTCGGGTACATTCTCGACACACCCGCCCAGTGCCAGTACTGAAACGACGAGGACCAACAGGACGACACGGCGCATTGGCCACGCTTCTCTGTCTCCTGCTAAGGCCGTTGTGGTCTCCGGTTCCCCTGTTGCCATACGGCGGCCACTCGCGTCACTCCAGGCAAGCACGAGTTCGCCGAACCATGTCGATTTTATCCACCCCCCGAGGGGTGCGGGGCGATTCACACAGGATCGTCTCGATTCAACTCATGTCACTGAGAGATATCTACGAACGTGGCTTCGACGAGGAGAATGGCAAGACGACCAACGCAGACGACTGTCCCGAATGTTCGGGCACACTCCTCACCGATGGCGGAGAGATCAGGTGCAGTGAGTGCGGCCTCGTCGTCCACGTCCACCGCATCGATCACGGGCCGGAGTGGACGCATTTCGACGAGTCAGACGACGATCCGCGGCGGACGGGGCCGACCCTGACGCCATCGCGTCACGATCGTGGCCTCTCGACGGAGATCAGCTTCGGTGGAGATGCAAACGGCAATCCACTCTCGGGGAAGAAACGACGCCAGATCGGCCGGCTACGGCAACACCACGGCCGGGCCAGGTGGCGGACCAAGGCCGAACGCAATCTCGCCCACGCGTGCACGGAGATCGCGCGGATGGTCGGCGCGCTCGAACTCTCGAAGCGGATCCGGGACGAGGCGTGTGCCATCTACCGGGAGGCACACAACGCGGACCTCATTCAGGGTCGCTCGATCGAGACGATCGCTGCAGGCAGTCTGTACGCGACCCTTCGGATTCGCGGGCTTCCCTGGAGTGTCGGCGACGTCGCTGAGGTCTCGAACCGTGACGAAGACAAGATCACGCTGGGCTTCCGGGTCCTCAATTCGGAACTCGGCCTCGAAGCGAAGGTCATCGGTGTCGGCGAACGGATCCAACCGATGGCCTCGGCCGTCGATGCCGATCCAGCCGTCACGCGATGTGCGGTCGAACTCGCGGACGTTGCCGAGGATTCCGGGATCGCCAACGGTCGGAACCCGGCAGGCGTGGCAGCGGCCTGCCTGTATCTGGCGAGCGTCAATCATCAGGGTGGCCTCACCCAGTCCGAACTGGCACGTATCGCTGAAGTGACACCGGCGACGATTCGGAAGCGATACTACGAACTCGAGGAAGCGGTGGCGTAACCATCTTCGAGGGCTGTGATAGTGTCTAACGAACGTATTGTTCTATAATGTAGTTGTAATATAATATAGGCAAATTGCACCGCTATCATGCAGTTTCCACACGCATCAAACGGTAAATTTTATAGGTGAATGCAGAGCCTGGACGAATGAAGCACCTCGGAGGGTGAGGGGAAATGCCTCGCTTCGAGTGCGTAGCTACAGCCATGCTCAGCCAAGACGACCCTGGCAACAGTTGGATCCAGACGAACGGTATCGGTGCATTGCTCCCGCGAGTGGCCTCGATGGCGCTTCCGGTGTTAGCCTTCGGCGTCCTCGCCAGTCAGCCGGCGCTCGCGCAATCATCGGGGACGGCCTTTTGCGGGACCGCCATGGCCACGACGATCAAGAACATCTTCACGCTGATTCAGTTCGGCGGGCCGCTCGTCGGCGGCGTCATCGCGCTCGGAGCGACAGTCGCGCTTCCGGTGGTCCGGCGGGCGGAGTTCAAACTCGAACTCAAAGAGGCGCGCAACCAGGCCATCATCTGGGGGGTCATCGTCGCACCCCTTGGAACGGTGATCATCGCGTTCCTGCTGAACAACGTCGTCGCCGGGGGATCGAGTTGCAGCTTCTGAGCGCCCAGCGGTCACTGTTGCTGCCGGCGCTCGCCCTGGTTGCACTCGCCCATCTCTCTGGTCCGACGGTCGCGCACCCACCCCACGAGCCGGGCCATGGCGTCAATCAGTCGACCGCCTGCCGGCTCTGGGCTGGCGATGCGGACCTCACGAATCAGAGCGAGCTGGAATCTCGCGTCGACGAGGACGATCCCGACATCTGTACGTTGGCTCCCGCGACCGATGTCCCACTGGATCAGCCACCCGAGGCGGTCGAACGGTGGAACCGGGGCGAGCAGCTTCGGTTCCCCTCGACCGGTGGGGACACCTCGGTATATCCTCGCCACGCCGACCTGGAGGCCGGCCGATTCATCACGGAGGCCCATGCGACCATCTTCGCCGTCCAGCCCTCGACACAGGCCCACCTCTCGCCGGACGAAAACCCACACTACGTCGCATCGAACGGAACACTGCTCGGGACTGTGGACTATCGCGTCCGTATTCCGGACGACGATTCGGAGGGACACTATCGCGAATTTTGGACACTCGGTGGCCACGAAATTCGCCATACGCAACTCGAAATAGACGGGTCGACGACCCGGACGGCACCAGGGAGTCAGACGCCGGCGCTCGACTACGATCTCTCCGCTGATACGGGTAGGAGTCACACCCTCACACTCGCTGCAGAGATCCGAGTTTCATTCACCAAACGCATCGAAGAGTGTACCTGGGTAGTGAACGAGACCTGCCAGCACTGGAGTATTCGACGAGAACCGATCGAGGAGACGATCACCGTTCGCGATTCCATCGAGGTTACCGACTACGATCTCACCATCGCTGGTTACCGGGCGAAAATGCCAAACGGCGACCTGGGCCTGGTTCTCTACAAGACCCATCCCTGGCTGGGCTACTCGCTGCCGAACGGGAACGTCCGCGGGGTCTG
>CAYLJD010000140.1:3892-5011 GCA_964383875.1 uncultured Halobacteriales archaeon
CCGACCATTCCGTCGATCACTCGCCCCTGCATCCCCTCCAGGTCCACGCCTACCCCTTCGAACCGGGACCCACACCGTACCCGGCCTGGACGGTCGAACTGACCGAAGTCTACGGCAAATCCAAGTCGGCTCCGTCTCTTCCAGAGGACGTTCTCCTCGACGCCCTCGAGGGATCCTACCTCGCGAGTTACGGCATCGTCTCGCGAACGGCCACGGATGAACACGATCTCGAGGCGGTGGAGGCGAAGGGACTCGTCCGCGGCGTGGACGTCGACGTCGATCCCGATACGGTCCTCGATGTCCCGGTCAGCGAGAGCAACCTGAGCGTCGCGATCCTGAACCGATCCGACGATTCGGTCACCGTCAGCGTCCGTCTCAGGAACGCGGAGAGCGGTGCCCCGATCAACACGGACTCCCGGGACGGATTCGTCCTCGTTCAGGGCCAGCGATTCAACACCACGGATAACGGCACCGTGGAGGCGACAGTCCCGCGGCGGATCGGCGGCGTCACCGCCCGGTATCATCCAGAAAGCTGGTGGCGAACCCAACGCGGCTACGTCGGCGATACAGCCGTGGCCTCGCTGTACAGTGTGGAACTCCTCATTGTCTCGATTCTCTTCGAACTGGCAGTACCGGTCTCGCTGTTCTTGCTGGCCGTCTACATGATCGATCGGATCACCGGATGGCAGATCTGGCCACCCTGGAGGGCGGTCCCATGAGTGACCGACTGACTCGCCGTCGACTCCTGCAAAGCAGCACGCTCGCTGGCATCGGTGTCCTTGCAGGGTGTCTCGGTGATGGGGACGATCCGACTGGACCTCGAGATCCACCAGCGGACTCACCAATTAGCGGTGTGGAGGTCGATCAGTCGGATCTCGTGGTGCGCCTGCAGGATGGCCACGCCGTAAATCGGCTCAACCTCGTCGGGCCACACGGGGAGAAGGTGGGCGAGACCACCGTCTCGGCTGGAGTCTCGACAGCCCGAATCCAGCTACTGGACATCAAACCCGACCTCGGTGGCTACGAACACTACGAGCCTGGCACCCACGAGCTCGTCGCCGTGACGGAGTCCGGCTCGTCATCGATGGATGTAGACCTCGTTCCGGATCTGCGGATCGT
>CAYLJD010000141.1:0-4982 GCA_964383875.1 uncultured Halobacteriales archaeon
CGACGTCGAGACGATGGTTCGCGACAACCCACGGCGGATCCTCGATCTGGATTAAAGGTCATCGTCGCGGTCGGTCCAGTACTCGAAGGGGCGGCCGGGCGCGAAAATATCGACGCCCTTCGCCACCTCGTCGCCTGGGTTCGTCGCCGAGTGGGGCTCGTCGCTCTCGAGTAACAGCGAGTCCCACTTCCCAAGATCGTGGGACTCGCCGGCGTCGTTCTCGAAGACAACCCGGCCCTCGAGAACGACGCAGACCTGGTGATTCTCGTGGTGGTGCAGAGGCGAGGTGTGGCCGGGCGGCTTCTCGAAGAATTCGAGACTGACCCGGTCGCTCCCGGCCATCTCGAGCCGGCGCCAGTCTTCGTCGGGTTCGTAGGACCGCCCCTCGCCGAAGTCGATGGGTTCCATCGCCGGGTGTGCTGGCCCGCGCGGCTTAAGGATTCGGGCACCCGAACAGCACGCCCAGATCTACCTCGGCGTCGTCAACCCCCGCCGTTCGGAGCGTGTCCCAGAGCGTCGCGGAGTGGGCGGTGATCACAGGCTTGCCCAAATCCGCCTCGAGGTCGGTGAGAATTGGGACGCCGTGGTACTCCATCCCGCTGATGAACACGGCGTCTGCAGATTCGTGGTCCATCTCCTTGACGGCCCGGTAAACGCCCTCCGGCCGGGAGGATCCGTAGTCGGCGGTAGTCTCGAATTCCTCACCACTGATCTCGAGTACGTCGTAGCCGTAGGCTTCGAAGAAGGTCTCCGCCTCGCGATTGATGGCATTCAGGTAGGGGGTTCGGATCACGATCGACTCGATCCCGAGTTCGTCAAAGGCGCGGCGTGCGGCTGCCGCCGTGGCGACGCAGGGTACGCCCAGGTGCTCCGAGATCTCTTCCTCGAGCGCGACGTCCCCGCCCTTCCCGTCGACGAAACTGCCCGATGTCACGCCGTAGACAGCGACGTCTGGGTGGACGTCCGCGAGCAGCTCACAGGCCTGCGTGACATCGTCGTTCATCCGCCGGACTGCCTCGACGTCGACCGGGCTTGGTAACCCCAGCCGCGCAGCGTGGCTGGAGACGCCGTCGGGGAGATGTCTGGCGAACTCGACTTCCGTGACCGTGTTGACTGAAGGTGTCAGCAAGCCGATCCGCGTCCGCCACCCGTAGTAATTGTCGCCCATACCCCCAGGGAGCCTCGCGTGGCGCTTCAGTGTACCGTGCCAAGGTTTAATTGGCGAACCCCCGCCCTGTGTGCATGGTCGATTCCGACTCGGCGCAGGTCGACGAGCTCGTCGATGGCGCAGTCGACACGCACATGCACACGGGGCCTGACGCGGTCCCCCGACACGACACGCACTTCTCGGCCGCCAGGAAGGCCAGGGACAACGGCATGCGGGCGATCGGTATCAAGAGCCACCACTTCGAAACCGGCGCCAGGGCGCAAATGGCCACCCAAGAGACCGGATTCGAGGTCGTTGGCGGGGTCACCCTCAACGAGTGGGTTGGTGGGATGAACCCCCGCACGGTCGACGGCGCCGCGTCCTACGGCTGCAAGATCGTTTGGCTCCCCTCGATCACCGCGACGCACCACCTCCTCACCGGCGAGATACCCCACCTCGAAGACGAGACGCCCCGCGAGGACGGCACGCCAGGCATCTCGCTGTTTGACGAGAACGACGAACTCACTGACGAGACGCTCGCGGTGATCGATCGTATTGCCGACCACGATATGGTCCCGGGGCTGTCCCACGTCAGCCCGGCGGAGGCCATCGCGTTCGTCGACGCGGCGACCGATCGCGGCGTTTCAGAGTTTCTCGTCCAGCATCCGAACGTCGATTTCCTGGACTATTCGCTTGACCAAATGCGGACGATCACCGACCTCGGTGCCACGCTCGAATTTCACTATATCTGCACGACCGAGCTACTCGACGAGTGTGCGACCATCCAGGACTACATCGACGGCATTGACGCGGTGGGGCCCGAAAGCGTCGTGATGGCGACCGACGGCGGCGCGGCGGGTAACCCGCCAGCGATGGAGATGTTTCGGATGTTCATCGCCGAGATGCTCGAGGCCGGCGTCTCCGAAACGGACATCAACACCATGATCCGGACGAACCCGAAGCGAATCTTCGACCTGGACTGAGGCCGCGAACCCTTTTGACGGCAGCCGCCGTCCTGGCGGATATGTATGGTTGGCGAGCGCGGATCGGCCTGATCGTCCCGTCGCTGAACACGACGGCGGAGCCAGAATTCAGCGCTCACCTCCCCAAGGGCCTCTCCGTACATACCGCCCGGCTCAAGCTCGACGCCGGGACGACCGAGGAGTTGCGCGACATGACCGACGAGCTCGATCCCTGCTGTGAGCGGCTCGCAACGGCCGACGTCGACGTCATCACGCTCGGGTGCACCACGAGCAGCATCCTGAACGGCCCAGAGGACCTGGAAACGCGGATCACGGATCAGTTCGGAGTACCCAGTGTCACGACGGCCGCCTCGATCGGGCGTGCCCTGGATGCGATCGACGCCCGGCGGATCGCCGTCGCGACGCCCTATGTCGACCAACTCAACGAAATCGAACGCGACTACCTCGCAGAGCAGGGCTTCCAGGTCGTCGCCTTCGACGGACTCGGAATCGAAACCGGGCAGGCGATCGGGGAGCGGTTCCCTGAGTCGGCGTACCGGCAGGCCCGGGCGATGGACCTCGCCGGTGCCGAGGCGTTGGTCATCAGTTGTGCGAACTATCGCACCGCGGAGATTCACGAGTCCCTCGAGGCCGACCTCGGGGTGCCCGTGGTGACCAGCAACCAGGCAACGCTCTGGGACACGTTGGCCCACCTCGAGACGGCTGCTGCCGGTGCGGGGTACGGCCGCCTGTTCGAGGCCGCGCCGACCGCGTAAAAGGGGTAGCCGGGATCAGTCGTCGCTCGGTGCGCCGGCGCTGACGGCGGGCTTGCGCTCCGTTAGGAGCGAGACGATGATGACCGCGATGAAGGTCGCAGGGTAGGCGACGAGCGGGTAGATGTCGGTGAGGAGCATCTGGTTGTTGACCGCGGTCGCGAAGAACCCGACGATCATTCCCGCGATGACTCCGGGAGCCGTCGTTTCCTCCCAGAACAGGAGCATGACCAGGGGGACGCCCAGACAGGCCGCGAGGCCGGTCCAGCCGAAGACGATCAGTGCGAAGATCGAACTGATGTCCATGACGGCGATCCCGACCGCGATAGCCATGAAGAGGACCAGTGCG
Organism: uncultured Halobacteriales archaeon; assembly: GCA_964383875.1. Lineage (GTDB taxonomy): Archaea > Halobacteriota > Halobacteria > Halobacteriales > Haloarculaceae > CAYLJD01. The sequence goes on from CAYLJD010000141.1 coordinate 3,232, forward strand.
ACGCGCCCGATGAGGATGAGTTCCCGCTGGCTCGCATCGGGGTTGATGAAGCGCTCGTAGATCGACCGAGTCACCTCGGACGCCGTGAGCAGCAACATGGAGTCCGAGGTCGAGAGGATCGCGCTGATGATGCCGGCCATGAGGATGCCCGCGATCCACGGCGGGAACAGCGAGGGCAGCGCCTCGATCATGATGTTCTCGGCATTGCTCACGCTGTCGAGCAGGACGTACCCGCTGATGCCGATCAAGATCGGCATGGAGAGCCGAATCGCCGACAGTACGGTTGCGATGACGGCCCCACGGCTGAGTCGGTCTGGTGACTCGATAGCCTGGAACCGCTGCATGACGTGTGGTTGGCCGATGAAACCGAGTGCAATTCCGAAGAGGCCGGCGAAACTTAACAGCGCGGCCTGGGTCTCCTGGCCGCCGGTCCAGGTGATCAGCCCGGCACCGCCGGCACTCGCGACGCCGTCGAGGAAGGCGTTCCACCCGCCAACGCTCCAGATCGCGGCGACCGGGAAGGCAATCGCAGCGACCACCATCAACCAGCCCTGGAGGTAGTCGGTCCAGATCGAGGCGTTGTAGCCACCGAGTGCGGTGTAGATGGCCACGACGCCACCTGCGATGACGATCGTCAAGGCGTAGGGGAAGTCGAAGGCAACCTCCGCGGTCTGCCCGACCGCCTGCATCTGAGCCGCCAGGTAGACGCCCATGAACGCAACGACGATCAGCGTCCCGAGAACCCTGATCACGTCGCCGCCTCGTTCGTTGCTCCCCCGGAAGTGTCGGGCCAGGTGGTCGACCATCGTGACACTATCGTACTCGCCTGACTGACGGCGGAATTTCGGCGCGATGTACCGCCACGTAACCAATTGCATGACGACCGCGAAGCTCACGTACAGGAACGCGTGGACGCCGAGGAAGTAGCCGGCGCCGACCCAGCCGAAGAAAGTGAAGCCGCTGGCCGCCGAGGCGACCTGAGAGAACGCCGACGTCCACGTCCCCGCTTCCCGGCCCGCGAGAAGGTAGTCAGTGAGCCGCTCCAGTCGTCCCTCCCCCTTGACGAAGAAGTACGCGCCAACGCCGAGCAGGAGGAGGAGGTACGCGCCGAACGTGACGACCATGCCTAATTCGGCCATCGGTCAGTCCACCTCCTCGATCTCCCGCATGCGTTCCGGATACCCCTGGTTCTCGTCGCGCCAGTGCAGGTAAAGCGCGAACAGGACGATCAACCACGGCAGTACGACCATTGCCCATTCCACCAAGCCAAGTGCCATGCCTTGTCACCTCGGTGCCCTCAGCTCCGCTGAGGTCGAAAGTGGCTATCTCAACAGGACATAATAATATTTGTGCCAGGAAAGCCCGTCAAAAGTGCACAAATAGACAAAATATATTCCGTTTTTATGGGCCAAATATGGAATATACACGACAATATAGACCTCGAGGCTCCCAAATATAGCAGTATGTATCCCAAGCCCGACCGTTTGTGTAAAACTGTCACGGCATGCAATACCACAGCTGTAGCCGCCCCGGAAGCCCGAGCGCCGAGACTGGCCGGGGTCAGGCTCTTTAGTGCGGATGCCGGAGGCGTGCGGGCACCCACCTCCTGTTCGAGATTGCCCTTCCGGAAGTGTCGATCAGTTACTTAGCAACTATCGTCACCAGCGCCGCCATTGTTCCGGAGAGTCCACCGGCGAACAGCGCCAGCCGGCGATCCCGACCGACCACGTACGCGACGGTCGTCGCTACGA
>CAYLJD010000142.1:0-4949 GCA_964383875.1 uncultured Halobacteriales archaeon
CCCACAGCGTCATCATGAACGCCGCCGTCAGGAACGAGACCACGAGCACGGACAGGAGGCGACGCGGGACGATCCCGAAGATCGGTCTGGTGATGACGATCTCGCGGAAGTCCGCCACGTACAACAGCCCGACGGTCATTCCGAACAGGAACCCGAGGTTCAGCGCCCACACGCCCGGGGTCTCCCGGAGGAACGCGGCGATCTCGAAGACGCCGTCCTCGACGAGCAGCGGGAGCGAGACGAGGATGGCGCCCACGAACGATTCGGCGATGTCGCGGCGCGTGAACTTCCGGATCCCGTCGCCGACCTCCTCGACAGCCATCTCCTCCAACCGGGCCCTGGCCCGCTCGACGGCCCGGCGTTCGGAGGGGTCGTCGACGGTCTCCTCGAGCTCGTCCAGCCCGAGGTGCAGCTCCTCGACCGTCACCGACTCCGCCTCGAGGCGGTCGGGCTCGCCCGCCGCGGCGTCGTCCATGTCCCCAGGTGGACCGGCGCCTCGAAAAAGATTCCCCAGCCGCCGCCCGGTCAACCGTCGCCCGGTTGGACGAGCGAGGGGTCCTCCCCGTCCCCGTGTTTGATCGAGATGTCGTGACGGGTGTGGCGCGCGTGGGCCTCCGCCCAGCGGCGCGCCGGCCGCTCGGAGAGGAACGCCTCGCCGTCCGGACACTGCCGGCAGTCCGCCAGCCACGCCGTCACCTCGTCCGGGAAGTGGCCGGTGTGCTGTTTGTGGTCCAGCGCGAACTTCTCGACGGCCTGGTTGCCGATGCGGAGCTCGTCCAGCTCGTAGGACAGGTCCCACGATCGGTCACAACGCGAACACGTGACCGTCGGGACGTCGTCGACCGTGCCCGGCGCCGGGGCGTCGCCGTCGAACTGGTCGGACACGCATCCCCATGCGGTCCGCTCGTACTTATGCCCACGGTGACGCGACCGGATCACGTCCCCGGAAGCGGCGCAGTTCCACCGAATCCGTCAGGACGGCTCCGTCGTCTCGAAGGTCGTCGAGTTCGTCTCGCCCTGCGGGTAGTTGTTCGCGCTCGTCAGTTCGTACTGGACGGTGTACAGGACGTTCGGGTCGGCGGTCGTGGTGTTGGTGGCGCCGGCGTCGAGGACGATCCGGTCGCCCGCCAGATCGTGCGAGGAGTTCGTCTGGTACGTGACGCTCGTCACGCGGTTGTTGTTCGTGTTGAGACCGATCGAGCCGTTGCCCTCGACGACGTTCCAGTTCCGGTCGGCGTTGGCGTCGTACCGGACGGCCGAGCCGGTGTCCCTGAGGTCGATATTGATCGACGCCCCGCCGGTCTTCTCGCCCAGGGTGAAGGCGATGCTCTGGTTGAGGCCGGGTTGCTTGGCCGGCAGGTCCGAGATCGACGGATCGAGGATGAGTTTCGGACGGGTAATGTTCACCGGTGTCGTGACTTTCTCGTTGTTCGACGTTGCCTTCAACGTCGTCTCGCCGATGTTGGAGGTGTCGAGGTTCCCGGTGTCGTACGTCATCGTGACGGTCTTGGACTCGCCCCGGTCGAGGTCGATCTGCTCCTGGGGGCCACTGGAGCCCGCAAGTGAGAGCCCCAGTTGGGTGTCGTTGACCTGCTTGTCCCCGACGTTCGTGGCGCGAACCTCTGCCGTGAGGTCGTCGCCGTACTCGACCGGCCCGTCGTGGTCGACGATCTCGACATCGACGTAGGCGTTGCCCTGCTGGAGGACCCGGACCTCCGCGAACGTCTGGTCGGTTTCCCCCTGGGCGATGACCTCGTAGCTCGTCCCGCTGCTGAGGCTTCCCCACTCGGGCTGCCACGTGAGGGTGAACGTTTCGCTCTCGCGGTTCAGGTCGATGGTCTCACGGTCGACCCGTGGCGACGTACTGTCGAGCTGTTGGCCCTGACTGTCGCGGACCTTGAGGTCGACGTTCTCCCGCCCGTCGGTGAGCCCCTCGGCGGTGACCTCGAAGTCGATCGACGACGTATTGTTGTAGACGTAACGCTGCCGCTTGTCCGCATCGGCAACTGTGAGATCGACGTCACCCGAAACGACCTGCATGTCAACGCGACCGTGCAGGCCCGTGATCCGGATTGTGGCGTCCTCCATCGACCGAATCATCTCGATGTAGCCACCGAAGTTCCCGTCCTGGGTCTGGAACGACGAGGTCGCGTAGTTTTCGACGTCGAGGACGTCGGGCTCGCCGGTTTCGCGGATCTCCCGGGCGGCCTCGGGGGTGAGCGACTTCGACTGACAGCAGTTGTTCGGGTCGTCGGTCAGTTTCACCGTCTTCGCCTGCCAGTTGCCGGGGTCGCCGGTCACCTCGACCGTCATGTAGACGGTCCGGTCGCTCGCCCCGTCCTCGATCTTGTACGAGACACCCATGCCCTGACCGCCGTTGAACCCGCCCTGATTCGGGACGTCCGTCGTGGCAGTCGGTCCGAGCCGGATCTCAGCGATGCTATCGACGTCGATCCATCGACCGTTCGGGATCACGAGCAAGTCGCTGTTTGTTTCGGCCGTGTGTTCGGTCGTGCCGCCACGACCGACGCCGCCGTTCAGGACCTTCGGGGGCTCGTCCACGTCTCCCAAGATGTTGGTTTCATCCCCATCGGTGGTGATGGCACAGCGGACGGTCCACCGGGAGTCGGTGTTCGGATTGACGTTCTGGAGGTTGCCGAGAGTAATCCGAACCTTACCGTTCGACTTGTTCACATCCGTGACGGTCCCGTCGTCGAGTTGGCTGGCAAGCAGGTCGTTCCGCCACGTCGACTCGTCGAGGTTCGTGGGGACGACGAGTTTCGGTGTGGCGTCCTCTGTCAGGGTCTTCTCGACGGGGTATCCCTGGCTCTCCAGCGTGAGCGTGGTCGACATCCGGCTTCGGTCCGCGTCGCTCTGAACGGGCAGGATGTTGATAGTCGACCCCTGGATCAGTACCTGGCCGCTCTCAATCAGCGTCTCACCACCGGCGGCCCGCCTGTACACGACCGTGTTCTCGTAGACGATCGGTGGTGTATCCGAATCGGAGAGCCGATTGTACGCCGGATCGTATCTGAGATCGACCGTTTCGGGTCGATACTCTCCACAGACCGCCACCGTGCCTAGCAGTTCTCCTGAGTCCGCGATCGGTGCGTCGTGGATTTCGAACGCCCCGAGGCTCCCCGTCTCCAGGTTCCCCTGTGGATTCGGTGGATTCACGCCGAGTATCCTGGACTGGTACGTCGCACCGAGCTGTAACGTCGGCGATTCCGGCTGTCCGGTGTTCACCGTATTCATGTGGGCCTCCCGCACCTCTTGCATGTCGTCCTGTATCTCCGCGTAGTGGTTGAACTCGACCTCGGCGTTCTGCTGTGGGATGACCGCCGTCTGCCAGACCGAGAGCCCGATCGCGGCGATGGCGAACAGCAGTGCGACTCCGAGGACCGGCGACACCGCCCGGTCGTCCGTGGCGAATGCGGCGTCGAGGAGTTCCGTCATGTGTTCGTTGGAGTGACGGCCGAGGATCCCGCGACGTGGCTCCCGGCGTCGGTTTGGCTCCCTTTGCGGCTGGAGGATAATGTATCTGAGGGTGAACGTCTCGTCGGGAATCACGTCACCCAGACATAACCGGGGCGCGTTCGGTGGTGGCGGCGCTCGCGCCGGAACCGCTCGGTCGTGATGGACCACTCCCAGGGCCGACCGATCGTGGGGCGGGGGTCGTCGGTATCGCCGGCCTGTACGGTCGGACGGACCCGGCAGTGCTCGGCCTTGGTGGCGAGGGGGTTCGGCCGGGACCCCGCGGCGGACCCCCCGGTCGCGGCCCGAACGGGGAGCGCGAGACGAGGTGGCAACGAGTCATCGGTGACAGCAACCCTGTGACCGGCGCGAGGTACGGGTCGGGGCCGGTCTGTACCGACCGTGAGACCAGGGGATCGGGCGGGACTGGATCGGGCGTCTCCGTACCCCTTCGGGCCGCGCTGGCTGGCCTGGTAGGGGATGGCTGGGTGACGCGTCCGGCGTTCCAACCCCCACGATTATTACCAAGGTGTACCATTAGGTGTTCGGCGGTAGGGTTCGGACGACCCGACGACCCCCTTCACCCCCACCCCCATCCTACCGTCTCGGTGCCACGTGATCGGTTCCTAACGGCCAGCCCGACCGGCCCCGCTGGACACCCAGAGCACCCGGGGACTCGACGCCGCAACAGGATTGATCGATAGGGAAGTTGGATGGCGACGTGTCTCTCCGGTCACTGCTCGTGGAGGTCAATAGTCGAAAGTGGGACCGCCGAGAGTCGAACTCGGGTCCAACGCACCCCATGCGCAGAGGATACCACTACCCCACGGTCCCAGGCGTTTCGAGGGAGGGCGGACGCGGGTTTAATCTCTTCGTTTCGCTCAGACGAGCACCCGCTCGAGCTCGACGACGACCCCGTCGTCGGCTCCCGGATCGCCGGCCAGCGTACCCAGACAGACTGCCGCGCCGTCCGGCGTGTAGCAGGCGAGGAGTGCCCCCTCCGCGGCCCCGTCCAGATCGTGCTCGATGACGCCCGGGGCGTACACCGGCGCCCCGTTCGCGATCTCGCGTGCCGCCGACGGCGCGACCGTGAGTGCCGGCAGGTGCGCGAGCGCCCGTTCGGCGGGCTGGACGACCGTCCGGAGGAGGTCGGCGTCGTCCTCCTCCTGCCAGAACGCGACGGCGTCGGCAACGTCGTGCATCGTGACGAGGTCGGTGTCGTCGAACGTACCGGTGCGGCGCCGTCGCAACGCACCCATGTTCGCACCGGTACCGAGCGCGAGCCCGAGGTCGTGACACAGCTTCCGGACGTAGGTCCCGCTCTCGCACTCGACGTCCAGCAGGGCGCGGCGCTCCTCGACCTCCAGCGCCTCGAGGCGGTGGACGGTGCGAGTGCGGAGCCGGCGGGCGACGGCGGACTTCCGCGGCGGCTTCTGGTAGAGCTCGCCCTCGAACTCGTCGAGCGTCGCCTCGAA
>CAYLJD010000143.1:0-4765 GCA_964383875.1 uncultured Halobacteriales archaeon
CCGATTCCCAGGTGGTCTTCGCCATCGACGAGGCCCACTACCTCCTCGACGATGCCTCGTCGCTGGAGTTTCTCGAGACGGCCGTTCGACACAGCCGACACTACGACCTCTCCCTGCAGTTCATCACGCAGACGGGCGGCGAGTTCGCCCTCACGCCAGAAGCGCGAACCATCGCCAACCTCTGTTCGATCACGCTGATCCACCGCGTGAACGAGGAGGCCGAGAAACTCGCCGACTGGTTCGGGCTGAACGAACGGGAAGTCAACTGGGTGCGGACCGCGAAGGCCGGCAACGACGAGGACGGGTTCTCGGAGGCACTGATTGGTCTCGACGAAGAAGGGTGGTTTCCGCTTCGTATTCGGGCGAGCGATTACGAGGCATCGGTAATCACGAACGGGAGTTATGACGAAACGGAATCGGCGGCCGCATCTCCTGACCCGTCTTCAGTGAACCGAGGGGAGGGCCATGACGGACTGACAGTGAGTTCCAACGGGCGCGGGAACGAAGACTGAGGCCGGCGGATCACGCCCCCAGAAGTTAAGCCTCACAATCAAGATACCATCACAACTCACCCGGCACTATTTACCAGATAATACCCAAACACGGGCCGTGCCAATCGCCCGCGCCAATTCCCTGCAGTCCATCTACGACGCCGTCGCCGACTATGACCTCGTCCTCGTCCCAGATGCACCCCTGGCGAGTGCGATCAATCGCCGCCTCGACGAACCGCACTTCGGGACCTTTGCAACAACACCACGTCGACTCGCAGCAGGCCGTCGTGAACAGGCCGAGGACAGAATCGCGTTTCTCGAAGTAGTCGACCAGACGGCCTACGACTGGAAATCGGTCAGTTACGCAATCGGCAATGTCCTCCAGTGCTGGGAGCACCAGGGCAGTCTCGAGTCGATTCTCGACTACGAACCGTACGCCGACGACGTCACGCGAGAGGTCGTCGATATCCTGGCCGACCTCCCTACCACGTCGAGTCGCCTCTCGGAGCATACCATCGATGACGACAAATCCGTAGCTGTCGTCGGCAAATCCCTCTTTACGAATCTCGAACGTGAGGTGATCCCCGACGAAGCCGACCCCATTCCGCTGTTCACTGACGAGCCCTTCGACCTCCCGCAGATGAATATCTTCGACTCCTCGGCTGACATCCTCGACGCCATCCTGGACACCATCGACGCGGAATCCGCGGACAACGTCGCGATCGTCCTCGAGGGCAACAGCCGATATTCCTCCCTCGTCGAGTCGGCCCTGGAGGCAAACGACATCCCGTACTTCGGCGGTCCAGGCTTCGTCGACGACCCCTACCTTCGGAGCTTCATCACGCTGTGCCGGACGGCCTTCCGCGGGACAGAGACCACCGTGGCGGACATTAGATCCGTACTCGTTCAGCTTGACGCGACAGTGGATATCGACCATCACGAAAAGCGGCTTCACGCTGTCGACATTCCCGAAACCGAGTGGATCCGCTCGTTCTGTGACTCCCTCGAATCGCGGACCTTCGCGGAAGCGCTCGACGTCTACGAAGCCCAGATCGACGAGTCGATGGACCAATTCCGGAGCGAGCTAGATTCGCTCGGGATCGCCGACGTCGCTGTCGACGAGGACCGCCTCGACGAACTCGCCTACTACCTGCAGAGCTACGACGTCCCGATAAAGCGGGACAACGAGGGCGTGCTCCTCGCCGATGCGAAATCATCTGGATACGTGGACCGCCCAGTCGTGTTCCATCTCGGGCTGGACGAGGGCTGGACCCACTCCGCACCGCAACGGCCGTGGGTCGACGCCGAATCCCAGTTCGAGCGCTACATCCGACAGTTCCAGTTGCTCCTCCAGAGCGGCGTCAACCAGTACTACCTCGTCCAGGATACCGCCGGCGGCCAGCCGGTGACCCCGTGTCTCTACTTCGGGGAACTGCTCGACGAGGACTACGAGCGATTCAGCGACCTCGAGTCGGTCAGGCATCGTCGACACGGCGAGGCTCGGAGCGCCGGCTTCGATCGGGCGGAAACGGGAGTCGAGCCTGCGGCCCTCGACACGATCAGTAACTCGAGTCTGACGACGTACGTCAACAGCCCCCGTGACTACTTCTTCGATCGGCTGGTCGACGGGCCGGACAAGGACTACTTTCGCGAGGGGAATCTCTTCCACGACTTCGCCGAGTTCTACGTCACGCACCCGGACGTCATCGAAGACGCCAGCATCGACGAGATCGTCGAGCTGATGCTCGAGGACGCCGCCCCGTTTTTCTCCCAGACGGACCGCCCGCTTCGCAAACGTAAGTACCAGATCGGCCTCGAGACGATCACCGAGTACCTGGACGAACAGCGCCCCTTCGAGGACGATTTCGTGACGCCCTCGTCAGGGTGGGGGACGAACTTCTTCGCCGAGTACTACGGCAAGCCGGTCGACTCGCCGATCACCGAGCGCTGGTTCGAAGACGAGAGCCTCGGCATGAAGGGCAAGATCGACCTCATTGCCGATCCCGACCACCTGCTGGATTTCAAGAGCGGCAGGAAGAAGACTCGCCGTGCAGTGGTAAAGGGGGCGGCCATCGATCCGCCTGACGAGACGCCGGATTTCCAGGCCGCGATGTACCTCTGCTATTACCGGAGCGAGCGACCGGAGGAACCACTCCAGTTCACGTTTTTCCACTTCCTCGAGACTCTGGACGACGTGATTGCCGGGTCCTACGACATCGAGGACACACTCACGACCGTCTCGTACTACCCGTGGACCTTCGACGAGTACGTGGGTTCTCGGGAGGCATACGACGAACTGCTCGACGGGTACAACGACTGCGTGGCGACGTTCGAGGACCTCGGCTTCGACGCCTACCAGGAGATCGTTGCCGGGCGGCACTTCCCAGAAACAACGGAGCGATCGGAACTCAGAGACTCCGAATTCGCGGCGGAATTCACGACTGCCGTCGACCGACGAACGAGTGATGATGTCGATGCGGAGAAGGGCGCTGACCAGGCGATTCGACGCCTCAACAGCCTTCGCAAGAAGACGTTCTTCCGCGAGGACCTCGACGCCTTCGAGACCTTCGTCCACGAGCGGATTGACGAACTGAACGAGTACCGGGCGGGCGAGGATCGATTCCCCATCGAGGGTCCTAGCGGCGAACCGAACTACCGGCGGGTCGATCACCGCGACCTCCTGCTGGAGGACGAGCGAGAATGACGGAGCCGACACCCAACGATCGCCAGCAGGAACTCATCGAGAATACCGACGGGATCTACCTGGTCGACGCTGGTGCCGGCACCGGGAAGACCTTCGCCATCACGCGACGATACGCGGAGATCGTCGATCAGCCCGACGTGGAACCCGAGGACGTGCTCCTGGTGACGTTCACGCGAAGCGCAGCCACGGAGATGAAAGAGCGGATCGTCGACCACTCCACGTATTCGTTGCACGAACTCGCGGATGCACCGATCCAGACCTTCCACGCCCACTGCTTCGACATCCTCCAAGAACGAGGCCACCGCGCACCCACGCACCTCGGCCTCGATGAACGGATCACCCAGTCCACGCAGGTCATCGAGGACGACGTCATCAAGAACGAACGCTTCCGGGAATTCTTCCAGGGATTCAGGAACGATCATCCCGAATACGCCGACTTCTATCGCGTGCTCTCGGACGGCCGCGAGCTGCAGGCGGTCATCGAGGAATTCGCTGCCAAGGGCATTATCCCCACCAGCGAGGGCTGGTATCGCGACAGCGAATCCGCCGTCGACGGGGACTTCGATGCCTTCAAGACTGCTTTCGACGAGATGAACGAGCCCCGAAATGACGGCCGGAAACAGTCCGAACTCCGCGGGAACCTCAACCAGTATGGCCGCGACAAAACGTACGTCCCGGACGCCCCCTCCAAAGCGAGACTTCGAGGTGACGGCACGAAAGCCGTCCCGGAGTTCGTCGCCAGGGAAGCCTTCGAGGAGGATCGGTCGGACCTGAAGTCGTTCGTCCACGACGTCTACGTTGAGTACCTGGAATTCGCCCTCGCCCGCAACTATCTGACCTTCGGCTTCCTCCAGCTGTTCGCGTTCGTGCTCCTGTGCGAGGATCCCGATGTGCGAGACGCAGCCTCTTTCGAGTACGTGATGGTGGACGAGTTCCAGGACACCAGCGAGATCCAGTTCAAGCTGGCGCTGTTACTCGCAAAGACGAACAACCTCTGTGTAGTCGGCGACTGGAAGCAGAGCATCTATTCCTTCCAGTATGCCGCCGTGGAGAACATCCTCGATTTCGAGGACCGCCTCGACCGATTCACGAAGGAACTCAATGACGATCAGCCCCGCGTCGACTTCGACGTCGACCCCGTCGAGCGCATCGAACTGACCGAGAATTACCGGTCGACACAGACGCTGCTCGATTTCTCGGAGGACGCGCTCGTCACCCCGGCATCGAGCGGGGAGGACGTCGATGAGAGCGTGACCGATGACATCGTCTCCCTCGACTCGAACGCGGAGTTCGACAACACGCAGATCGAGGGCCTCAATCATGAGGATGAACAAGAGGCCGTGCTCACAGCGATCCAGTCAATCGTCGACAACGAGGACTACGCCGTGGAAGACGAGGACGGTGACCAGCGGGCGCCAGAGTATGGCGATATCGCGGTCTTTACGCGAACTCGCGACTACGGCCGGGAGCTACTCAGCGTGGCCGAGGACTACGACTTCCCGATGGCCTACGACGGGGGCGTCGAACTCTTCCGAACCGACCAGGCGAAACTCCTGCTCGCCTGGCTCCG
>CAYLJD010000144.1:0-4732 GCA_964383875.1 uncultured Halobacteriales archaeon
ATGCTTGACGCCGGTTGAGGGTCTCGACCGGTGTGGGAATCGCGGCCCACCTCTCCAGGTGGTCGGCGTGGATTGCAGCCGAGCTCGGCGTGGGTGTCGAAGCGACCGGCAGGTTTCTTGCCCCGGCCGCCCTCGCTAGACGCTGTCGCAGTGATCGAATACCGTCTCACCGGTTTCCGCTGGCTCCAGAACCGATCCGATTCTCCAGGATCCGGTCGGCCCAGTGACAGCCCTCGGCGAGCCCGCGACCGATGAGGGAGCCCCTTCGAGCAGCGATCATCGGTCTCTTCGCTGTCGTGGCCATCGCCGTACTCGCAGCCGGACTCGAGACGACGACACTGATCGGTGACCCCGGGGAGGGGGAGCCAGGGAGGGGAACCGGGGCCGGCGTCACCGGCGGCGGTGTCACGAGCGGGCCGGGGGAGGCAGTCGCCATTCCGTATCTCCCGACGCTCGTCTCGATACTGATCGTGGTCGCCGTGATCATGTTCGTCGCGATAACGTTCGTCTACTGGCGCGAGGCGCTCTTGCTCCTCCTGTCTGTCCTCCTCTTCGTCGGCGTCGTCCTTGTCCTCCATTGGGTGTTCGTCGGGCCGGACAGCTCGTTCCTCCCCCCGTTGATCGAGCCGGTAACCGACCCCGGCGGTGCAGGCGGCGGCGATGGAACCGACACGGTCGCGCCCCCAGCGATGGTTGTACTCCTCCTCGTTGGCGTGGGACTGCTCGTCGCCGTGGCACTCCACACGCTCGTTCGGAGGGACCCCTCGATACCGGCGGGGTCAGGCGAGGACGCGGGCCCCGACACGAAGCGCGCAGACGCGGTGGGGGCGGCTGCCGGCCGGGCCGCCGACCGGTTGGCGTCTGGTACGGACGTCGAGAACGAGGTCTTCCGGGCCTGGCGTGACATGACCGCGTTGCTGGACGTCACGAACCCGGAGACGAGTACGCCCGGGGAATTCGCCCAGGCCGCCGTGGCGAGTGGCATCGACGAGGCGGACGTCGAGACTCTCACCCGGCTGTTCGAGGATGTCCGATACGGGGAGACCGCGGCGACGTCGACGTACGAAGACCAAGCGCTCGAGACGTTCAGACGAATCGAGGCCAGATACGGCGGGGACAGCGATGAGTAGCCGTACCTTCTCGCGTGTACCGATCCAGACCACCCTGACCGTGGTCGGGATTATCGGCGTGAGTGTCGGCCTCGCGCTGCTTTTCGTCCCCCGAGTGGTCACGCTCGGATCCGAGCGGGCGCTCATCGTGCTGGGTGGCGCCGTGGCACTCTTGGCAGCCCTCCGGGTGCTATTCCGGTCCAGACACCGGACGCTCGACCAGGCCGACACGCCCGACGTGGAGGTGTCGATCCCGACGCCACGGCCCGGCGAGGACTTCGAGGCCATCCTCCGCCAGTTTCACGACGCCGACCGGATCTACTTCCACCGAAAACGACTCCGGTCCGCACTCAGGTCCGCAGCCATCGCCGTGCTCACACACTACCGTGGCGACACGCCTGACGAGGCCGCCGCCGCCATCGACGCCGGTACCTGGACCGTCGATCCGTACGCTGTCACCTTTCTCAGTCCATCAGCAGACGCTGTCCCGCTCCGGAGACGGTTCCGGGACACACTGGCGCGGACGGCATCGCTCGACCGGGACGTGGGTCGAACTGTCAGCGCGATCGCGGCGATCGCCGGGGTGGACCCGTCGGCCGATGCCGACGGCAGCACAACCGACGACGACGTTAGCCTTCGGCGGTCGGACGCGGACGGTTCTCCCACCCCGAGCATTGCGGATCTGGATACCGCACGGTTCGACGACACCCCACGCCAGACCTCCCACTGGTATGGCGTGGGTGTGATCGCGCTCGCGGGAATCGGTGCCGGCATCCTCGCCCAGCAACCGGCTGTGCTCCTCGCTGGCGTCGTCGGGATCGGCTACGTCGCCTACGCGAGAGCCGCCATCTTCGGCACCTCCGCTGTCGCCATCGACCGCTCCATCGACGAGCCCAGGCCGGATCCCGGGGACGCGGTCGAGATCACCGTCACCATCACGAATACCGGCCATCGCCCGATCCCCGACCTGCGAATCGTCGACGGCGTCCCGGAGGCCCTGGCCGTCGAGGAGGGGTCGCCGCGCCTCGGCACGGCGCTGTTGCCCGGCGAGGACACCTCACTCACCTATTCCGTCACGGCGCGGCGGGGCGTTCACCGGTTTCAACCGACCGTCGTGCTGTCACGCGATCTCGCTGGTGCACGGGAGCGGGGTCGGCTCGAGCACGTCGAGACCGAGCTCGTCTGTACTCCACCCATGAATCCCCTCGACGACACGGTTTCGCTCCGGACCGGTGCCACGCAATCCGTTGGCCCGCTCGAGACATCGCGAGCCGGACCGGGTATCGAATTCCACTCGGTCCGGGAGTACCGACCCGGCGACAGCCCCCGCCGGATCGATTGGCGCCGGCGGGCCCGGACCGGCGAGCTGACGACGCTCGAATTTCACGAGGAACGCGCGGCCACGGTCGTCCTCGTCATCGACGCGCGGCCGTCGGCGTACGTCTCACCCGAGGCCGAGACGACACACGCGGTCGACCGTAGCGTGGACGCGGCCGGGTCGCTCGCGGCGACCCTCCTCCAGGGCGGGAACCGTGTCGGAGTCGCGGCCATGAGTCCGAACGAGTGTTGGGTGGCGCCCGGGGCCGGTTCCGCTCATCGCGCGCGGATCCAGGGGCTGCTCGCGACCCACGCCGAACTCTCGCCGGTCCCGGCCGAAGAGGCTGTCCACACGTATCTGTGGTCGAAACGCCTCCAAAAACGACTCCCCGACGAGTCACAGGTCGTGTTCCTCTCCCCGCTCTGTGGCGATGGTGCCGGGCGGCCGGCGCGGTCGCTCGAGGCCGCCGGCTATCCGGTCACAGTACTCAGCCCTGACCCGACCAGTACCGCGACGCCAGCCACTCGGCTGGCCAGGGTGGCACGGAACCTCGAGCTCTCGAGCCTCAGGTCTGCTGGGATTCCGGTGATCGACTGGTCCGGCACCGAACGACTCGAGGTGGCACTCGCCAGGAGGTCGCGGTGAGCTCCCCATCGCGGGCGCCGACTCGGCTCAGCGCGTGGCTGGCAGCCGCTGCCGGACTCGCGTCGGTCGTGTCGAGTGGATTCGGGTCTTGGATCGGCCTCGCCATCGGCGCGCCCGGTCTCCTGGTCGTGCTGATCGGTATCCGCTCCGTGTCTCGACGGACCCTCTCCGTGGGTGCGCTGGGTCTGTGTGCTGCGGGGCTCGCGGCGGGCGTCGAGGGCGTTCCGACGGGCCTCGTCCTCACGAGCGTGCTCGGTTCCGTCCTCGCGTGGGATCTCGGCACGACCGCCATCACCCTGGGCGTCCAGGTCGGGGCCGACGCCGACACGGCCAGGCTCGAACTCGTCCACGCTGCCGGCAGTCTCGCTGTCGGTCTGGGAGCGGCCATCGGGGCCGTCGTGCTGTACCTGGCCGTACCGGACGCCCCTTCGCCGACTGCACTTCTCGTCCTGCTCGTCGCAGTCGGATTCCTCCTCTTGGCCGTCCGTCACTCCAGCGTCGGCACCTGAACTCGGTCGAGGACGTCACTCACGACTCTCGATTGGGGGACGTCGTTGACGCGGGCGTCGGCCGTCAGCACGAGCCGGTGGGCGAGAACCGAACTGGCGATCGTCTTCACGTGATCCGGGGTCACGTAGTCGCGACCGTCGATCACTGCCCTCGCTCTGGCCAGCTCGAACAACCGTTGGGTTCCGCGTGGTGACACGCCGACTCCGACGCGATGATCCTCCCGAGTCGCCCGGCAGATCGCGACCATGTACTCGAGGACGTCGTCCGCGACCGTGATCGATTCCGGCACCTGCTGGAGGGCCCGCACCTCGTCAGGCGAGAGTACCCCCTCGACGGACGGGCTCCGGTCGGCGCGATTCGCGCGCCGACGCAGTAACTCCATCTCGTCCCCGGTCGTGGGATATCCCATGCTGGCTTTGACAGCGAATCGGTCGACTTGTGCCTCGGGGAGGGCGAAGGTTCCCTCGTGGTCGATCGGGTTCTGCGTCGCGATGACGAAGAAGGGATCCGGTAGTTCGCGTGTCTCGCCGTCCGCGGTCACCTGACGCTCCTCCATCGCCTCGAGGAGGGCACTCTGCGTTTTCGGTGGTGCCCGATTGATCTCGTCGGCGAGGACGACGTTCGCGAAGACCGGCCCTTCGGTGAACTCGAACTGCCGGTCGCGCTGGTCGAACACGTGGGTTCCCGTCACGTCCGCGGGCAGCATGTCCGGGGTGAACTGGATGCGAGAGAAGGACAGCCCCAACGCGGTCGCCAGACTCCGTGCGGTCAGTGTCTTTCCGGTCCCCGGGACGTCCTCGATGAGCACGTGGCCGCGGGCGAGCACGCCGAGGAGAACGCTCTCGAGAAAGGCGCGGTCGGTGATCACGGCACCCTCGACTTCCGACAGTACCCGATCACACACATCACTTGCCTCGTGAACCGATTTGCCGCCGCTCATCGGTCGATATGCCGGACGAGACGTTCCGATACGGTATTCACGTGAGTCTCTCTTCGGCCGGGCGGCTGTTAACAGTTGTTGGCAACGTCAGCTACCCACCGCTGACGCGGGTGGGCTTGTCAGTGGACTCCCGTTCTGCCGACACCGGCCTGTCGGACGCCACTTCAGTAGCGTTCACGGTCACCGTCCCTGACTTCTGGGCGTGCTGAC
>CAYLJD010000145.1:0-4714 GCA_964383875.1 uncultured Halobacteriales archaeon
CCGAGGACCTCGGCTTCGGTGCGGAGCTGGGCCGTCTTCGCCTGGACGTCGCCCGGCTCGAGGGGCTGGAGCTGGTCGGTGACGGCCGTTTCGGGGGTCGCCAGCGCGTCCGCGGCGTCGGTGGCGCTGGACGCGCTCGTCGACAGGCGACCGAACGCCTCCCGGACGCGTTGCTCGTTGTGAGGGACCGTTCCGCCGAACGCCGCGCGGGTGTCCGCGGCCGCGGTGACGACGTGGCGTTGGGCCCCCACGGCGCCGGCGAGCCAGTCCGCGAACGCCCGGAGAGCGTCGATCGTCGCCTGTTGACTCTCGGTGGCCCGTCGGGCGGCGCGGTCGAGCGACAGGCGGGCGTCGTCGATGGCTCCCGTCACCCGGCTGGGCCTGAATTCCACGGAATCGGCCGTCGTGTCGAGGATCGACGTCGGTCTTGGTCGGTGTGACTCCCCGATATACGCGCGGACGGCACGCGTCAACCGCGTCCGTGCTTCGTCGAGGAACTCGGCCGACTCGGGGTGTGGTGTTCGCGTGGGTGTTGCCTCCGTCTCGGTGGGGGTTCCGGTCGGCGTCTCTGTCGGCGAGTCAGTCGCCGTCGGCGTGCCCGTCGGAGATGGCGTCGCTGTGGGGGTCCCGGTCCCCGTGGCGGTGTCCGTCGGCGTCGGTCCGTCGCCCTCTTGGGCCGGACATCCGGCAAGGGCAGCGACGCCGGCCACTGCGAGAAACTCCCGCCGCTTCATATTCTCCGGGACCCCCGCGGGGATTATAAGGGTATTCCACCCGGACGCTGACGAGTCGGCGCTACCCGCTCAGGAGCACCATCAGGCCCAGGACCATGAGTGCGTAGATGAGGCCGAGTGCGATCACGACGTAGATGTGGTACGTGAAGAGGTCGTCCCGCTCCGCCTCGCGGGCCTGCTCGTACGTCTCCCGTTCTGTGTCCGTACAGCGTTCCCGGTGCGTCTCCCCGACGTGCAGGTCTCGCAGTCGCTCCTCGACGAACGGGCGCTCGCAGTACGGGCAGCGAGCCGCCACGTCGGCGTCTGCCGGGACCAGTGTGGTGGGGGTCACACTGTCGGCCACTAGACGAGCACCTCCGTGGCGGGGGCGACGATGACCCACGCACTGACCATGGTGTAGCCGATCATGACGAGGATCATCGGATACTGGCTCCGGATCGGCTGGCGAGCGCCGGGAAACAGTTCGAACGCGATCGAGTGCGCGACCCAGATGGCCATGAGGTGGCCCAGCACGACGAACGACAGCTGGACGAGTCCGAACCATTCGGGCAGGGGGACGATCGTGACGGCGGCGTGTATAGTCAGCGGCGCTGTCATCGTCTCGACCAGCGCCGGCGCGAGTGAGACCACGTAGCCGAGGAAGTGCGCGAGGTGGTAGCCGGCAGCGATCGGGACGAGCGAGGGCGCAAACCAGCGGGCGATCGCATCGGCGCTCACGAACGAGTCGGCAGTCTCGCGGCTCCGTCGGCAGGCGAGTCGGTACACGCCGTAGAAGATCCCGAACCCGGCGGCGAGGACGACGAGGTACAGGAGTTGCGGCGGGACGCCCACCCCGAGGAGCGGGCCGGCGACTGCCTGAAACGACGGCGTCGAGACGAGGCCATCGAAGGTGGTTCCCCAGAGGAGGGCGACGACGAACGCCGGTCGGCCCGGCGTCGTTGGGACGTCGCCGTCCGTCAGCGCCCCCCCAGGGATCCTGAACGACAGTCCGTCGGCCGTCCGCTGGATCGGTGCCAGCCCGCCGTAGGTCCGGAAGACGGACGCGATCGGATCGACGCGGTCGAACCACCGGTACCGCCCAACGACGGCAGTGCCCACGAGGGAAACGGCGACGTAGCCGAGGACGAGCCCGGCGAGCAGCCGGGGGTTGCCGGAGGCGCCAGTCGCCACCTCGAACCACACGAGTGCGAGAAGACCGACGACGGCCGGCCAGGCGCCGAGTTCCGGCGGGTAGTCGATCGGCTCGCGGGTCGGGACGAGGCTGGCCAGCTCCCGGAGCGGATCGAGCGCCGGCCAGCTGTTGCCGACCAGATAGGTGGTCATCGTGTAGCCGCCCCACCAGCCCACCCAGAGGCCGAGTGTCGCCGCGTTCGTTTGCGGATCGGATGGACCGACGAATCCGACGATGACGAGACCCACCAGGAGGGCCACGCTGACGATCCGGAGGCCCACCCGGACAGCGCCGACGAGCGCGGTCGGCAGTCTGGTGTCCCGTCCGAGTCCATTGACGATGCGGAGCGTCGCGTGGTCGGCCATCAGACTGGTGAACAGAAACGACGAGCCTACCACGACCCCGGCGGTGAGGACGACGAACCAGGTGGGAATCGGGGGCTGAGTGGTCGCCGACTCGATCGAGCCCACGTGGGCCAGCGCCGGATCGCTCGCGATGCCGCAGAGCGCGAGGCCCCCGAAGACACCAACTGCCAGCCGCCGGATCCGGACCATGGTGGGGTGAAGCGTGGGCTGGCTAGCCGAGGCGACCGAATACACGTTTCGAATGGGACCGCCGTACCGGCGTTGCGAGCCGGAGAAGGATTCAAGGGAGACGGGCCGGAGTCAAGGTATGGACAGGGTCCCGGCGGCGTTCCGGGAGGGGCTGGCGACACTCTCCGCCGAGCAGTTCGCCGCGTTCGTCGCGGAGCTCTGGACGGAGCGCGGTCGGACGGTGTCCCGAGACGGGGACGTCCTGCGAGTGACCGAGCCATCCGGCGAGACACGGGTGCTCGCCACGCTGGCAGCCGGCGAGGCGGGCCCGCTCCCGTCATCCGTCGACGTGGTTGTCACCGCCGACAGGTCGACGCCGTCCGTGGCAGACGAGGTGGAACTGGTCGATCCGGCGGCCCTCTACCGCCTCGTACGCTTCGGCGTCTCCGAAGCCGCGGGCGAGCGATTGGTGGAAACGTACGTCGATCCGGGACTCGTCGAGCGATTCGCCGAGACCACACCACCGGCGTCCGCGCAATCGGAGACGCCTGCTTCGTCAGCGGACGCCGGGGAGCCGAGTGGGTCCGAATCTCCCGAACCGGTCGACAGCAACCCACCGTCAGATGATCCGTCGAACACTCGGGTTCCGTGGTCGACCCAGGTCGGGGTTCGACGGCGCACAGTCCTGGTGGCCGGTGGGGCGTTTGTGGCCGGCCTTGCAACGGCCGCGGCGATTCGGTCCGGCCGCTCGACTGACGCCCCGTCACCGCCGACGGCCCAGCGCGACCTGCCCTCGCGGCGCGCCCCTGGGCTCGGCGCGGATGGCGTCTTCGATGCGGAACGGCTGGCGACGGCACACATCGCCAGGCTGCAGGAGCGGTCGTACACCGTCCGCGCGAGCAAGACCATCTACGACGACGCGGGTCGTCTCCGGTCATCCTGGGCCGTCAGAACTGCCGTCGACGCGTCGCGAGCGTTCCGGGCAGCGGTGTCAACCGACGGTCCGGACGCCCCACCGCTCGCCGGCGACCCGCCGGCGTCAGCCGTGTACTGGTCGGACCGCGAGACCTACCTGCGTCGCGTCACGAACGCCACCGGCACGTACGCGAGCGAATTCCAGCCACGGCGACAGATCAACGACTGGTACTTCTGGTCGAACATCGTCCCCGTCGGCGGCCTCCCGTACGCCGCCCAGGAGTTCTACCGGGATCTGTTTCAGGTCGTCTCAGTCGACGTGCGATCCGGATCAGGACTCAAACCGAGCCACCGCATCGTCGGTGGCGTGGAGACCCTGGATCCACCACCGCTGTTTCTGGACGCGGTCGACAGACAGGCACCGGTGACCGACGTCTCACTGCTGGGCACGGTCGAGGATACCGGACTCGTCTCCGCGTTGTTGTTGGAGTACGACGGCCGCATCGGAGATCGACCAGTCGATGTCACGTGGACGATCGAGTACGTCGACCTCGGGGCGACGACCGTCGACCGCCCGGCGTGGGACACTGACGCCGTGGACAGCGAGTGACGCTGGACCGTGTGCCGCGGGTACCGACGGATTCAATGGCCCCGGCGCGCGACTGGCGCGCATGACGCTCCGGGTGACGAACACGCTCTCTGGCGAGCGTGAGCCGTTCGAACCCGTCGATGCCGACAGGGTTCGCCTCTACTACTGCGGGCTCACGACGTCGGATCCGCCGCATTTGGGCCACGCCCGCGGCTGGGTTCACGTCGACGTCATGGTCCGCTGGCTCGAGCACCTGGGGTACGACGTTCGCCACGTCGAGAACTTCACCGACGTCAACGAGAAGATCGTCGCTCGGGTCGGCGAGGTCGGCGACGACGAGGCCGACGTGGCTCGCACATACATCTCCGAGACCATCGCGGCCATGCGGGCGCTCAACCTCCGGCGCGCCGACGTCTACCCGCGCGTCTCGGAGCACGTCCCCGAGATTATCGAGATGGTCGAGACACTGGTCGAGCGCGGCTATGCGTACGAGTCCGACGGGTCGGTCTACTTCGACGTCACGCGCTTCGACGCCTACGGCGCCCTGTCGAACCAGGACCTGACGGAGATCGAATCGCAGGGGGACCCGGACGAACGGGCGGCCAAGCGCCACCCGGCCGACTTCGCGCTCTGGAAGGCCGACGGGCTCTCGGCGACCGACATCGACGAGCACCGTCACGACGATGCGGCGCCAGCTGCGGAGGCGGCCGCCACCGCCCAGACGTGGGACTCGCCGTGGGGCGAGGGCCGGCCGGGCTGGCACATCGAGTGC
>CAYLJD010000146.1:0-4707 GCA_964383875.1 uncultured Halobacteriales archaeon
CACTCGTACTTCTCGAATATGGCGACCCGTCGCGGGATCGAGCCGCGGTTCGTCGACACGCTCGATCCTGACGCCTATGCCAAGGCGATCGACGAGCGGACCGCGTACGTCCACTGCGAGACGATCGGAAACCCGGCCCTCGTCGTTCCCGATCTCGAGGCCATCGCGGCGATCGCCCACGATCAGGGTGTCCCGCTGCTGGTCGACAACACGTTCGCGACGCCGGCGCTGTGCCGGCCGCTTGAGCACGGGGCCGACATCGTCTGGGAGTCGACCACGAAGTGGATCCACGGATCCGGCACGACAGTCGGTGGTGTGCTCGTCGACGGGGGCTCTTTTCCCTGGGCCGACTACCCGGACCGGTTCCCGGAGATCGGCGGATCCAATCCGGCGTTCGACGGCAAGAACTTCGTCCAGGCGTTCGGTGACCGGGCCTTTGCCGTCGCCGCGCGCCAGCGGGCGCTCCGCAGCTTGGGTGACGCCCAGAAGCCCTTCGACGCCTGGGTCACCATCCAGGGCACCGAGACCCTGGCCCTCCGGATGGAGCGCCACAGCGACAACGCCCTCGCCGTGGCCACACACCTGCAGGACCACGACGCGGTCGCCTGGGTGAACTATCCGGGGTTGTCCGACCACGAGACACACGAGGCTGCCCAGCGATACCTCGACGGCGGCTACGGCGGCATGGTCACCTTCGGGCTCGAGGGTGGCTACGCGGCCGCCAAGCGCGTGTGCGAGGACACCGAGTTGGCGCAGTTCTTGGCGAACATCGGAGACGCCAAGACGCTGATCATCCATCCGGCGAGTACGACGCACGCCCAACTCTCGGAGGCCGAACAGCGCGCCTCCGGTGTGACGCCGGATCTCCTCCGGCTGTCTGTCGGCATCGAAGATCCGGCTGACATCGTGGCCGACCTCGACCGAGCGATTGCGGGGGTCGACCGATGAAGGTCGAGCGCGACAGCGTCTCGCTGGGCCCCTACGAGTTCGAGTCCGGCGAGTCCATTCCCGAACTCGAGGTCGCCTACGAGGCCTACGGCGAGTTCGACGGCGACAATGCAGTGCTGATCTGTCACGCGCTGACCGGCAGCCAGCACGTCGCGGGCACGCACGAGAGTGCCGCCACGGCGGGGCAGGCCCGGGCCTGGTGGGACGACATCGTCGGCCCGGGGAAGGCCATCGACACGACCGAATACTACGTACTCTGTGCGAACGTCCCGGGCTCGTGCTACGGGACGACGGGGCCGCCGTCCACGAACCCCGAGACGGGCGAGCCCTACGGGACCGACTTCCCCGCCGTGACGGTGACTGACTGGACCGCCGTCCAGCGCCGACTGCTCGACGAACTCGGCATTCCCCACCTCCACGGCGTCACGGGCGGGAGCGTCGGCGGCATGAATGTACTCGAGTGGGCCAAGCGCCATCCCGATCACGTGCGACGGATCATCCCGATCGGCGCCGCGGCTCGCTTGGACCCACAGTGTCTGGCGATCGACGCCATCGCTCGGCGGGCGATCACCACCGACCCCAATTGGAACGGGGGCGAGTATTACGACGCGGACACACCGGACCCGGACTACGGGCTCGGTATCGCCCGGCAGCTCGGGCACGTCATGTACCTCTCGAAGGCTTCCATGGAGCGGAAGTTCGGCCGTCGGTCGGCCGGCCGGGACGCGTCACAGTGGTTCCCGGTCGACCGGGCGGCGAGTTACTTCCCGTATCGGGACGTCGAGTCCTACCTGGACTACCAGGCAGAGTCGTTCGTCGAGCGCTTCGACGCCAACGCGTATCTCTATCTGACGCGGGCAATGGACAACTACGACCTCGCCGCGGGCTTCGAGTCCGACGCGGACGCCCTGGCGGCCTTCGAGGGCGAAGCTCTGTGTATGTCATTCAGCGCCGACTGGCACTTCACGCCCGCCCAGTCCGAAGGCCTCGCCGAGTCGATGCGCGAGGCGGGCGTCGATGTCGCCCACCACGTCGTGGACTCCGACCACGGCCACGACGCGTTCCTGGTCGAACCGGAGAACGTGGGGCCGCCCCTGGCGGATTTCCTCGCGGATGGACTGGACGGGACTGCCATCACCGACACCGGCGGCGACCTCGACGAGGAAAGCCAGTACGCTCCTGTCCACACCAGTCTATTCTCTGATTGAGTGCGTTTACATCCGATTACATTGTATACTGGCCTGAAATTCTGCCAGCCGCCCTTGCGGTCCGTTCCGGACACATTTATGGCCCGCTCAGCTCCTATGGTCGGCAATGACGGACTCCGAGGACACTATCGACGTTGCGTTCGGCCACGCGGTTTTCGACGAGGACGGGCAACAGCTCGGCACAGTCCGCGGGTTCGACGAGCACGGCTTCTACGTCACAATCGAGGAGGGGATCCAGGCGCTGTCGGCAGAGCACGCCACGACAGGGTCGGCCGGTGAGGCGGAGTTGATGTGGCGCTGCTGGGAGTGCGGCGAGATGGGCGACATCGAGGCAATTCCCGAGACCTGTCCCGCCTGTGGCGCGTCCAAGGAGAACCTCTACTACTGGCGGGAGGACTGATGGACGTCTGTGTCGTCGGTGCCGGCAGCCTCGGCAGTCTCGTCGGCGGCCTCCTCGCGACCGTCACCGATGTGACGCTCGTCGGTCGGGACCCCCACATGGCGGCGGTGAACGCAGACGGACTCCAGGTGACCGGCGAGCTGACGGAGACGACGACCCCAACCGCACGGACGTCGATGCCGGACAGCGCGGACCTCGCCGTCGTCACCGTCAAAGCGTACGACACGGCTGCTGTCGCACCGGATCTCGCGGCGTGTGACCTCGACGGCGCGCTGTCGCTCCAGAACGGGCTCGGCAACGAGGAGACGCTGGCCCGTCACCTCGACTGTGCGGTGCTTGCGGGGGTGTGCACCTACGGCGCTCGCCTCGCGCAACCGGGCGTCGTCGAGTGTACGGGGATCGGGGACATCGCGCTCGGCCCCCACGACGGTGGGCTGTCTGCCTTCGCGGAGGATGTCGGCGCAGTGTTCCACGCGGCCGACATTGAGACGACCGTCGCCGGGGATATGCCACGGCGGCTCTGGACAAAACTCGCGATCAACGCCGGCATCAATCCGGTCACCGCGCTCACACAGATACCGAACGGTGCCATCGTGGACGGGCCCGCCAGCGAGATTGCGCACGAGGCGGCAAGGGAGACGGCACGCGTCGCCCGTTCCCAGGGAGTCGACCTAGACCCTGCCTCCGCCGCCGAGTCGGTCAGCTCGGTGGCCGAGACAACGGCCCAGAACACCTCCTCGATGCGGGCGGACGTGGCCGCTGGCGAGCGGACCGAGATCGACGCGATCAACGGGGCGGTGCTGGAACGGGCCGACGAACCGGTGCCCGTCAACGAGACGCTCGCAGCGGTGGTGCGGGCCTGGGAAGCCGGCCACGGACTCCGGTGAGCCAGATTCGCGGTGGCTGGGCTACTCGAGATACCCGAGGTTCTGGAGGCGCGCTTTCGCATCGTCGCCCATCTCGGCCAGTGGATCCCCGTCGCCCACCTCGTCCCAGCCACCGCCGACGAACGTCTCGAAGCCAGCTAGGGCGTCCGCAGCCGCGTCGAGCGCCGCGGTAGGAGCATCGACGCAGTTGTCCGTCTCATCGGGATCCTGATCCAGCCGGTAGGCCTCGTCAGCGATCCGTTCGTTCCGAATGTATTTCGCATCGGGCCGGCGGGCAGCCCGCATCCGGGAGTAAAACCGGGACGACTCGTCGAGGTCGATCCCGGCCGAGCCGGCAATGGACTCCAGCTGATTCAGTTCGACGATCGGTCGGTGGTACTCGACGAACGCGAACTGGGACGGTGGGGGCGCCTCGGCCGATTCGGCGTGACGTGTGTCGGTTTCACCATCGGACTGCGACGTCTCGTGCTCGCCGTACGACCCGTCGAGCACCGATCGCTCGGGTGTCAGCGGTTCGCCTGCCGCCTCGACGCCCGTCGCATCGAGAATCGTGTGGTACAGGTCGAGCAGTTCGACCTGTGTCGTCGTGTCACGGCCCGGCTCGACGCCGGGCGCCTTGAGGAGCAGTGGGACGTTGACGAGTTCGTCGTAGATGGCAAACTCGTGCCCGTAGAGATCGTGTTCGCCGTGCAGTTCGCCGTGATCCGCACAGACGACCACCATCGTGTCCTCCCAGACACCGGCGGTCCGGAGCCAGTCGAAGAGCCGCCCGAGTTCGTCGTCCATGAGACGGATCTCCGCGTCGTACAGGCCGCGAATGTCGTCCCACTCGTCCACGTCGATCGACCGCGCGCCGCAGTTGTAGGCCTTCGAGTTCTGGCAGACTGCCGTGGAGTCCACTCCCGGCGCGAACTCGTCGGTGTACGCCGGAGGCGGGTGGTAAGGCAGGTGGGCGTCCATCAGGTTGATGAACGCGAAGAAGGGCTCCTGGCCGTCGACGAACTCGATCGTGCTGTCGATCACGGCCGCCGTCTTCGAGTCTTCACCGCTGCCGGCGGCCAGCCGCTCGTGGATCGCGTTGCCCACCGCGACGATCCGGTCGGCAAGCCCGCGGAGCCGGTCGTGGTCGTTCAGGAGCTTCCAGCCGCGGGCGAGGGGGCCGGACAGCAGCTCCCCGGGCATCACTTTGAAGAAGTTGTCCTGCGCGTCGAACCCGTCGGTGAGGTGGGTGTAGGGCGTGATCCAGGCGTTCGAGGAGTAACAG
>CAYLJD010000147.1:0-4682 GCA_964383875.1 uncultured Halobacteriales archaeon
ATGCCCGCGTAGCTGGCGTCTGGTGTCTCCATCAGCCACAGGGCGTAGGTAGTTCTCGATGACTCTCGTACAGGTTCAACCCCTCGGTATTCGAAAGCGTCGCGTCGCCGATACTGGGGAGTTCCGGGAGCACTTCGATTACATCAGATTCGGCGATGATATCGACCGTTGGTCGTCGTCCTGTCGCCACGTGTCGGCATCGTTCTCCGGCGTGAGGTGGTGGCCGTCGGGGGGCCTGTGCCCTCCTGCTGCTGGCCTGAAGAACGAACGACTGTATCCGGTCGTCACTGCCACCGAAGAGTTATGCTGACTGGTTAATTACGCAGGCCGTGGACATCTCCCTCCGTGCCCTCCTGCTCGGGACAGACCAACCAGAACACGATCGTACGGTCGTGTTGGCGCTTGCTGTGGCTGGATTCGTGGTGACGTTCGCCGGCTACGCGTCCGGGGTCTTTTCGACCTCGGGCGGGGTTCTTCTGATCCCGTTCTACGCCGCGGTGATCGGGATGATCGCGGGAGGTTGGATCGGCTACTCCAAGAACGGGCTTCTATTCGCGTGCATTTCGGCCTACGCGTCGATGCTCGGGTACCACGCCGAGGATGCCCTCCTCGGTTCGAGGAGCCAGAGCCTCGGCGAGCGGGTTGGGTACCTCGTCCGCCCGGACGTTCATGCGGCGCTGGGCGTCGAAGCGATCGTGTTCGGGGCCGTTGCGTTCGTCTTCGGGCTCCTAGTGCGAGTTGGGTTCGACCTGTTTCGGGGGAGGTCTGCCTCGACGCCGGCCGGCAAGAGCAACTGAGCGGCCAGTTCAGTAGACGATCCCCTTAGCTCTTAGCGGGCGTCTGCTTCGAGCCTTCGACCTTCCTAACGTACCATGCGACGATTCCAGTAATGTACCCTGAAACTCCCGTGGGGAGACCCACAATCATCGCACTCATCAGGGCAAAGCCCGTCAACTTGAGTGGAAAAATCGGGCCAAACAGGCCACCGACTGGTTCTCTCGCGAAGTCGATCATCATGGCCACGGAAACGCTGATGAGAAATCCTCTGTTGAGGCATGCGATGATCGCGGATAGCGAGACGATCGCCAACCAGAACAGGTAGAGGGATGCGCCAGACGGGAACCACGTCCCATTTACTGATCCCGAATTGAAGGAGAAACAGTCCTCCATCAACAAGAGCCCGTTCTCAAGAACCGAAGCGATACACCGTCGCTCTCTCCGAATAGAGCGGTTCTAAGCCGGGATTGGCCCACGGAGGTGCTTCAACTATCGGTACCTAAGGGTCTTGGAGGCCAAGACGACTCCCTACCCCATAGACGAGGACGGCCATCACGCTGATACTCAGTCCGACGACGAAGAGGAGCGTCAGCACTTCACGCGGGGAGTGAACCACTATCTGTCCCTCGAAGAAGCGAGTGTATGCTTGAGCTAGGAGGTTGTCGAACGCGTACGCACCAAGAAATCCACCGAGACTGACGAGGCCAACACCGACAGTCCATCGCAGCTGCGTTTGCCGGGGGAGAGCGCGCCGTTTTGCGTCGGCATAGACGAGTCCCGTAACGAGTAGCGTGACGAAGGGCGATACGAGGAGGGGATGCAGGGACATACGATCTGAAAAAGGAGTCGAGCTATAAAACTGAAGTCAGGCACGCCAAGAATAATTGCTTGGGGTTGACTGGCTATTCAGCCGGTGGTAATAGGTAGACCGAGCGCTATTCGAGAGGTATGGTCTCTTCATCGACGCAAATTACGGCCCTTTTCATCGTCCTCGGACTAACCCTCTGGTATGTCAGCACTCTTATCACCGAGAGTACGATTATTCAAATTGCCGTCCTCATCGGGGCCGGGGTTCTTGCACCTACAATCATCAACGAATGGCGTGAGAATCAAGAAGCCTAACAAATAGGGAACTGGACGAGCCGTCCGCCACTGGGTCACGCGTCTTCGGAGTCGCACCGTAGACACAGCATCCGTGACGTTGAATATGTTACTGGAGTGATGCCCGATATGGTAGATGTAGGTACATTCGACCCTCAGCGTGCCGTTCTGTACGCTATCGCCGCCACTCTTTTGGGGGTGATTGTCGGGTACTTCCAGCAGGGTTCGCTTGGCGGGGGAATTGTACTGGGAGTAGCAGTTGGTGTCGGTGTAGGAGTCGGGATCGTTCTCCTCCACGCAGTTTCCGATTACATCTGAGCCAACTCACTTGCCTGCTGACATAGTTGTAGCCCGCATCGATTGTCTCTATACACAACCAGTAGAGTATTATTTAATATCTGATTATTTTCAGGCGAGAGTATATGAGCGTTGCCCTGACCCACAGGGGCTGAGGGTCATCCCCGGTTCATTACTCCGCACCGCGCAAACGGTAGCCTGTATGGACTCCCCACGATCGACGCGTCGCACCCTGCTCAAACATGCCGGCCTCGGCCTCGCGGCCGCCGCCGGCCTCTCACTGAGCGGCTGCACCGAGATGCTTCCGCCGCTCGGCACCCGCGTCCAGTACGGACGCGTGGACACACCCGAGGTCAACCCCGACCCTGTCTACCGACGCTGGCTCCCCGCCGCCTCGGCCCTCCCCACGGACGACCTCAACCCCGGCTACGTCAACCACGTCACCCCCGGCGACCTCGGTCGGAGCGTCGCCGGTGTCGACAACAACGATCCGCGCTTCTTCCAGAAACCGTACCTCGACCACTTCGGCATCGGGTACGACAACTACGACGCCGTGCTCGGCATGCACCGGACGACGCGATCCACCTACGTCCTCGAAGGCAACATCGACACCGACACCGTCGCCGAGACGCTCGTGCAGAGCGGATATGCCTCGGCCGGCACGCACGGCGGCTACGACCTGTTCGCCCGCGAGGACAGCCCCCGAACCGCGGCCGTGAGCCCGGATGCCATCGTCTGGGCGCACCACGAGGAGAGCACGGCGATCGTCGAGGCCGTGATCGACGCCGAGCGCGGTGCCGTGCCGCGACACCACGAAGCGAACGACGCGTTCGCCCGCGCGACCGATGCGGTCGGGGCCGGGCCGTGGACGATGCTCGGCGGCCTCGGCATCGACCCGACCGGGAAGGCGCTTGTGCGCGCCATGACGTACTCGTTCGACGCCGACGGGATCTACGACGCTGACCACCAACTCTACCCGGAGACGACCTCCGTCTCCGAGCAGGCGCTGCGAGACGCGCTCGACGACATGACGCGAGCGCGTGCGAGCCGGGCGGTCGACATCCAGGTGGACGGGCAACTGGCGACGATCGAGATGCACCTTCCCCACGAGTCGCTTCGCACCGACTACGCCGACGCGACCGTCCCCCAGATCACGTGGGGCGTGACCGAGGGAGAGGACTCGCTCACGATCCGCCACGAGGCGGGCGACCCGGCGCCGGCGGGTGCGATCACGCTCCTGGCCCAGCGCGGGCGTGACCGGACGGAGCTCGACGGGCAGTTCTCCGACACGTATGACCGCATCCAGCCGGGAGATACGCTCAAGGTCGACCCGCTCGACGGTTCCGTAGACCGCATCGTCGGTCGGTTCTCGCCGGTCGACGCCGCTCGGTCTGCGGACTTCGTCGTGTACGAACGCCCGTGAGCATCCTTGACTCGACACCGCCCATCGCGACCCGCCCATCGGCGGCCCCTCCACGGGGACGACCGCCGCACGAGAACGCTCTACCCCCAACCGCCCCGCATCTCGAGTGGCGACTCGGCGGCGTGCGGCGTCGCGATGGGCGCGCTGCTCGGACGCTCGGGAGCCTCGCCTCGCGGGGGTATCCCGTGAGTGACGACCCCGACTTCGAGCGCGTCGTCGCGCTGCTCGACGACCCCCAGGCTCGAACGATCCTGCTGGCGACGAGCGTCGAGCCCCGCTCGGCGACCGAGCTGGCGGAGCGGTGCGACGCATCCCAGCAGACCGTGTACCGGCGGTTGGATCGGCTGGTGGATGCCGGGCTCGTCGAGGATCACACGCGTGTTCGGAAGGACGGCCACCACGACACGGTGTACACGGCGACGCTCGAGGAGGTCACTATTGGGCTGCGCGACGGCGAGTTCGAGTTCACGCTCGATCGCACCCGCCCGGACGCGGTGGACGCGTTGACCGACCTGTGGAGCAAGTTCTGAAACGATGATAGGTGGATACACGCTCGTGCAGGTGGCCGTGCTGGCGTTCGCGACGGGGTCGGCCGTGGTCGGGCTCTACATCGGGTATCTGGCCTATCGCGGACTTCGTCGCCACGAGAGCCGGCAGATGCTCGTGCTGTCGGTCGGCATGATCCTGCTGTTCGGCGTGGCGTACGGGGTCTCGATCCTGGGATCGCTCCTGCTCGAGTTCCGGGTACTACCGCTCCCGCAGCAGGATCTGTTCCGGCTGGGCGTGCGAGTCGTCCAGTTCGCGGGGCTCGTCTGCATCGCCTACTCGCTGTCCATGGGACGGCAGCGTTCGAACTGATCCCGGAATGTTCACCGCTGCTCAGAACATCCATTCCCCCAATACTCTTATTTGTGACAGTCTGAGTAAATCATATATGTCCAAGCAAACTTCGCGCCGGAAACTCCTTCTAAGCGCAGCTGGGGGGATAACGGTCACACTTTCGGGATGTATGAATTCTTCCGCTGGGAGCACACCGCGAGAGGGACCTGACCCGTTCTCTGGGTAACTCCCCGGTGTATCAAAG
>CAYLJD010000148.1:0-4626 GCA_964383875.1 uncultured Halobacteriales archaeon
TTTCCCGTACGTTCCGTTGGGCACCTCGACCCGGGCGATCAGCGTGGCGTTGGCCCCACGAAGCTCCGTCAAATCTACCGTCCGGTTGTCGACGGCACGTTCGATCCACTCTCCCGCATTATCGTCCTCGTCGGACGCCTCGGTCTCCGACATCTCGGTTTCGTCCTCGTCCGTGTCAGTGGACTCGTTGTCGACACGCTGCACACCGACAGCCGAGATCGTCACGTTCAGGTGTTCGAAGTCGTCGATCGCGGCGGGCTGGTCACTGACGAAAAACGAGAGGGTGCCCGAGCCACTCGACGGGGAGGGCCCGCCGGCGGCTGTCCCGGGAGTGCTCGACAGGGGACCGGCACACCCCGCGAGCAGCACGAGGCTGGCGACGATCAACACGCGGAGGGAGCTAGATGACATCGTGGTCGGGGCGAGGGTCCGGCCCCACCTTAATCAGGTCCATCGTCAACCCGAGTTCAGCGCAATTAAGCCGGTTTGCCCTGGCGCTGCCAGAGAGATGGCGGTCAGTGCGGTGGCGGCAGCACCCCGAACACCCGTTCGCCCGGTCCTCAGTTCACAGTCATGGAATCCGATGGCAGTTCGTCGTCACCGCTTCGGTCCCGGCCGCCGTCTCAGAGCGGTTCCTCGCCGTCGATGATCCGAATCGCCCGATCCGCGAGCGCCGGGACGCGCTCTTCCATCAGGGGATAGGTTTCGTCGTCAGAGTTGCCCTCGAGATATCGTCGGAAGAACATCTCGCCGAGTCCGGCGAGCTTGTAGACGGCGAGCGCGCGGTAAAACCGGTCGTGCTCGAAGGAAAAGCCCGTCTGATCCTCCCAGCGGTCGACCAGTTCTTGCCGGCTCGGGTAGTCGGGGTGGGCCATGAACGTCGTCGACGTATCGCTGATCACGTCCTGATCGTCCTCCTCCCACCAGTACGAAAGCATCCACCCGAGGTCGGCCCGCGGGTCGCCGAGGGTGGCCATCTCCCAGTCGAAGACCGCAACCAGGTCGACCGGCGGCTCCGCGGCGAACATGACGTTGTCGAGCTTGTAGTCGCCGTGGACCATCGTGTGGGGGTACTCCTCGGGACAGTGTTCCTCGAGCCAGCTGCCGACCCGGTCGAGTTCGGGAATCTCCCGTTCGTCGGCGGTGACCTCGAAGGCCCACGCGAGCTGTTTGCCCCAGCGTTCGACCTGTCGCTCCGTGTAGCCCGGCGGGTGCCCGAGTTCGCCGAGCCCGACCGCCTCGTAGTCGATGTCGTGGATTGACGCGAGCGTATCGACCAGTTGTGTGCCCACATGATGGCGGTCTGTGGGATCGGTGAACACCTCATGACCATCGTCAGTCCGCAGGACCTCGCCATGGACTCGCTCCATGATGTAGAAGTCGCTGCCAATGACATCGTGGTCGTCGCAGGACGTCACTGTAGGCGGCACCGGCACGTCGGTGCCCTGCAACGCGTCGATCACGCGGTACTCGCGGAGGACGTCGTGGGCTGTCTCGGCCGTCTCACCCGGTGGCGGCCGCCTGAGGACGAGTTCGTGGTCGCCCCAGTCGACGAACAGCGTCTCGTTCGAGTGGCCCTCCTCGTGCCTGGTCACCTCGTAGTGCTCGGCAGACCCGAGTTCTCCCTCCAGAAAGGCCGCAAGGGCCTCGAGATCGACGAGCCGTTCGAAGTACTCCTGGCTCCGTTCGGACATAGCGAGCATTTCGCAGTCATCCCATGAAAACGTGTGGGGTCACCGGATCACCCGGATCCTACCGTCCGTGGAACTCGGGGTCCCGGCCGTCGATGAACGCCTCGACGCCCTCGGCGTGATCGTCAGTGTCGAAGACGATTCCCTGGGCCGTCGCCTCGTCGGTGAGGGCCCGCTCCAGCGGTTTTTCAAGGCCGTCCTGGAGCAGCCGTTTGGCGTGCCGGTAGGCCACTGTCGGGCCACTGGCGATCGTCTCGACCATCGATGCGACCTCGTCGTCGAACGCCTCGTCGGCGTACACGTGGTTGAACAGCCCGAGGTCTTCGGCGCGGTCGGCGCCGACAATCTCGCCGGTGAATACCAACTCCTTGGCGACGTTCACGCCCACGATGCGCGGAAGCAGGTATGACGTCCCGGCGTCGACGCACAACCCGACCTGGTTGAAGACGAAGCCGATGTTCGCCGACTCGCTCGCCAGGACGACGTCGCAGGCGATGGCCAGATTCGCGCCCGCGCCGACCGCCGGGCCATCGACCGCCGCGACCGTCGGATAGGAGCTGCCGACGAGGTTCACGATCGCTTCACCGACACCTCGTTCGAGGTCCCGAACCGCGTCGTCCAGCGACGAGTCGGATTCGATGCGTTCCTGCATGCGATCGATGTCGCCTCCGGCCGAGAACGCGGGGCCAGCCCCCTCGACGACGACACACCGGACGTCGTCACGCTCCTCGAGATCGTCGAGGCGGGCTTCGAGGCCCGCGGCGATGTCGACTGTGAGTGGGTTCATCCGGTCTGGCTCGTTCAGTGTCAGCGTCGCGATGCCGTCGGTCACGTCGAGCAGGACAGCGTCGCTCATCGTCCGGCCTCCGCGTCGTCGTGAGACATGGACACGTGGTCTGGAGGTGACCCAATAAAGGTTCGCCACCGTCAGGGGCCGACACCATCGGTGGGCCTATCCCGGGTCCAGCCGAACCGAGGGTGATGCCATCGGAGACGCTCCCGCTCGCGGGCATACGGGTGGTCGATCTCACGCAAGTCGTCGCCGGCCCGTACGCGACAATGAACCTGGGTGACCTCGGCGCCGAGGTGATCAAAGTCGAAGCTGTGGGTCGCGGCGACCGGAGCCGGGGGATCGAACCGACGCCGGCGTACTTCGACGCGGTCAACCGCAACAAGCACAGTCTGGCGGTCGACCTCAAAACCGACGCAGGCCGGGACATCGTCCGGGATCTCGTCGCCGATGCCGACGTGTTTGTCGAGTCGATGAAGCCCGGCCGTCCCGAAGCCTTCGGCCTCGCGTACGAGGATCTGCAATCGGTCAACGACGAACTGATCTACTGCTCGATCTCGGGATTCGGTCGGGACAGTCCCTACGAGGATTTACCAGCCTGGGATCTACTCGTCCAGGCGATGAGCGGTATCATGAGCGTCACTGGGGCGGAGGACGGCCCGCCACTGTGGTCCGGGCTTCCCAGTGGTGACTTGCTCGCCGCGATGTACACGACCCAGAGTGTCCTGGCGGCACTCTACGCGAGAGAGCGAGGTCTCATCGAATCGGAGTGGATCGAGGTACCGATGCTCGACGCCGCGATCGCCGCCCTGTCTGTCCGTGCCGGCCACACCTTCGGGACGGACGAGCCGTTCCCCCGGCTCGGCGTCCGGCACCCGACGATCGCCCCGTTCGGGGTCTTCGACTGTGCGGACGATCGCATCGCGATCGCGGCCGGGACGGATTCGCTGTGGGCAAACCTCTGTACGGTCCTCGATCGCGAGGACCTCGTCGACGACGAGCGGTTCGAGACACTGGCCGACCGCGCTCGGAATGTCACGGCACTCACGGAGATTATCGAGGCGGAACTCGCCACCGATACGGCCGACGCCTGGATCGATCGGCTCCAGGCGCAGGCGGTACCAGCCGGTCCGATTCACGACACGAAAAGCGTCTGGACGGACGAACACGTCCGCCGGCACGGACTCCGCCAGTCGATGGCTCGTGATGACCGGCGTGATGCGGACGTGATCGACCACCCGGTTCACTTCTCGGCGCTTGCGACCGAGCTCTCAATCTCGCCCGAGGCTCTCGGTGACAGTACGGCAGACATTCTCGCGGAGCTCGGCTACGACCGAGCCGAGCGAGTCCGTCTTCGGGAGGCGGGCGTCGTCGAATAGTCTGGGGGATCGCAGACGACCCCCGGCACGTCGGCAACGACGATTTCCGTCGGCTTGGCTAATCACGGCAGTCGCCCCCGACTTGGGACGGCTATGGCGATGTGCCCTGTCTCGGTCCGACGGTCACCCCGAGCGATGGTCCCGCCTGTCCCAGTGAGCGCTCACCAGACTCGAACGACAGCCCAAGAGGGCTGGGTCCCCTACTCGGCCGGCTCCAGTGACTACGCAGGTTTTTGAGGCGGCTCCACATAATATATTGACATGCGAGCTGCTGTACTCAAGTCGTTCGGCGAACCGCTCGAAATCGAGGACGTGGACTACCCGGATGCGGGCCCGGACCAGGTGGTCGTCGAGACCGAAGCCTGCGGCATCTGTCGCAGTGATTGGCACGCCTGGAAGGGCGACTGGGAGTGGATGGGCATCTCACCGGAGGAGGGGCAGATCTTCGGCCACGAGCCTGCTGGGGTCGTCAGCGAGGTCGGCGCCGACGTCGAGACGCTCGAGGTGGGCGATCGCGTCGCCGTGCCGTTCCACTTGGGTGATGGGAGCTGTCCGTACTGCCAGAACGGCCAGGCGAACGTCTGTGATACGTCGATCCCGCTCGGATTCGTGGACGTCGCCCCGGGCGCCTACGCCGAGGCGTTCGCCGTCCGACAGGCAGATTTCAACGCCAAGAAGCTGCCCGAGGACGTCGGCTTCGAGGAGATGGCTGCGCTCGGCTGTCGGTTCATGACCGCCTACCATGGCATCGCGGACCGGGCCGGCA
>CAYLJD010000149.1:0-4619 GCA_964383875.1 uncultured Halobacteriales archaeon
GTCCATAAAGGTCGCAATGTTGCTGTGGTCCACCAGTCGCTTGGGTGGCTCCCAGGGGGTGTCGCTCATCAGTTCGCCTCCACGATATCCGGCAATATTAGTAAAATCTTCGGGTGCCTGTAATCGACCAGTCGTAGCTGTTCTACGGATCGATTTTCGCTGATGGATTGGCCGATAGCAGGTTCCGGAGAACAACACACTCATTCGGAACCGGATTTCGGCCCCCGAAACCCGGATCGAGGACAAGGCAATCTGACGAAAGTGCGGCCATTCGATCCCTGACCGCAGCGACGGCTCACGTTGGCGCGCGTTCGCCCGTACCGAGACGCGTCGAGACGAGGAAGGCAAGTCCGGCGAGCACACCGAGCCCACCCCCGATGGCGTACACAGGCAGGTAACTGCCGAGGACGTCGAATCCGAGCCCGGAGAGATATGGCGTCATCGAGCCCGCGATGGCCCAGGCTGCCGTAGTCACGCCGAAGAGCGTGTAGACGTTCTCGGTGCCGAAGAGGTCTGCCAGGAGCGGCGCGATGAGCGGAGCCATCCCACCGTAGCCGAGGCCGAAGGCAACCGCAATCGCCAGCAGCACGGTCGGGGTTGGCGCGAAGACGAACGCCGCGGTCGAGAGGCCGACGAGTGCGGCACAGCCCGCCAGGATGAACGCTCGACCGAAGTGATCCGAGGCGATACCCGCCGCGTTCCGGCCGAGAATGCTAACCGCGCCGATGACGCTGATCGCGAACACGCCGGCCGTCCGACCGACGCCGGTCGTCTCGGCGAATTCCACCAGGAACACGAGAACCACGTACGCGGGGACGTACGCGAGAAGCACTGCGAGAAAGACGATGACGAAGGACGGCCGCAGGAGGACGTCGCGAACGCCCGGGCCACCATGCGTTGTCGGGTTGTCGTCGGTCGATGCTCGATCCTCGAATTCGTCTCCGGTATCGGCGCCGATGGCGTCGGGGCCGTCGGCAAGCAGGATGGCGGCGAGACCGAGGCACCCGACCACGGCAAACGTGAAACCGAGATAGGCCTGTCGCCAGCCAAACGCCTCGATCAGCACGTTCGCGAACGGCGGCGCGAGGAGGATCCCGATGCCGGTTCCGGAGGTGGCGATCCCGTTGGCCAGGCCGGCACGGCGCCCGAACCAGCGCGGGATCGTCGCGAACGCGATGGGGATGACGATCGCGAAGCCGGCTGCAGCCACCACGCTGTAGGCGAAGACGACGCCCAGCAGGCTCTCGATCTGGCTGGCGCCGAGGAGACCGAGTCCGACGAGGACAGTCGCGAAACCCATCCACCGTCTGACGCCGACGCGGTCGATCCCGACGCCGACGACGCCGGCGCCCGCGAAGGTGACGAACGACTGTAGCGAGAAGATGGCCGAGGTGTTGGCGGTCGTCTGCTGGAATTCGGCCGCGATCTCGCCGAAGAAGACGCTGAATGAGTACATTGTCCCGAAGGCGGCGAGCGTGACGAGAAAGCAGGCCACGACGATGATCCAGCCATAGTAGCGACCGCTGCGAACGACGGTCTTCCTGAGGTCTAGCGTCATGTCACTGTGGTAGTTCTCGAAGAGGGACCGACACGGGGGCCGGATGGCCACCCGAGAATCGTCCGGACGGGTCCATACCAGCCACAATCGCCGCCCCTCTCAAAAGCCCTCCCTTCGCTCTGGCTACATCACCTCGCCAACTCACCGATCGCCTCAGACTAAATCGTGCTCACGTAGCACACATCTGACTCCCCAGTCCTCGACGACATTGTTCAGCCCATGAGGAAGGTTGGTCAATCATTGCCCTTGTTCGGCCTTGTCCAGTTCGATCTCGACGACGTTCCCCCTGGGTTCGTTATCGTAGAAGGCGAGCGTTCCACCAGATTTCATGACGAGCAAGTGGACAAACCACAGGCCAAGTTCGGTCGGATGATAGGTCGAACTCAGCCGGTCCGAGTCCTCGAGAGATCTGTATTCAGCCGTCGGAATGTCGGGGCCGTCGTCACGCACCTGTATCGATACCGTGTCTTTACTCGTCACCACGCCGATCTCGACCGTCGGCGCCTCGAGATCCGAGTGTTCGATGGCGTTCTCGACGAGTTCAAAGATGGCCCGTTCCAACATTGAATCCGCGCTCACGACAGCCGTCTCCGGAGAGTCTGTCTCGATCGTCGCAGATGGGTAGGACGTCGATATCTTTGCCTCGAGCCGATCGAGGATCGACGCGACGTCGATCGCGTCGTTGGCTGTCGGTGAGGTGAGCAGGTTGACGATGTGATGGTGGCTATCGAATATCGAGAGCAATCGATCTGCGGCCGTCTCGATCTGCCTGAATCGTTCTTCGGAGCGATCGTCGTTGGCTTCGATGAGGTCGACTGCGGCGAGGATGACGTTGACCTGGTTTCGCAGATTGTGTTTCAGCAGGTGATCGACGGTCTGAATGTGCTGGTCGCGGAGCTTTCTCGACGAGACGTCTCGGCCGACACCTACGAGGCCGACGACGGAGTCACCATCCGTTAGGCGGCGCTTTCGAAACTCGAAGGGAATCACCGTCCCGTCCTTCGTCCGAACCCTGGCCTCGACGACGTCGCTTCCGTCGTTCAAGGCCGTCTCCACGGTCTTCGTCACGGCGTCCACGTCGTCGTCGACGAAGAACTTCTCGACGGGTTTTCCCTGAAGCTCTTCGTCGGTGTATCCGGAGATAATCCGGAGTTCGTCGTTCCAGCGCTGCAGCTTGCCATCCGGGCTGATCACGTAGAAGACGTCCTGGATGGTGTCCAGCGCATCTTCGATGAAGTGCCGCTGTCTCCGGAGCTCTTCCTGGACCTCTTTGAGTTCCGTGACGTCGATGACGACGGCCTGGCCAATGTCCTTGCCATCGTAGCGGCCTGGGGCGGTCGAAACCCGTATCTCACGAGTTTCACCGTCCACTCGATTCAGCGTCATCGACGTCGGACCGGTGGATTGCTTCTCCTCGACGACCATCTTGAGTTCAGTTCTCGCCGTCTCCTCATCTTCGGGCGAGATATACTCGAATATGGAGGTGCCGATGAGCTGGTCCCGGGAATCGAGGCCGAGCAAGTCAACGACTGCATCGTTCCCCCAGATGACCTCGCCTGACGCATCGAAGAGGTTGATCGGCGCCGGGGACGTCTGTATCAGTTGGTGGTATCGGCGTTCGCTCTCTCCACCATCGGGTTCATCCATTTTGGTCAGTCACCGGGCTCAATCCACGTGCGGAGGTCCCAGACGCATGGGATGCTGTAACACAGTAATTTCAACGGGACGGTTAAAACTTCGGTGAGTCGTATTCATGTTCATACACGTCCCACCACCCTCGCGCCATGGCTACCCATGGCAAAGACTCACCCGTCACGCGAAACACGTACGACCATGTTAAACGTACTCCAAGGCGGGGGATTCGGCTTTGATTTGTTCTTGGGGGGTCTCCTCGCTTTGATCCTCGCCGTAGTGCTCGGATACTGGGTCTACAAGGACGCGACGAAACGCGGCAACGATAACGCGATGTTGTGGGCTCTTGTGGTCGGAATCCTCACTCTACTGACGATTGTCGGTGGGCTGATCGGCCTCCTGGTCTACGTCTGGCAACGCTAGTCCGTAGGTAAAGCGGCTTCTTCGAGTAAGACTCAGCGTTGGTTGGGGAGGTGCCAACGGATCCAGGATTCGATATCGTCCCACGCCACGTGGTCCCTGGCGAATCTCGGATCGGCCCATCCCCCGTCCGCACGTGGTGACTGAAGCCGCTGTATTCAGTACGCCAGTAGGTTACCGGGGAAGAGGTACAGCGATCCTCTGTATCGAGTGGTTACTCGTCGAGGGAGTCGAGAAGGGTCGTGCGCCGGGCGATGACCTCGCGCGCCGTCGCAACGAAGGACGAGTCCTCGTCGTAATCGTGGCCGTGGTCGGATTCGACGGCGTCGTCGTCGCGTTGTGCCATCCGTAGGTGAACCGAGGCCGTGGGGACGGTTAATTCTGTGGGGGTTACGAGTCGCGGAACTTCTCCTCGGGGATGTCACCCGTCTCCAGCCTGGTCGCCAGTTCCGCTTCGTCGAAGCGCCCGCGATTCTAGAGGACTCGCGAGGCGTCCTCGTCGGCCGGGACAGCTTCGTGTCCGACCTCGTTTAGGAAGGTTTCGGCCACCGTCCAGGCAGTCCGTTTGTTCCCATCCTCGTAGACGTGCGCGTCAGCGATCCGATTCAGCAGCGCAGCTGCCCGACGATACGCCCCCGTCGAGGTCACGGACATCGTCAAGAATCGACGCCAGCGTCTGATCGGGTAGCACTGTCCGCGTCCCGCGGTGGCTGAGGTCCCACCGCTCCTCCATGAGCTCGTGAACCGCATGGATGTTCTCGACGGTCGGCAACTCTTCGCCGCCCATCTCTCTGTACCACCATCCACCTGTACTGGTATAAAAGGACAGTGTCAGCGAGACTGCTGCACTCGCGCCCTGTATTCAGCACGGCCGGAACTGTCCTATCCGGTATTTGAAAGGAATCGAGTGCTGAATATAGAGCGTGTAGTCAGTTCGGGAACTGCGATATTTTCACCATCGGAATCCTGAATTAGCCGATAGAATATGCCTGCGCGTACAGCACCCAAC
>CAYLJD010000150.1:0-4616 GCA_964383875.1 uncultured Halobacteriales archaeon
GGCGAGGAGGATGTCCTTCTCGCTGTCGTCGTCGGAGTCGAGGAAGCCGTCGATGTACCCTTCCGCCGAGTAGGTTCCGTCCGGGAGTTTCGACACCTCCTGGCGGAGCATCCGCTCGGAGTAACTCATCGTTGCTTGCCCGGCGAGTTTGACGGTGTCGTGGCCGAACTCGTCGAACAGGTCCTGAAGGCGCTCGGCACCAACACGTGCCGCGGATATCTGTGCTTCAATGTCCCCCATCACCATGTCGGGGACGCGGATGTTGTCCTCGATGAGCTGCCAGGCAGTGTCGTTGCGCTTCCCGTTCTCAATTATCTTCAGCGCATCTAGGCGGACGGACTCGCTGTACGCGTCGACGGTGTCGATGATACAGGTTCCGGGTTTGTCAGCGCCGACGTCCAGGTGGTGGGCCGTCGTCACCGAGAAGGCCGTCAGATCTCCACCGTGGAACACCGGAACGATCACGGCGAAATCGGGTGCATGACTCGCGCCGTAGTATGGGTCGTTGTGGAGGATGACGTCGCCCTCCTCGAACGTCTCGTCGCAGTCTTCAAACAGGTCGATCACTCCCCGGACGTAGGCCGGAATCGGTCCCATCTGGAGGGGCGTGCTGTCGGTTTCGGCGATCTGGCGCGCCTGTTCGTCGAGCAGGGCACAGCCGAAGTCCTCCGACTCGCGGATAATCGAGGAGTATGACATCCGGGTAAGTTTGTGGCCCATCTCGTCGCAGACATTTACCAGGCTCCCACTGATGACTCGCTGTCTGACAGGGTCTATCTGCTCTTCGGGGTCCTCGACGTCGCTGAGCGGTCTGGTCTGGTCGCGGACGGTCGTGGTCTGTGTGGTTTCACTCATTGGTATCACTCCGTGTGGACGAGTTCGATATCGCCGTAGTTGCGGACTCTCCCTTCGAAATCCGGTGGGACGATGATCGTCGAATCTTTCTCGCCGACGACAGCCGGACCGTCGACGACGTGTCCAGTCCGGAGGTCGGTCCTGTCGTAAAATGGCGTGCGGTACGTTTCGGTCTCGCCGTCGATTCGGAATTGCACCGTCTCCTCGGCAAGAACGTGCGTCTCGACATCGCCTTCCTTCTCCGGAAGAACAACCAGATCCGAGGAGGGAATCTCCCCGTATCCGGTCACGCGCTCGTTGACGATTTCGACGGCGTTGTCGGTGAAACTGTGGCCGAACTCCGCCGCGTGGGCCCGGTCGAAGCGCTCCCGTATCGTCGACAGGGAGTCCAGCCGTCCG
This sequence comes from uncultured Halobacteriales archaeon, assembly GCA_964383875.1. Lineage (GTDB taxonomy): Archaea > Halobacteriota > Halobacteria > Halobacteriales > Haloarculaceae > CAYLJD01. Next base: position 1,255 of record CAYLJD010000150.1, read on the forward strand.
TCCTCGCCGACGGGGATGCTGAGTTCGTACCCCTGTCCCTCGTACCGGCAGTCAGCGGTCATCTCGATGGTCCTTGCGTCGCCGTCCTCGATACCGTCGGCCCGTAACTGCTCTCTGGCCTGTGTCACCAGGTCCTCGTAGGCCGCCTGCATCTCGACGTGGTCGGCGTCTTCCATCAGCGTGAACTCGGTGCTAATGTAGTCGTACTGGAGATCAGTCGTCGAGAGTCCGACCGCCGAGAGCACGCCGGGACTGGTCGGGATGAGCGTCCGTTCGACGCCGAGTTCCCGGGCCAGATCGGCGGCGTGCATCGGCCCTGCGCCGCCGAAGGCAACGAGCGTGAACTTCCCGGGGTCGCGGCCCTTCTGGACCGTTTTGGATCGAATCGCGTTGGCCATGTTGTTGTTGACGATCTCGAGCACGCCGAGCGCGGCCTCGACTGAATCCATCCCCAGCGAGTCGGCGAGTTCGTCACCGACGGCCGAGGCAGCGCCCTCGGTGTCGAGGCTCATCTCGCCGCCGAGGAAGAACTCCTCGTGGATGCGCCCGAGCGTGACGTGTGCGTCGGTCACCGTCGGCTCGGTCCCGCCCCGGCCGTAGCAGACCGGTCCGGGCATCGCCCCGGCAGAGCGGGGGCCGACGCGGAAGGCCCCGCCCTGGTCGACGTACGCGATAGAGCCACCGCCGGCCCCGATGGTCTCGATGTCTATCATCGGCACCATCACGGGATAGCCGCCGATTTCCGTTTCGCGGACGTTCGCTTCGACTATCTCGTCTTCGGAGATGATACCGATGTCCGCGCTCGTCCCCCCCATGTCCAGCGTGATAGTGTTGTTCGGCTCTCCCTCCGGTGTGTTCGCATCGCTGCGCCACTTCCCGCCCAGGATGCCCGCCGCCGGGCCCGAAAAGAGGAGCGAGACGGGTTTCTCGGCGACTATCTCCTCGGTGGCGATGCCGCCGTTTGACTGCATGATGTGCAGTTCGGCGTCGACCCCGAGCTCCGCGAGTTTCCGCTTGAACCGGCTGATGTAGTCGGTCACCTTCGGTCCGATAAAAGCGTTCATCGCAGTGGTAGTGAACCGCTCGAACTCGCGGAACTGGGGATACACCTCGCTGGAAGTGGTCGCGTACGCCTCCGGGTAGATCTCCTCGACGATTTCCTTGGCCCGCTGTTCGTGCTCGTCGTTGAGATACGAGAACAGGAAGCAGATTGCGACGGCCTCGACGCCGTCGGCTTTGAGCTCCGCGACGGCCTCCCTGACGGCCTCCTCGTCCAGCGGCGTTTCGACCTCGCCCCCCGGCGGGACGACTCGTTCGGGGACCGTCTTCCGGTGGCGTCGCTCGACCAGCGGTTCGTCCTGCCACGGGACGTCCTGTTGGATCGAGTAGTTCTGTGGCCGCTGGTGGCGACCTATGTGCGTGATGTCACGGTAGTTCTCCGTCGTGAGCATCCCGGTCTCGACGCCGTCGTACTCAAGCACCGCGTTCGTCGCGATGGTAGTCCCGTGCAGGACGTAATCGATGTCCGACGGCGCCGTATTGGTTATGTCACATAACTCCTGAATCCCGGTCAACACTCCGTCTGAGGGGTCCTCCGGCGTCGTACTCACCTTGTGTATTGTCTGTTCGTTCTCGACGTTGTCGACGAGATAGAGGTCGGTGAAGGTCCCACCGATGTCCGTACCGAGTATCTTCATCGTTTCCGCTGTCTCTCGGGACGACTATTACAGTTTTGGTAACTCTGAACACGGCCGTAGGGTGCATGTTTCGTTCCGCTCCTGCGTGCTTTGCGGGTGGTGGCAGTGACGGAATTGTTGCGCCGCTGGGATCGCACCTAGTACCGGTGACGTCCCCCGACACGTGAACAATTAACATTCCCCACGATAAACCGTTCAGACGAGACACTATGACGATACGTATCAAGGCGATCAATCCGAACACGACTCTGGAGATGACCGAGAACATCGGCAAGCAGGTTCGGCGGTACACCAGCGACGATGTCGAAGTAAAGGCCGTCTCTCCGGAGAAAGGCCCCATCAGCATCGAATCCTACTACGACGATTTCCTCGCGGTTCCGGGCGTTCTGGAAGAAATCATGGACGAAGAGACCGAGTTCGACGCGTTCATCAACGCCTGCTGGGGCGATCCCGGGATCGACGCGTGTCGGGAAGTGACCGACAAGCCGGTCGTCGGCATCGCGGAGGCGTCGATGTACGTCGCCAACATGCTCGGTGCGAACTTCTCGGTCGCGACCATTCTTCCGCGTGCACGGGACTTCATCGAAGAGCGCGTCCGGACGACGGGGCTGTGGGGACAGTGTGCCTCAGTCCGGTGTACGGACCTCACTGTGGTCGAGACCGAGGAAACCCGCGACGCGGCGACCGAGGCACTGTACGACGCTGCCGAGCGCGCCGTCGAAGAAGACGGTGCTGAGGCCATCTGTCTGGGCTGTGCCGGCATGGGTGGTCTCGACGAACCGCTCGAGGAGCGCCTGCCCGTGCCGGTCATCGACAGCGTCGCCGCCGCCGGCGTCATCACGGAAGGAATGGTTCGACTCGGCAAGGCGACGAGCAAGGTAATGACGTACAAACAGCCCGAGGCTAAGGAAATCAAGGGCTACCCCGAAAAGTTCCAGTTCGGTAAGCAGGCATCCGTGGACGACGACTGATACTGTCGGGTCCATCTGACAGCTTGACCCGTTTAAGGGCCGAGTCTTTTGACAAAGTCGACTCACCGAGGATGGTCGACGACTGTCACGCCGAAGTCCGCGAGTTCGCCGGTCCAAACGGCCCGGACCGTCTGGCGCTCAAATGTTGTTTCGTACGCCATGCGCCAGTTGACACTGGTTCCATCGCTCTATGATGAATATTTATGTTCTATCGCAGACGCAGTACGGATGTCATGGTCGTTTCACTCGACAGAGACCGCTTCGTCGGCGCGATGAGAGAACAGGCAAATATCGGTGGGACGGACAACGGCGGGCTTCACCGTCTCGCCCTCTCGGACGAAGACAGAGAGGCTCGGGACTGGCTGTACGACCAGATGGAGGCGGAATGTCTCGACGTCCGTGTCGACGAGTTCGGCAACATGTTCGGCCGGCGCGAGGGTACCGACCCTGACGCTGGGACAATACTGGTCGGCTCACACCTCGACTCTCAGCCGTACGGGGGCATCTACGACGGTGCGCTGGGCGTCGTTTCGGTTCTGGAACTGATGCGGACGCTCAACGACAGGGACATCGAGACGACCCACCCGATCGAACTGGTCAACTGGACCAACGAGGAGGGGTCTCGATTCCAGCCGGCGATGCAGGGATCGGGCGTCTGGGCCGGCGAACACGACATCGAGACGGAGTACGCGAA
>CAYLJD010000151.1:0-4585 GCA_964383875.1 uncultured Halobacteriales archaeon
GTGGCGGCCATCGAAGACGCTGGCGAGGCCAGTTCCGCGGCCGTCTCCGACGCGATCCGGAACATCGAGTTCGACGGCCTGTTCGCGGAACCGATCCAGTACACCGAGTGGGGCGAACTCGACCAGGTCCGCCAGGTGTTCACGACGTTCGCTGAAGGCGGCCCCGACTGGAACCCGGACAACGAGTGGCACCTAGAAGAGGAGTTCCTCACGGAGCCACTCGACGGGTTCGACCCGCAAGCCTGGTCCTCCTGACGGGTCCTTTCCCCGACAAAAGCTATTTACACGCTTGCACAGACCTGAGTGTATGCTTGAGGCCACCGACGTGACGAAGTCTTTCGGCGGACTCGTCGCTGTCGACGACGTGGGCTTCCACGTCGATGACGAGGAACTGGTCGGGTTGATCGGGCCGAACGGTGCGGGAAAGACGACGCTGTTCAACGCGATCACGGGGGTACATCCGCCCGAATCCGGTTCGATCGAGCTGGACGGAACGGAACTCGTCGGACGATCTCCACACGAAATTGCCCAGATGGGCGTCGTTCGAACCTTCCAGACGGCCCGTACCTTCCCCGAGTTGACCGTGCTCGAAAACGTGGAGGTCGGGGCCGCCTTCGGCAACGGTGAAGCACTCACAACCGCCCGTGACACCGCCTATCAGTGTCTCGAGTTCGTCGGACTGCGTGACGACGCACACGTGGACGCCTCGAACCTCAACCTCGTCGATCGGAAACTACTCGAACTGGCACGTGGCCTCGCCGTAGAACCGACGTTCGTCCTCGTGGACGAGATCGGCAGCGGTCTGACACCCGCCGAACTCGACACGCTTACGGAGACCCTGGCACGCGTCTGCGAGGAGCGTGGGATCTCGGTGTTCTGGATCGAACACATCATGGACGCCATCATGAGCACAGCCGATCGGATTATCGTGCTCGATCAGGGGCGAAAAATCGCCGACGGCACCCCGGCGAATGTCAGACAGAACGAACAGGTCGCACAGGCCTATCTGGGCGGTGTCGAGGCATGAGTCTGCTGGAGGCCACCGATCTCGACGTCAAGTACGGAGATCTGCAGGTCCTCTGGGACGTTTCCCTGTCGATCGAGACGGACCACGACATCGTCTCGATCGTCGGTCCGAACGGGACCGGCAAGACGACGCTCCTGAAGGCGCTGTCGGGTCTCCTCGAGCCGTCCGCCGGTCGAATCGAGCTGTTCGGCGAGGTGGTCTTCGATCGGGACGCGGCCGCGGTCGGCGCCACCGGGGACGCCGAAGAGATGAACCTCCGCGATCGAGTCGCCGAGCTGGCCCGGCCGGCCCACTGGCGGTCGGAGCTGTTGGACCAGGGACCGTTCAGATACTCGCCGGAGAACATCCCGAAACTCGGCTTCGTGCACGTCACGGAGGAGCGAAACCTCTTCGACGAGATGACCGTCCACGAAAACCTCCAGATGGGAGCCTACCGCAACCGCGAGCAGTTCCAGCGCGGCCGTGAGGAGGTCTACGAACTCTTTCCGGTGCTCGAAGAACGCGCGGATCAGAAGGCAGGTACCCTTAGCGGGGGTGAACAACAGATGCTCGCCATCGGCCGCGGGCTGATCGGCGATCCCGAGTTGCTCGCACTCGACGAACCCTCCGGGGCACTTGCGCCCCAACTCGCGGAACGCGTCTTCGAGAAGATCGAGCGGATTAGCGAGGACGTGACCATCCTCCTGGTCGAACAGCACGTGGACCGATCACTCGAACTCGCGGACTACGCCTACCTCCTCGAGAACGGCCGAATCACCCGAGAAGGAACCGGCGACGACCTCCTCGAGAGCGAGCACGTCGTCGAGGCCTACCTCAGCGGGTGAACTGACCGCCCGTCGACCCGCGCCGGCGAGTTTCGATCGCACGTCTGACGACGTCTCCCACGTCCCGGAGCACTATCGTCGGCGCCGGTGCCTGTTCTCTTCCGTCGAACGATTGCTCCTCACTCCTCTTGTCGATCGCGACGGAGAGTGGTTCCGAGTCGTCGTCGCAGTCCGAGGTGATCGTTGAGAAGGCGGTCGACTGCCGGGACGATTCCCTGCCTGAAGTAGAGGAACAGCACGATCAATAGGAGGCCATAGACCGCCGACCGCCACTGACCGAACGTTGCCAGTTGCTCACGGAGATAAATGAGAACGGCAGCACCGACGATGGGACCGATCATGGTGCGTATTCCGCCGATCACCAGCAGGATCAACACGAGGACGTCGACGGCGGTGAACTCGAAGAGGCCAGGGAGCATCACCGGCTCGACTGTCGCGTAGAACGGACCGACGAGGCCGATGATGAACGCGCTCACGAACCCGGCGAGGGACTTGTACCGAACGACGTCCACCCCGACTGCCTCCGCCGCGATCTCATCCTGTCGGATGGCGGAGAACGCGAGCCCGTACTTCGAGTGCGTGAGGAAGTGATAGAAGACCATCGTCGCCCCGAGGATGGCGAGGACCAGGTAGTAGAGGACGACGTGTTCGTGGATGCCGAAGTCCGTCTCGAGGAGGCCGATGGTCATCCCCTCGAAGGCCCTGAAGCCGGTGCTCCCGCCGGTAATGTCACTCGCGCCGACGAACGCCTCGACGATGGCGAGTTGGAGCGCCAGCGTGAGGATTGCGATCAGCATGATCGTGAACCGACGGCGCGCTGCCGTGTAGCAGACCACGAGTCCAAGCACGCCCGCTACCAGCGAGCCGACCAGGAACGTCATCCAGGGTGAAACCCCGAGCCAGTCGGCAGTGATGGCTGTTCCGTACGCGCCGATACCGGTGAGCGCGCCCGTGAAGAGGAACAACTGGTCGGTATGCCCGAAGACGATGTTCAGCGCCATGCCCAGCGTCCCGAAGACGAGCACGAGGATGAACAGCCGGGACTGGTACGTGGCACCCGGATCGAACAGCACGGGTGGTATCAGTGCGAGCAGTCCGATGACGAGCGGTATCCGGACTCGTTCCCAGGTCAGTGAGGTGTGATCGATCATTGCTGTCACGTGATCTGCTCCGGTCTGGCGATCAGGAATGCGATGGCCACGCCGAACAGGATCAGTTCGGCGACGTACGCGCCGATCCACGTGGCGGCGAAGACGGAGACGATACCCAGCAGTATTCCGGCGGCCACCGCTCCACCGACGCTCGTGACCCCGCCGACGACGGATACGATGAGGCCATAGATCGTGAGCTGGAAGCCAGTCGGGACGCGCACCGTGGCCCCGAAGCTGTACAGGATCCCTGCCGCCGCCGCGATAACGACGCTAAGCACGAACACGAACGTCCGCATCCGCCGCGGGCTGATCCCACACAGCATGGCCCCCGTCTCGTCTTGGAGAACGGTCCTGGTCGCCTTGCCGAGGTAGGTCCTGCTAAAGAGATAGTACAGGAGTGCCAGCAAGACGACTGACGCCAGAATCACGGCGATAGACGACCCGGTGAACTGTGCGCCGCCGATAGAGATGGAGGAAACGCCGTGGTCGAGCGAGTACCCGGAGGGATATTCGGTAATGAGGAGGCCGTCCAGGAAGATGGCCAGGCCGAGGGTCGTGAAGATACCGAGCACGATCCGTTCTTCACCCTCCGAGCGGTATACCAAGGAAAGCAGCGACCGATCGAGTACGAGACCGAACGCGGCGATCACGGCCAGGGCGATGGGCACGGCGACCCACAGGCTTCCGGTCACGCCGATCAGTTCGAGCACGAGCAGGACTGCGATCACGGAGAAGACGCCGATGGCGAGATTCAGGACACCACCGAGTCCGAACACGACGGTGATCCCGAGGCCGAGCAGTGCGAAGATGAGGCCTTGGGCCAGGCCGTCGACGAGCAACTCGGCGTTGTCAACGAGAACCTGCATCGCTCACGACCCACTCGTCGGTGGACACCGCGCGTGCTTCGAACGAGTGCCGGCACCCATTGGGGCTGCCGGACCGCGATTCGTCACTGCGTCACCGCGACGCCGGTCGGTCGACGGCCATCGCTCCTGGGTGTCCGACGGCCCCGGCGCGCGCCCTGCGCCCGGGACGAACCGGACCCGCAACTGCGTGCGTCCATTCATGGTAACAATCCGATGCTGACTGTCGGTGTGTAACGAACCACATTAACGATTGTGGTGGTCGCCTCTTCCGCGTCGAAATCGGTTCGAACGGATTGGCGTCCGTTCCGATCTGTGATCAACTCCGTACTGATATTTCACTGCCACGAAACCCCGTCGTCTCTTCGCGGTTCTCACAGGGAGGCGCATTCTGGCCGTGCTCGGAACGGACCTGGGACGGCTGTGGAAAACGGATCGGATGGCCAAGATAAGGATTAAAGAGCATGGCCGACCTTCTCGTGGACGAGCCGGTAGAAATGAACCAACCAGGACCCTACGGACGGGGCCGTACCGCGGGAGGTGGATAGTGACGCGGAACGTTGGCATCGTCGGCGGTGGGCACACCCGGTGGGGTGCCCGCGAGGCGACCTACAAGGACCTGATCCAGGAAGCGGGCAAGGCGACGTTCGAGGACGTCGACGGCATGGGACCCGACGACGTCGAGGGCCTGTTCGTCGGCTCGGTCCAGCCCGAGCGCTT
>CAYLJD010000152.1:0-4556 GCA_964383875.1 uncultured Halobacteriales archaeon
GATACCGGTCGCGACTGGTCGCCGTGTGGTGCGCTCCCAGCGTGACAGTCGACGATTTCTCGTTGTTCGCGAGCGTCTCAAGCATCCTTGCGGGCGTCGCCAGGAAGCCCAACCGACGAATCACATTGCTGGGGTTGGAGGACATCGCCGTCGCCACCGGGAAGACTAAGACAACGGTTTTCCAGCCGCGGATGTCGTCTACTCTGGATAGCGAAAGCAGCATAACTCCCAAAACGTGCAATACCACGTAGGTGGCCCTGAAATTGAGCTGCCCTTCTGAAGGAACAGGTACTTGAGCCTAACTGCGAACATTGGGTGGCTATTCATATCCGCGATATCGACAATCAAGCCGACGCCAAGGACATAGTCATTGTGTGGCGCCAGTCTGAGCCTCGTTCCGAATACGCCGTAATAGAGGAAGCTGCCGATGTGACCGATGGCCAGACCAACGAATGTGGACGCGCCGTATGTAGCTTGCAGTGCAGCCCCGACCCGCGTGCCGGTCATGGGGATGACCGCGAACGGCGACCTGACCGACGTGCACCGGCTCTAACCCCCTCATTACGACCACGGAACGCACCACCACAGCGTCCTCGACTAGAGCGCGACAGCGTCAGCCCGATGGGGAGGAGAACCACGCTCGGTGAGAATTCCAGCAGCTAAAATAGGTGCCTCCTTTGCAACGTCGTACCCCAACCACCACACCAACAAGACTCGCCGACGCCAATTGTATCGGGCCAACCCTTACACGCCTCCTGTCAATAGTGGTGCCCCATGTCCGGTTCTCCCGGCTCCGAAGCGACCGGAGCCGACCCCGACGAGTCGGCCGAGCCGTCCGCCCCGCGCGTCCTCCTCGACGACGTCGAGGCCTACGAGCGGGCCATCAGCGACGACGCCACCGGCCAGCTCGCCGTCTGTAGTCCGCCCTTCGGTGGACGCGACGCGATCCTCGAGGACGCCGCGGAGCGGCTCGGGACGACGGTCCTGGAACTCGAGCCGGGGGCCGAGGCCGCCACCGTCCGCTCGGCACTCGGGGACGGCCCGATCGTCGTCGACGGCTGGCAGCACCTCTACGACCGGCGCATCGGCGGCTTCGAGCGGCTGGAGGACGCGCTGCAGGCCGTCGTGGCGTCGGACGACCTCGTCGTCGCGGGGTGGAACGTGTACGCCTGGACGTACCTCACGCACGTCAGAGATGTCGACAGGACGTTCACGACGCGGGTCGGCATCGAGGCGACGGCGAGCGACGACCTGGCGGCACTCGTCCTCGACCGGTACGAGGACACCCCCACCTTCGTCGCCGACGAGTCGGACGCGATCGGGGTGATCGACGTCCGGTACACCCAATTTGAGTGGCGGGGTCGCACGGTCTCGGTCCCGATCCCCGCGGTCGTGCCGGGGGCGGTGCGGGCGGCGCTCACCTCGGACACCGTCGAGCCGAAGGACCTCGTCTTCGAGCGGCTCGCGGCCGTCTCCGACGGCAACCTCGGCGTCGCGACGGCGCTCTGGGGTGCGGATCGGCGGGAGGAGGTTCGCCCGAGCGACATCGCCGTCGCCGGCGCCGACATGGACCTCGACCGGGAGGAGGCCTTCTGCCTGCGGATCGTCCTCCTCAAGGAACGCGTCGACCGCGCGACGCTCGAGGGCATCGTCCGCGAACTCGACCGCGTCCTCGGGCGACTGCGACGCGACGGCCTGGTCTCGATCGACGGCGACGTCGTCCACCTGGAGCCGGCGGCCGTGCCGGCGGCGACCGCCGAGACCGAACGGTGGGGATTCCATTGATACCGCTACAGTCGGAGATCGGCGAGCTGGGGATCGATCTGTGGCTGCTGGTCAACAGCGCCGCGATCCTGCTGGTGGCCTACCTGCTAGCCAGATACGGGAGCCGGGCGATCTCGGCACTGGCCGAGCGCGTCCCCCGGCGGCGGATCGCCATCAACATGGCCATCCCGGTCACGAAGTTCCTGATCTACGGAGTGGCGGTCTACCTCATCCTCGGGCCGCTTTTGAGCCTCTCGACGACGCAGTTGCTGGCGGTCTCCGGCCTGCTCGGCGCGGCGCTCGGGTTCGGGCTGAAGGACCTCTTCGCGGGCGTGATCGGCGGGCTGGTCATCATCGCCGAGAAACCCTACCGCGTCGGCGACAAGGTCGAGATCGGCGACCACTACGGCGAGGTGACCGGGATCGGCCTCCGGGCGACGACGCTGACGACGCCCGACGACACCGACGTGCGCGTGCCCAACGCGACGCTGTTCACGGCGAACGTGGCCAACGCGAACGCCGGCGACCCGGAGATGATGGTCGTCGTCGAGATCGCGGTCGCCGAGGCCGCGGACGTCGACCGCGCGGCCGACATCGTCGAGGACGCCATGGTCACGTCGAAGTACGTCTTCGTCGACGACAGCCACCCGGTGGCGGTGATCGTCGAGGATGGCACGTACTACCGGACGATCAAGGGGAAGGCGTACGTGGCCGACCTGCGCGACGAGTTCGCGTTCTCGTCGGACGTCACCGAGCGGAGCCTGGCCGCCTTCGACGAGGCGGGGATCGAGTCACCGATGCGCGGGCTAGAGCCCCACGCCGAGTGAGGGCTGGTGGACGACCCGAGCCCGGTCCGTCTCAGTTACTGCGCCCGTGTGACTGGCCGTGTGATTCGTTGGCGAAGCCGTAGGTCATCAGCGCCATCGTCGCGAGGACGACCAACCCGCCGACGACCATGAACACGTTCAGCTCTTCGCCGGCGGTCAACAGGACCCCGTAGATGAGGATCGCCATGCCGATGGCGATGCCGACGAGCCCGACGTTGTACGTGTGGAGAATGCGGCCCATACGCGGCCTGTTGCGGCCGCCGGTATTAAAGCCAAACAAAGTGGACTCGATAGCGGTCGCGTCGCGTTGGGTAGGGGGGGGTCGACCCGAGAGAACGACGAATCGGACGGTCTGGTGGGCTGCCGACTACACGGAGCGCTCCCTCCCAAGCCCGACGAGATTCGCGATGATCCCGTAAGCGTCGGTCAGCGGTTTGACATCCTCTCACGGCTGAAGGCCGTGGGTTCCTCCGCTGGGGGTCATGCTACGCGCCCACGGAGGCACGGTTCCCGTCGCCGGTACTCCGGTCTGTGCGCTCCGCTCTGGGAGTTGCCCTCTCGGGGGAGCGTGGTGATTCCGACCGTCGTCCCATGCGAGGGGCACGGCTGGCCAGGCTCCCGGGACCGGGGGCGCTCAATCCGATTTGGTTGGGACACCCTGGTGGCTGTCGAACGATGGCCCGTTCAGAACCCTCGGAACGAGGGCCCGGCCCTGGTCGCTCAAACGCGTCTTTCAGCATCCAGAACGCACTTTTGCGTGCCCGCACCCCGTACGGATATGCCGTCACGCCGACACGTCCTCCGGGTGGCCGGCGCTGCCCTCGTGGCCACGGCGGGGTGTGCCAGTGATGATGGAGGCACGCCACGAGCGACCGAGACGCCCACGACTGACCGGCCCACGCAGACCCCGACGCCGACTGCGTCGGAGCCGACCCCCGACGAATCCGCGTTCGACGACCTCCCGGACTGGTCACCCGTGTGGACCGAGGCGTTCGGGGACTGGGGTGTTCTCGGCCTGACGACCGCACACGACCGCCTGTACGCAGTGGTTCAGTCGGCGCTGGATGGCGGTCCATCGGCCGTCGCCGCGGTCGAGCCATCGGACGGCGAAATCCTGTGGCGGACGGAGTCGCCCGGGCAGGCTGTGGGCGGCTCTCACGCCGCCTACCAGCATATCGCCAGGAGTCACCACGGTGTGACGATGTCGGAAAATGCCGTCTATACGGTCGCGGGGCCGGTAGACGAGTACGCGTGGACGGCCGTCCACGCACTCGAGCGGGAGTCCGGCGACCGCCGCTGGCGATTCGAGCGCGACCGCGAGCTCGCCGTCGCGGGTTTGCTGGACGGGCTCGTCGTCGCGACGGGGCTGGAGTTCTTCGAGCCCGAGAGCAGCCACGATGCCCCCGAGGAGCCGCTCACGACCGTCGTCTACGGGATCGATGCGACGTCCGGCGACCGCCAGTGGCGGGCGCAGTTCGAGGGTGTCGAGGACGTCACTACCGGGTCGGACGGCGTCTACGTCGCCGCCGGAGACCGCCTCGTCGGCCTCGATGCCGCCGGCGACCGGGCGTTCACGTACGAGCACGGGCCGTCGACGTGGGTCGAGGCCGATGCCGGCCGGATTTACTACCTCACCGGTGACGACGCGTCCGCCCGTCTTCACGGCGTCGCACCGAACGGTGATGCCGACTGGACGCTCGACCTCCCGGTGCACGAACTCCTGCTCGCGAGGGGTCGGTGCTACGCCGGCGGGGATACCGTCGTGGCCGTCGAGCCCGACGGGACGATCGCCTGGGAGGACGAGGACAACGGACAGTGGCTGCTCACCGACCCAACCGGTGACAGACTGTACACCCGGGCGGGCTCCGGGCTGGACCGTGCCACTTCGTACGCCGCCGACGGAACGACGCGGTGGACGTACAACCCGCCGTCGAACAACGCGTGGCCGGCGGCGGCGACGCGGGA
>CAYLJD010000153.1:0-4532 GCA_964383875.1 uncultured Halobacteriales archaeon
CCTCGAGGACCCGCAGGAAGTAGTCGTCGAACTCGACGAGCATCTCGTCGCCCTGGACGTCGTCGGAGACGTTCTTGTAGTAGGCGACGTTGTAGATGGGCTCGCAGCCGCCCGTCGTGTTGCCCACCATCGAGGTCGTTCCGGTGGGTGCGATGGTCGTGGTGTTGTGGTTGCGGATCGGGAAGCCGTCGGCCCACGCGTCGGCGTCGAGGCCGGTCTGGTGCTCGAACCACTCCCGGTAGGCAGTCGGGTCGGCGTACTTGGAGTTGTCCCACTCGGCGAAGGTCCCGCGCTCGGTGGCGAGTTCGTGGCTGGCCCACTTCGAGCCGTGGTTGATGTGGGTCAGGAGCTGGCGGGCAACCTCGTTGGCGGGGTCGCTGCCGTACCGCATCCCGAGCTGGATGTACAGCTGCGCGAGCCCCATGATCCCGAGGCCGATCTTGCGCATCTCGCGGACTTTGGTTTCGATCTCGTCGACGGGGAAGTCCGACATCGTGACGACGTTCTCGAGGAACCGGGTCCCGAGGTCGATCCGGCGGTCGAGTTCGTCCCAGTCGATCGCCGCCACAAGGTAGGCCTCGACGGCGTCCTCGAGCGAGTCGTACTCGTCGGCGTGGTCGGCCGACCAGACCCGCCAGTCCGGGGCGGATTCGTCGGCGAGCGTCGAGAGGTTGATGTGGCCGAGGTTGCAGGCCTCGTACTCCTCGAGTGGCTGCTCGCCGCAGTTTGCGACGTTGATGGAGGGGGCGTCGTCGGCTCCGTCCGTGACGGCCAGGTAGTTGTGGTGGTCGTCCACGGTGATGTTGAACACGTCAGCCGTCCCCGCGTCCTCGACGGTTGCGACCGTCAGCGATTCCGCCACTGTCTCTGAGGCGCCACCGGCCGGGATGGCGACTGCGGCGGTTCCGACGATCGTCTCGCCGGCGCTCAGTTCGTTCGCCTCGACGTAGCCGTCGGGCGTCCAGATCTCGTGGTCGGTGGTACACGTGAGCCTCGCACCCTCCTCGGTCTCGATTCGGACGACCTCAGCGTTCGTGCGGGTCAGGCGTGGGTTTCGCCCCCATCGGACGGCCAGTTCGTCGTTCGCCGTGTCCCGACAGAGCACTCGGACATCCTCTCCCGCTGTGGCCAGCTCGTCGATTCGGCGGGTCGTCCCGTCCGGCAGCGCGATTTCCGTCTCCCCCGTCACACACGGATTTGTCGCCAGAATCCGGTGGTCGGGATGGTCCTCGACGTCGAACGAGTGTTCCTTGTTCACCCGCTCGAGGTAGATCACGCCCGGTTCGCCGTTTTCGTGGGCACCCTCGATGATGTGCTCCCACAGCGATTCGGCCGGAATCGAGAGCACCTCACCAACTTCGACGTGCTCGCCCAGGTCGAACATGTCGTAGAGCTCCTTCGTCTGGGGCGTGGCGACGTGTGGCTCGCCGGTCCGGGGGTTCGTGAACGTGTAGTCCTCGCCCTGCTTGAGCGCGTCCATGAACCCGTCCGTGATCCCGACGGAGATGTTGAAGTTCGAGAGGTGGCCCTCGACGGCGTTTCGCAGGTGTTTCGGCACGCGGCCCTCGTCGTCGATCAACTCGCGGGCTTCCTCGAGCGCCGCGGCGAAGGAATTGTGCGTGAAGTCGTCGGGATCGTTGAGCCGGAGGGTCTCCGCCAGTGAGACGTCCTTGTTCTTGGCGTGGATGAACTGGATCACGTCCGGGTGGGAGACGCGCATGACACCCATCTGGGCGCCTCGACGCGTCCCGCCCTGGGCGATCGTTTCACATAATTGATCATACGTTCGCATAAATGTGATCGGTCCGCTGGCGATCCCACCGGTACTCCCGACCGGGTCGCCATACGGCCGTAATCGCCAGAAGGCATACCCGCACCCGCCCCCGCTCTGGAAAACCTCGGCTGCGTTTGCTGCAGTTTGATGTATATCTGTCAAGTCATCGTCCGGAGACATAACGAAACACGCCGAGAGCTGCTGGAGCTCGTCACCGGCGTTCATCAGCGTCGGCGAGTTCGGCATGAACGAGAGGTCCTCCATCGCCGCCTGGAACTCGTCGGCGACGGATTCGACGTGGTCGCGCACCGCGTCGGGGAGGTCGGGGACGATCGTCTCGTAGGCGAACTTGTTGACGGTGACCGGCGTCAGCCGCGTCTCCACGTCGTCGTCGGCCGTCGTGCCAGCGCCGAAGACCGCCGCGGCGAGTTCGTCCCGTCGTGGGTGGTCTGGCTTGAGCTGGTCGGGCGTGACGGTGACCTCGATGTCGTGCTGGTCGGCCTCGAAGACCGCCTCCGCGAGCGCGATGTTCTTCGCGACGCGCTCGAAGAGCTCCTCCTGGGCCTCGACCACGGTTCCCTCGGCGTCCTTCCGGAGGTACCGCGCCGGGAGGATGTTCTCGTAGGCGTTGTCGGTGAGCCGCTCCTCGAGCGTGTCGCCATCGGTGCGTTTGATCGGGAGCGTGAGCTCGTCGGCGCCGATGTCGGCGCTCATTCGCGCTCACCTCGCTTGACTGTGCGGCGGTCGGTCCGTCGGCGTGGGCCTGATCCCGCGTCGTGCATGGTGTGGGGAAAGATCCTGTTGGATTCGATACCAAATTGCCCATGGATCGGCTGACAATTCGGTCCTGTCTGGTGGTTCCGTTGCTGTCCGAAGATGCTATCGTGGTGTCAGTTCCGGGCCGATTTGCCCGGCTCGCGCACCGGGCTTCACGGGCCAAGGCGACGGCGGGGTCCCTCTTAAGTCGACCCAAACCGGGGTGAAAGTGGACGGCTTGCGTCGGCGCGCCTCCGCCGTCGTCGCATTTCGCATGGGAATCACTGGGGGGTCGATCGTACATAGCATTACGGCCCGGACGCTTATGGGTGCTGCGGGGCTTTCGTCGGGCATGGACCCGCTCGTTCTCCAGGCCGGACCGCTGACGTCGCCGCCAGCACTGCTCGTCGCCGTCGCGATCCTGGCGGTGATCCTCCTCGTCGGACGCGTCGTCATGGCCCTCGCCTGGCGGCTCGTGATCATCGCCCTGATCGTGCTGGCGACCCTCTGGATCCTCGGCATTCTGGGCTTCGAATTCGGCGTGTTCGGGATGCTCGGCTAGACCAGGTCCAGGAAGTTCCGGATCACGTCGTGGCCGACCGCCGTCAGCACCGACTCGGGGTGGAACTGGACGCACTCGATCGGGTGCTCGCGGTGGCGGACGCCCATGACGAGCTCGGTCCCGTCGACGTCGGTCGTGGCCGTGATCTCGAAGCAGTCGGGCACGTCCGTCGCGATGAGCGAGTGGTAGCGCCCGCCCTGGAAGCCCTGTTCGATCCCGCGGTAGACGCCATCGCCGTCGTGCTCGATCGGCACGGCCTTGCCGTGGATCGGTTCCGGAGCCTGGCCGACCGCGCCGCCATAGGCGTAGACGGCCGCCTCGAGCCCGAGACAGACGCCGAGCGTCGGCACGTCGGGACTCACCTCCGTCAGGACATCGGTCGTCACGCCGACGTCGCGGTCGGTCGCGGGGTGGCCCGGGCCGGGCGAGATCACGATGGCGTCCGGATCCGCCGCCCGGATGTCCGACAGCGTCGCCGTGTTCCGGACCACCTCAGTCGCGGCGTGTTCGCTGACGTACTCGACCAGGTTGTACGTGAACGAGTCGAAGTTGTCGACGAAGAGCACGGATTGCTCCGTGGCCCGTGTCGCACTCACCGTGTCACCTCCTCGGCCGGCGGATCCGGTGTCGTCCCCGCGGCGTCCAGGGCCACGTCCGCCTCGCTGAGTCGGTCCAGTGCGACGAGCACGCCGTCCATCTTCGCCTCCGTCTCGTCGAACTCGGCGGCCGGGTCACTGTCGGCGACGATGCCGGCGCCGGCCTGGACGGTGATCCGCTGTTCGTCGCGGTCTGGCAGCGTCTCGACCGTCGCCGAGCGGATCACGATGGCGAAGTCGGCGTCGTCCTGCCAGGAGACGTACCCCACGCCGCCGCCGTAGGGGCCCCGGGGCGCCGTCTCGAGGTCGTCGATGATCTCCATCGCGCGGATCTTCGGGGCCCCCGAGAGCGTGCCGGCCGGGAAGGCTGCCCGGACGGCGTCGAAGGCGTCGTGGTCCGGTGAGAGCGTGCCCGTGACGGTCGACTCGATGTGCTGGACGTGGCTGTACTTGAGGACGTTCATGAACTCCGCCACGCGGACGCTGCCCGGGTCGGCGACCCGACGGACGTCGTTGCGGGCGAGGTCGACCAGCATCGTGTGCTCGGCGCGCTCCTTGTCGTCGGCGAGCATCTCGCCGGCCAGCCGGCGGTCCTCGACCGGGCTTGATCCCCGCGGACAGGTGCCGGCAATGGGGTTCGAGACGATCCGTCGGTTCCCGACCGACACGAGCGTCTCCGGGCTCGCCCCGATCAGCGCCAGGTCGTCGTAGTCGAGGAGGTACATGTACGGCGAGGGGTTGACGTCGCGAAGGGCCGCGTAGAACCCCAGCGAGTCGACGTCGCCGTCTAGTTCGCGCGTCCGCGAGATGACGCCCTGGTAGATGTCCCCCCGGTAGACGTGGT
>CAYLJD010000154.1:0-4432 GCA_964383875.1 uncultured Halobacteriales archaeon
GGAGGGCGAGATCAACGACCTCCCCGTGAAGACGCCGATGATCGACATCAACACCGTCGGCGCCGGCGGCGGGTCGATCGCCTGGATCGACGACGGCGGCGCCCTCCGCGTGGGGCCACGGAGCGCCGGGGCGGAGCCGGGGCCGATCTGCTACGATCGGGGTGGTGAGAACCCCACCTTGACCGATGCCAACCTCCTCCTCGGCCGGCTCTCCGAGGACGCATTCCTGGACGGTGAGATGGCGTTGGCCGTCGATCACACGCGAGAGCGGTTCGAGGCGGCGATCGCCGAGCCGCTCGACCGGTCCGTGCCGGCGGCCGCCGAGAGCGTGATCGACGTCGCGACGGCGAGCCTCGTCAGGGAGATCCGCCGGGTGACGGTCGAGCGCGGGCTCGATCCGGATGCGTTCGCGCTGGTGGCCTTCGGCGGCGCCGGGCCGCTCCACGCGCCCTTCGTCGCCGACGAGCTCGATGTGGATACCGTGGTCGTCCCCAGCAATCCGGGTGTCTTCTCCGCGCGGGGCCTCCTCATCGCCGACGTCCGCGTCGACGAGTCCCACGCCTACCGGGAGGACGACCTCGATCCGGCGGTCCTCAGCGACCAGTTCGACCGGCTCGAGACCCGACTCCTCGATCGCCTCGAAAGCCAGGGCTTCACGCCCGACGAGACGACCGTCGACCGCTCCGTCGACATGCGGTACGACGGCCAGGCGTACGAGCTCACGGTCCCGATACCCGGCGGGCGTCTCGACGAGGCCGCCGTGGCGGATGCAGTCGACGACTTCCACGCGAAGCACGCTCGCCGGTACGGCCACGCGATGCGCGACGAACCGACGGAGATCGTCACGCTGCGGGTCGACGGGACGGTGCCCACCGAGCCGCTCGCCGACGAACCCGTGGAGACGGCTGGCGACGCTCGACGAACCGAGCGGCCCGTCTACTTCGGTGACGAGGGTTTCCGCGAGACGGCCATCTACGACCGGGCCGCCCTCGGCCCTGGCGCCGAGATTGCTGGCCCCGCCGTCCTCGAGGAGAGCGGCTCGACGTCGCTGGTTCCGCCTGGCTGGACGGCGACCGTGTCGCCCCGAGGGAGCCTCATCGTCGAGCGGTAGCGTCGCCCGCTTCGACGATATCGGGTCGCATAACTCGGCTCCCTCTCACTCGAAGTGTGGCTTTACCTGCTCGGCGACGAGTCGGATCGATTGCTCGGTCTTCGCCGACTCCAGGCCGGGAAAGTGCATCCGCAGGATGACTTCGTCCATATCCGTGAGTGAGCGAAGCGTCTCCAATTCACTGATGACTGTTTCCGGACTCCCCACGAGAAAGCGATCTTCGGCGTGGGCCTTCAGTTCCTGCACTAACGTCTCCTTGTCTTCACCGGCCGGATCGAAAACGTGCCCGACGTCGGTATAGTCGCCGTACACCTCCCTGTATTCGTACAGGAGTGACTCCCACACGTCCTCCCACGCCTGCTCGTCGGTTTCTGCTACATAGGCCTCCCGTCTGAGGGGTCTCGGGACGTCACCTGGGTCTCGATCGTACGCTTCCAACGCCTCGTCATAGGTGGCCCGCAACTCCGCTAGCTCGGCGTTGCGCTCGATCGGGCTCATGAACCAGGCATCTGCCATCTTTGCCGCCCGGTCGATAGCTCCAGGAGACATGCCGCCGTACCAGAGCGGCACCTCGTCCTGCACCGGCCGTGGCATGATGGTCACGTCTTCGAACTCGTAGAATCGACCGGAATGCGAGACGTTTCGGTCTGCGAGCAGGCGCCTGATGATCCTGATGCCTTCCTCGGTCCGTTGCACCCGGTCACGCTTCTCGACGCCAAATGCGTCGAATTCCTCGTCCCGCCAGCCGATAGCCACGCCGAGTCGCATCTGACCGTTCGAGAGATTGTCCAGAACGGCGACCTGTTCGGCAACTTCGACCGGATGGTGGAGCGGGAGAATCATGATACCCGTTTGCAGTTGGATATCGGTCGTCACCGCTGCCATGCCGCCGAGCAACACCGTCGGCGACGGGATCCAGCCATCAGGCAAGAAGTGGTGTTCAGCCACCTCGAGGGAATGGTATCCCAACTCCTCGGCCAACCGCGCCTGGTCGAGGACGTCTCGATACAGACGTGGCCAATCGCCGGAGGGAGACTGGCAACTGTAGTGCAGGCCGAATTTCAAGCTCATCGTCTAAGCCAGATGGAAGATTGGAGAGAGCCACATAAACGTTCTCCCTGTCGGTGATGCGTCGACTGATCTCCAGGGACAAACGATTTTGATGGTGGGTGTGGAATCGACCCCAGTGACACTCTCACTCCCACCGATCGGCCTCGGGACCGGCGGCCCTGACCGGCTCAACGACGTCGATCTCATGACGACGGCGCTGGAGATGGGCTATCGGCACATCGATACCGCCCAGAGCTACGGGACCGAAGACGAGGTCGGCGAAGCCATCGCGGCTGCGGACGTCCCACGGTCGGACCTCATCGTCGCGACGAAGATCGAGAAGCACAATCTCGGGTACGAAGACGCCCTGGAGGCTGGCAGGTCGTGCCGCGACCGACTCGGCGTCGACACCATCGACGTGCTGTACGCCCACTTCCCGACGACGACCTACGATCCCGAGGAGACGCTGCCTGCATTGGACGAACTCGTCGACGAGGGTGTCGCCGATCACGTCGGCCTGAGCAACTTCTCCCCCGACCAACTCGCGGAGGCGGCGGAGATCCTCGAGCATCCGATCGCGGTCAATCAGGTTGAGATGCACCCGTTCTGGCAACAGCGCGACCTCGTGTCCTACTGCCAGGAGGCCGACATTCCAATCGTCGCCTACACCCCGATCGCCCGTGGAAAGGTGTTCGACAGCCCCGAAATCACGGCCGTCGCCGACAAGCACGACACCGACGCGGTGACGGTGACGCTCGCGTGGCTCACCGGCATCGACGGCGTCTCCGCGATCCCGATGACGACCTCCGAGGCCCACCTGGAGGCGAACCTCGCGGCCCCGGAGCTCGACCTCGACGACGAGGACGTCGACCGGATCGAGTCGATCGACGAGACCAAGAAGTTCGTCGACATCGACTAGCCGATCACGACCAGCGCCGCTCCGGCGACGATGATCGCCGAGCCCAGCGCCGTCCACCTGCTGATGACCTCGAGGTCGCGGAGGAAGATGGCACTGAGGAGGACGGCCATCAGCGGCTGTGTCTGAATCAGTGGGAAGAAGATACTCGCGTTCGTGAGTTCGAGGCCGACGAAGTAGAAGACGAAGGCAACCGTCATCAGGCAGCTGGCGATGACGAAGTTCTTGAGCGGCTCGCGGTCGATCTCGACGAGTGAGGCCCGCCAGCGTGTCGCCATGAACGGCGCCACGACGACGAGCCCCATCGTGAAGTTGACCGTCGCCGCCTCGATCGGGACGAGCCCGGCGGAGAGCGCCAGCTTGCGGAGGGTGACTGCAACCGCCGCGAAGATGGCGCCGACGAGGGGGAACAGGGCGACGAGCAGGGAGTGGTCCTCACGGTTCGTCTGGGTGCGGACGTCCCGCGAGAGCGTGACGATGCCCACGACGATGCCGACGGTCCCGACGACGACGAAGGCGGTGATGGACTCCTCGAGGACGACCCACGCCAGCAGCGCCGCGTACAGCGGCGACGTCGCGTTGATCGAGAGGGATTTTCCTGGGCCGAGATAGTTGATGCCGAGAAAGTACAGCGACCGGCCCAGCACCGACCCAGCGACGGCCCCCGCGGCCGCGAGCAGGATGCCATCGACGGGGGCGTTCGCGAAGCCGGTCGTGACCAGCGTGATCGCGAGGAAGATCGGCGAGGCGACGACCAGCGAGACGACGAGTAGCGCAAAGAAGGAGGCCCGCTCCATGCCTCGGCGGGAGAAGATGCTCGCGACTCCCATGAGGACGGCAAAGAGAACCGCGCTGGCGACGCCGTACACGGCGACGGCTCTGCCTGGCCTGGCTATAGTGGTTACGATCAGGCGCCGCCGAGCTCGATCAACTCGATCAGGACGCCGTGGCCGGATTTCGGGTGGAGGAAGTTGTACTTGTGGCCCTTGTTGGTGGACGGCTCGTCCATCGTCAGGCGGGCGCCCTGGTCACGGAGGTGCTCGCTGAGCGCGTCGAGATCGGCCACCTCGAGACAGAAGTGGTGGATCCCCTCGCCGCGAGCCTCGAGAAAGGAGTGGATGGGGCCGGCCTCGGCGGTCGGCTCAAGGCAGTGGACCTGCGTCCCGGCGACTTCGGTCGCGCGGACGTGGATGTGGTCCTCCTCGATCGACCACTCCATGTCGAAGTCGAGTCCGAACAGCGTCTCGAAGGTCGACACGGCAGCGTCGGCGTCCCTGACGGCGAGTGCGACTTCGCGGACGCCCTGGATCTGGTCGGTAATGGCTGTCATAGTGGAGGGTGACACCGCCCGGGTA
>CAYLJD010000155.1:0-1852 GCA_964383875.1 uncultured Halobacteriales archaeon
TCTCGTACGTGGCCAACTGGTTCCTGCTGTCGCGGCTGTGGGCCGTCGGCCTCTAGGCAGGGACCGCTTCGACCGGCAACTGAGTCGCGAACCCCCCCCCCGAGCCATGTCAGAGACACCCCCCGACGGAACCGACCCCGGAACGCCACTCGAATGGACGCGCCGGACGATCCGCGGCGCCTGGAACGACCTCCGCAGCGTCTACTACGCCAACTCGCCAATCTGGCGGGGCCTCAAGAGCGCGGCGCTGGTCTTTCTCGGGTTGTTCTGCTGGGCCGGCGCCAACCTGTTGCTCTCCTACCGGCCGGACTGGGGCTTCCTCTGGGTCGTCCTCGCGTACGGCTTTCTGCTGCTCCTTTGGGGCCCCCTCACCCACCTCGTCGTCGTCCCGCTGGTCATCCGGTTGCGCCGCACCGCCGACCACCCGGCGACACGGTGGTTCAGCCGCCACGGCTCGAAGGTCAACCTGGCGGTGTTCATCGTGCTGGTGATCCTGCTGGCCGCGAACCCGCTCGCCATCATGACCTTCCAGTTCCAGCTGCCCGCCGGCGGCGGTGATGACGTCAACCCCCAGCTGCAGTGTACCCGCTCCGGCGAGACGGTCCACTGTCACCTCTCGGATTCCCGGGGCATCGACCACGTCCACGTCTACGACGGCAGGGGCGACCTGATCGTCGAGGATCGCGAGGCACCCTTCGACTTCGACGTCGAACTCGCCGACCTCGATGCGTCCGAAGGCGAGCGCGAGTTCACGGTAGAACTCCGTGACGCGGACGACGAACTGTTGCGGCGGTACCGCCGGCCGGTCGAGCTCATACCAGGTGGCTAGGCCAGCGGCTGATAGAACGGCACGGGTACCATCGGGACACTCACGCCCAACAAATTGAGTCCCATGGAGAGCGGGAGGTACGCGAGCACGACGAACGCCGCCCCGAGCGCGCGGTGGAGCGTCTGCCGCCGACCGGCCGAAAGCGACCCGAGCATGGTCCCGTAGGCGAACAGCGTCGGCATCGTTCCCACGCCCAGGGCGGCCATCGAGAGGCCGCCCCGGAGTGGGTCACCGATCGAGAACGCGTACAGGTAGCCCGGGTAGATGATCGGACAGGGCAACGCGGCGTGGACCAAGCCCAGGCTGACGATGGCAGGTGACCCCGCGAGCCGGTCGACCCGGGACGTCAGCATGCTCGAAAGCCGGCCGAATAAACCTGCGAGGACGTCGGGTGTCCGCTCTGGAATGCCGCCCGCACCGCCGCGGAGGTAGCCGACGCCGGCCGCGAAGATGAACAGGCCGACGACCACGCCGAGGACTCCCCGAACGCCGTCGCCGAACCGGCTCACCGCCGACACCGACGAGAACAGCGTCGCCCCGACCAACCCGAGGAGCGCACCGACCGCGGCGTAGCCGAGAGTGCGGCCGAGGTTGAACAGGGCGTGCTGCCGGACGGCAAAGGGGGTCAGCCGATCCCGGCTTCCCGTCGTTTTCGCCGCCACGCGGTCGGCATAGACGCTCACGAGTGGGCCGCACATCCCGAGACAGTGCGCGCCGGCGAGGAGGCCGACGACGAAGAAGACAAGTAAGTCGGCGTTGGCGCTGACCGTCGACGGCGACAGTTGGAGGACCGCAACCTGTGCCGCCAGGAGGTCCATGGTCGGCTACTGGGGCGACAGGTACCTAAATACTGGCGCGAACGGATCGGGGACAGGAGATCGCGTATCCTGGGAACGAGTAAGGGGACAGCCCTCCAGGAAAGCCCCGGGGGATTGCTACTCACATTCTGCCACCGTGGATGGATTCTTCACCATATCCACCGGTCCGATATCGTGTATGCCCGTCTCGAAACAAGGGTCTCAC
>CAYLJD010000155.1:1952-4372 GCA_964383875.1 uncultured Halobacteriales archaeon
GGGGCTGGCAAGGAGCACCGCTCTCCGCATCGTGGCACCCTTTCACGCGTTGACCCCGTCGGAAACACGGAAACGCACACGCCCCCTGGCACATCAGATGTGTTACTCGAGAAGTTCTACGTTAGATGAGACCTCGATTCGTGGAAGATGGTGGCTCACTCCGGATACTCGTCGCGCCACGGCCGGCGGCGCTCGAAGGCTGCACACGCAGCTAATACATTCGGCTCGGCGAACCGCGGGCCGACCACCTGCATACCGACGGGAAGGCCGTCGGCGAATCCGGCCGGGATGGACGCCGCCGGGTGGCCGGACAGGTTGAACGGCTGGGTCAGCAACCAGCCCCGCCGCGGCTCGATCGGTTCGCCGTCGATCTCGGTCGGCAGCTCGCCGATCTCGAAGGGCGTGACGCCCAGCGTCGCCGTCACGAGCAGGTCGTACTCCCCGAAACAGGCCTCCAGGTTGTCGAGTAGCTTCGTCCGCCGCCGGTTCGCCGCCGACAGATCGCTCGTGGAGACCGGCTCGGCCTCGAGAATCGTCTCGCGGGTGGATTCGGCCAGCCTGTCCCGATCCTCCCCTCGTGGATCCAGCCCGTGATCGGCCTCGAGCGAGTCGAACAACGACTCCCACAACGCAGTGACGTAGGTGTAGTACGTGTCGAGGATCTCGCCGTTGTCCTGCTCGAGCGGGCCGTCGATCCGGTGGACGGTCGCGCCCGCCCGCTCGAACGTTGCGACGGCGTCGTCGAGGACCGATCGGACCACGGAATCGACTGGGTAGTTGCCGAGGTCCGGGGTGTAGGCGATGTCGAGGTCCGATATCGATCGGCCCGTGGCCGCGACGTAGTCAGTCCCCGGTTCGGGCAGCGTGAACGGGTCTGAGGGGTGTGGCCCCGCCATGACGTCGAGCATGAGCGCCGCGTCCTCGACGGTGCGAGCCATCGGGCCGAGGTGGCGGAACGGACTGTGGGTGGCGAAGGCGTTGGACCCCACCGACAGGGGAACGCGGCCGTACGTCGGTTTGAGGCCGACGACGCCACAACAAGCCGCCGGGGTCCGGATCGACCCGCCGGTATCCGAGCCCTGGGCGAGTGGGACGAGGCCGTCGGCCAGGGCCGCGCCCGCTCCCCCGGACGACCCGCCGCTGACCCGGTCGAGATCGAAGGGCGTGGCAGTCGGGCCCACGACGCGGTTGTCCGTCGTACAACCGAGCGCGAACTCGGGCGTGTTCGTCTTCCCGACCACGATGGCGCCGGCGTCGAGGAGGCGGTCGACGACGGTGGCGTTCGATGTGGCGACGGCGTCCTCGAAGAGCAACGACCCCTGCGTCGTGGGGACGCCGGCGACGTCTTCGAGATCCTTGATCGCGACGGGGACGCCGTGGAGCGGGCCGAGTTCCTCGCCGGCCTCGACGGCGGCCGCGGCTTCCCGTGCGGCCTCCCGGGCCCGGTCCGCGGTCACCGTCACGAAGGCGTTCGTCCGGTCGTTTCTGGCCGTGATCCGGTCGAGGAAAGCGTCGACGACGGCAACGGCCGAGCGATGCCCCTCACGAACGCAGCGGGCGATCCCGGCCGCGGAGAGCCGGTGAATCGGCGGGTCTGGGTCGGGCATACGCTGTGCTTGGGCCGGCGACTGACAAAAAGCCGCCCGCCGTTACCCACCTCGGCCGGTTTAAGGTACTTCGCGCCAACAACGCCCCATGGTCCAGGTGCCCTGGCTCGCGAGCGCGACACTCGCGGCCGGGGTCGCCAACGCCGCCCTACTGTGGCACCTGTGGCCCCGGCGGGACGAGCCCGGCGGCACGTGGTTCGTCGCGGTTATCGCCGTGCAGGTGCTGTGGTGTGGCTCCTACGGCCTGGGCTTGCTGGTGTTCGACCCGCTTCCGCGACTCACGCTTGAACTCCTCACGTGGGTCGCCATCACCTGGATCGGGGTGACCTACTTCGCCTTCGCCCTGGAGTACACGGGCCGGGGCCACCTGTTGCGGACCACATCCTTCGGGGCGCTCATCGCCATCGCCGTGGTGGGCACGTTGGTCGTCGTCACGAATCCCTGGCACGGCCTCCTGTTCGCTGACTTCCGGCTCGATCCCCTCTTCAACGCCGCAACCGTCAGCTACGACCGGGGCGCGTGGCTGTTCGTCCAGTACGGCATCCTCCTGATCCTGGCGTCGCTCGGCTTTTTCGTCCTGCTCGACACCGTCGTGAGCTACGGCCCGCTGTACCGAACCCAGGCCATCGCCCTCGCGCTGACGCCGTTGCCACCCGCCGCCGCGTTCACCCTGTGGGCGTTCGAACTCGGGCCGTATCCGCAGCTGAACCTGACGCCGATCATGTTCATCCCCCACATGGTGCTCGACAGCTACGCGCTGTTCAGCGAGGGCATGTTCGAGTTCAACCCCGCGACGCGGCGGACGGCCGAGCG
>CAYLJD010000156.1:0-4371 GCA_964383875.1 uncultured Halobacteriales archaeon
AGCGAGGTCGTCGGCGCGGCGCAGATCGCCCCCGTGTCGTCGTGGATCAACAGCTTGAGCGCCAACGCCGACCGGACCGCCAGATCGTGGTGCGGGCCGCCGATCGGACACGGCTCGTCGTCGGGACACTCGTGGGCCCAGTCCCGCCAGTACTCGACGACGTCGTCGAACACTCGCCGGTGCTCGTCCGGGCGATCCGGAACCTCGCGGTCGTAGCCGAGGACGAACCAGCGCGTCTCGCCGGCCGCCAGCGTCAACGCGGCGTCGGCGCAGTCCCCCTCTACGTCGAACTCGACCGAACTCGTGAGAAACGCCGATTCGTCGTCCCCGTGGGCCACGACGCCGTGGTTCGATCGCTCGACGGCGGGCGTCGTCCGCGCGTGGTCGAACCGGGGCTCGAACCGAACGTCCAGCTCGATCGGACCGTCGTCGCAGTCGATTTTTCGGTACAGCGCACGGTGAGCGTCCTCGACACCGTCCGCGGTCGCCGGAACAGGCATGAAGTCGGTCACTGTCGCCCGACCGGACGCCGTCTCGAAGCGCGTCTGCAGGACGTTCGTCCGATCGAGGTACCGCTGGCTCGACTCGAACGACGGCCGGGGAGTGACGGCGAAGTGACCGCCGCGCTCGGCGTCGAGCAGGCGGGCGAACAGGCTCGGCGACTCGACGTGTGGGAAGCAACACCAGTCGATCGACCCGTCGCGCCCGATCAGGGCGACGGTTTCGAGGTTGCCGACGACGCCGTACTCGGCGATCGGTTTATACTCGGCGTACTCTTCGCGCTCGGTACCGGCGTCCTGAGCGTTCGGTGGGGGCATGATAGTGTCAGTCGTCGGAGCGCCGACGCCGTCTCGTTGGCGACGAGATGATCGGCCGGGAAGCGGCCTCACATGCGGCATATCACGAGTCCGGTGTTCAAGCTAGGGGTCAGCGGGGTTGTCCGGCGTTCAAGCCAGAAGTCGCAGGGTCGAATCGTGGCGCACGAACGGCCGGTCGTGCGGGCCACACCGTGAGCGGTCGACCCGAATCGGTCAGGTCCGGATCAGCTCGATGCCATGTTTCGGCAGGTCTCTGCGCACTTGCGGAGCACATCCGCACAGACCTGGCAGTGTTCCGCATCGTGCTGTTCACACTCGTTGGCGCACTCCTCACAGAGGTCGGCGTTCATCTCGGCAAGCTCCTCGTGGTAGCTGGAGTTGCGGACCATGAACCGGGCGTGCAGGCTCGCCACGTCCGCCACGTCTCGGCAGAGCCGAAGACACTCAGCCATTTCCTCGCCCTCGCCGGCACACTCGTCGGCGCACCACTCGCAGGCCTGGACGCACTCGAAGCAGCTGTCGATACACTCTTCCATCTCCTCGTTCTCGCTCACGTAGTTGATCTCAGTCAGCGCCATCATAACAGTCGACTGCTCGCGCTCGGTTATGTTATATGCCGGCAAGCGAATGCGGATAAATAGTGAGAACGGTGGGCGGTCTCCGACACCTAATCTTCAGGAGGGTTTGGGTCACGCTAAAGCGGTCGAAGCTGAGAAACGAGGGGCGGAAGACCACCGACGAACGGATCTCTCCATGAGCAACCGCGAACACACCGTTTCACCCCTCCCGGCTTAACTATCGTACTGGTCGAACGTAGTCGTGTGACCGATTCGCTACTCCACGCTCTCAGCGTCCCTTTCGCGATCGTCACTGGGACGGGAACGGGGCTGCTCGCCATCCTCTCGTGGGAAATATTCAGTGAATCCTCGTTCGGCCAGGTGATCGCGCTGATCTCGATGATCATGGCGACGATCACGATCTACCACGTCGTGCTGCTCGCCGTGGGTCCCGATCGGCTACTTCTTGAAGCGCTGTGGAGTGGAGCGTATACTACCGTCGCGGTGTTCGTCCTGACGGCAATCCGCAGTCATCGGACGGTACAGCAAGAGCATCCATCGGGGTGATATGGGTTCGCTAACGCCGTTTCTCCTGTACGATCTCGGGATCAGTCTCGTCGTCGGGTCCGAGCTACTGTACTTTCTACGCCTCGAATCGTCCCTGACCGGGTATCGCCGTCTGCTGCTCGTCACCGTCGGCGGCCTAGTGCTATTCGTCGTCGGTGGTCCGATCGCGGAGTTTCTGTTCCCGTCACTCGTCCACTGGGTACACGGAACAGCTGCGCTTCTTATCGTTTTCGGTCTCTGTAATCCCGTTCGAAACGATCTCTGAACCGAGGAGTGGGCGCGGTTGTTACTCTCTGAGCCGGCACAGATCAGACAGCCGGCGGACTGGATGACGCCGATGGACGATGCGATCCTCGAACTGTTCCACTCATCGGAGCTCGTTCTCACGCCCGCGGTCGTTGCGCTAAACATCGATTGTAGCTGCGAGGAGGTGAACCGTCACCTGAGTCGGCTGGAAGCGC
This sequence comes from uncultured Halobacteriales archaeon, assembly GCA_964383875.1. GTDB lineage: Archaea > Halobacteriota > Halobacteria > Halobacteriales > Haloarculaceae > CAYLJD01. The sequence goes on from CAYLJD010000156.1 coordinate 2,404, forward strand.
ACGGACTCGTCGAGAAGGTCAAACGCGGGAAATACCGGTTGACACAGCGCGGGGAGCAGTACTTGCGCGGGGAACTCCACGTCGTGCTCTTGATAGAGGACGATCCATGAAGCCGACTCCTCAATCCGCCGGTTGAGGACGACGAATCCATTAATGCCCGGGAATGCGAGGAGATGGAGGTCGACTCGGCAGAGTAACTGTGTGTTGACCGCGACGACGATCCTCGCTCTCTTCTGTTCTGATAATGCATCTGAGAATAGATGCAGAACTCGCTCGGTCCGCTCTCGGACCGTTCCTACCGAATGGCAGACACATATACGGGAGTCGGAATTGCTGAACAGCTTCAAGCAGGTAACTCGCTGCCATCGAGCATCGCTGAGAGTACAATTCGAACTGAATATCTCGATGATAGCTACCCGGAGTGGCACCCCGCTCCAGACTCGTTTCTCGGGATGGTTCGACTCCTCATCTACTGGAAAATCACGGGTGAGAGCTATCGAGCGCTGGCTCGATATCAGGGACTTGCCGAACCGTTCGGGCTAGATCACATCCCTGATGAATCCGTGCTGTCTCGAACATGGCGCAATCGCTTCGATGACGGTGTCCGAGAGTTTATTCGGAGTACTGCTCACTTCGTCGTCAAAGAGGTCCACGACCGCGAGTTCTCAGTCCCTGCTGTCCGGCCGAAAAGTGAGGTCGTCGACGAGCAAAATCGTTCTCCCAAGGACGACCAGACAGTTGGTCGAGGATTTACTGACGAACAAATCTACCGAACTACGCGCCTCGCACGGAACCACGGCTTCAACGAGTTCGATTCGGGTCGGGCCGCGAATGCTACATATGAGGATACGCAATTCTTCGAGTTACAAACGTTCATGGGGATGGTCGGCTGTGGGACGCCACAGGGCGCAACCCGTTTCCAATATCGGCGTGGGACCGACTACGGCCCGCACGGGGATACTCACCTTCGGACGATCAAGCAGTTCGATCTGGAGACACTCATCGAGGGATTCGATGGATCGACTGACCGACTTCTTTCGGTCATCACATCCGAAGCGTCCTTTCGCCGGCCGGTGACGGTCGCGATCGACATCACGACCATTCCATACTACGGCGACGTTGAGGGGATGTCGATGGTGAGCGGCACGAAAGAACAGGAGCGGCGGGCGTTCAAATTCGCGACCTTGTCGATCGTTGGGCAGAACATTCCACTAGTACTCGGTGTAGAGCCAATTCGAGAGAGTTCGGAGTGGGACAGAAATCCACCGAACAAGATTCACCGTGTCGTCCGACGCCTGGTGAAGCGAGCACAAGAACACGTCCCCATCGAGACGGTACTGTGCGACCGTGAGTTCGACTCCCAGCAGGTCTTTCAGACGTGCTCGAATCTCGGAGTGAACTACCTGATCCCGAAACGGATCAACAACACGGAACAGGAGGTCACCGAGACGATGGACGACGATGAACAGGAAGTCGCCGTGGAATCGGCCTCCGTCAGCGTCGAAGCAGGAAGCCACTCGATGTGGTTCATGTATGTGCCGGCGACGAAGGGTGATGGGACAGCTGTCTTCGCGACGAACCTTAAGGTCGGACCGGGCGAGGCAGAGACGTTCTGTCGACGGTATAGCCGCCGCTGGCAGATCGAGAACGGATACAAGAGCATCAAGCACGACTTCCTCGCGAAGACGTCCTCGAAAGACTACCGCGTTCGCTTGTTCTACTTCGTGTTTGCCGTGCTGCTGTACAATATCTGGCGGCTCACCGACTTTCTGCTGAAAGCTGGTGTTGACGGAGCGATGGACTACGTGCCGATCTTGACTGCCGGCGAGTGTGTCGAGCTAATCGCCTCGGCGTTGATTCCGCCTGACTAAGCGGCTACACTCTTGCCGAGGTAGCTATACGGGAGTGGAAATGCTATTCAGCAGCGTCAAAATTCGAGCTTTTTCTCACATCTGTTTCGCCAATGGG
>CAYLJD010000157.1:0-4284 GCA_964383875.1 uncultured Halobacteriales archaeon
TGCCGTACTCGTAGAACCGGTTGACGTTCGACTCGTGGATGTCGATGTCGGACCATCCCCGCGTCATCTGCTGGGCGACGGCCTCGCCGATCGCCGGCGCCTCCTTGATCCAGACGGCCGCGCACGACCAGAGTCCCTCGACGTCCTGCAGAGGGCCGAGCAACGGCGTGCCGTCGGGCGCCTCGGAGAGCAGCCCGTCGATCTCGAGGCGGATCCCGGCGTCGGGATCGTCCAGCACCTCGGGCATCAGCTCGAGGGCGTCGGCCATCGACTGCTCGAAGGCGTCTTCGGTGAGCGGCGGCTGGGTCGGCGAGAGCGGTGCCTCGTCGATCGAGGGGATGTCGTCGACGTCCCAGAGGATCGGCCGGTGCTGGTAGGAGCCCACCTCCATGTCGTTGCCGCTCGGCCGCTCGTACATCTGGGTGTCCATGTCGCGGACGACTGGGTGGTTGATCTCGCCCTCGAACTGCTCGAAAAAGGCAATCGGCCCGACGCTGATCATCTGGTGGACGGCCGGCGTCAGGGGAATCTCGACCCCGGCCATCTTGGCGATCTTCGGACTCCAGAGGCCACAGCAGATGGCCACCTCGTCGGCCTCGACGGTGCCCCGGTCGGTCTCGACGGCCTGGATGGCTCCGTTCTCGACGTGGAGGTCGAGCACCTCCGTATTGGGCGAGAGCGTGAGGCCCCCGTCGGACTCGGCGTCAGCCCGGGCCCGCATGACCTCGCCGGCCCGGAGCGGGTCACACGTCCCCGCGCCCTCGCTGTAGAATCCCGCCTTGATGAGGTCGGTATTGATGTACGGGACGAGGTCTTCGACCTCCTCGGGCGTGAGCAGCTGGGCGGGTTCGCCCCACGCCTTGGCCGACTGCATCCGCCGCTTGAGTTCCTCGACACGTTCGTCGGTCCGGGCCACTTCGATCCCGCCACTCTCCGTGAACGTGTCCATGTCGTCGTACTGTTCGATACTCCGACGGGTGAGGTGGGTCATCTCCTTGGAGTGTTCGACGGGCATCAGGAAGTTCGAGGCGTGGCCCGTCGAGCCCCCGGGATCCGGCAGCGGACCCTTGTCCATCAGGAGCACGTCGTCTCGGCCGTGGCGTGTGAGATGGTAGGCGAGACTGTTCCCGACGATGCCGGCCCCGATGACGACCGTCTCCGCGTGGGCCGGCAGGTCGCCGTCGCTCATTGTCGCCGTCCCGTGTCCCGTCCGGGCGGGGATCGTCGCCGCGGTTGCTGGCCACCGTGATCGGCTCTCGCTGGGGCACCTGTGCGTGTCATACTCGTTTTGGGGCCCACACCGCGCTGGATATTAAAAGACTGCTTTGCCAGGACGTCCCGGTGATCAGGCGACTGCTCAGTCGCGGTGGCCTGGATCCGTCTCGGCAGCGTACACCGCGGGATTCGGGCAGGAACCCCACGCAGACCCGCCACACCTGTCGATGCGAGTACCGTCCGTGGTGTCGAGGGCGTGTGGTCCGTGTGAGTCCGTTGGTTCCACAATGTACAGGAACGACGACACATCGAGTTTCGCCGCATCTTACCGAGGCCGAACTCGAATTCGAATGCCGGCGTCGGGGATGGCGCCTGCCTGAGGGCGGTGCCACCGTCCGGTCGCGCACATACTTACGTGCCACCTCGGTAGAGGGGGCGATGGCCGACCTCGGCGGAACGGCGCTGCCGGTGCCCCCACTCGATCGGCTCGACGACGCAGCCGTGCAGGCCGTCCACGACGCCTCGATGCACATCGTGGAGGATATTGGGATCCAGTTGCCACACGAGCGGGCCCAGCGGCTATTGACGGCACACGGCGCGCGTGTCGACGACGATGACGTCGTCAGGATACCCCGGACGCTTGTCGAGGAACAGGTCGAGCGAGCGCCCGAGCAGTTCGTTCTGCACGCGCGAAACCCTGACAACGACGTCGCAGTCGGGGGCGACGCACCGCCGGTTCGGGCTCCGGGATACGGGCCCACGCACGTCAGAACCATCGACGGTCGGCGCCCGTCGGAACTCGACGATTACGAGACCCTCCTGCGGCTCGCCCACGCCGAGGATGTAATCACCTGTGCTGGGTACGGGCTGTGTGAACCGACGGATCTCGACGCGGCATCGAAACACTACCCGTTGGTCCGGCGGGCGTTGGAGCTGACGGACAAGCCGATCATGGGCCCGATCGACGGCGCAGACCGGGCGGCTGCCTGCATGGACATGGTCGGCATCGCCATGACGGAACGGCCCCTCGACACCCCCGCTGTCGCGGGACTCGTCAATACGGTCCCGCCGCGACGCATCGGCAGCCGGATGCTCGGCGGCCTGTTGACTTACGCCGACTACGGCCAGCCGCTCGTCGTCTCGTCGTTCACGATGGCCGGTGCGTCCGCGCCGGCGACACGTCCGTCGTCGCTGGCGCTGACGAACGCCGAGAACCTCGTCGGGATCACGCTCGCCCAGGTCGCCAACCCGGGGACTCCGGTGGTCTACGGCGTCCCGACGGCACCCGTCGACGGCCGGGACGGTTCGTTGTCGATCGGCAGTCCGGAGTCGGCGTTCTTCGCCGCCGTCGCCGGACAGCTTGGTCGCTACTACGGACTCCCCACACGGAGCGGTGGCGGCCTGACCGACGCGAAGACAGTGGGCCACCAGAGCGGGGCCGAGTCGACACTGCTCCAGGCCGTCACGCGCTTTGCCGATGTCGACTTCGTCCTCCACGCGACGGGCATTCTCGAGTCCTACTCGACGATCTCGCCCGAGAAGTTCGTCCTCGATTGCGAGGCCCTCCGGTCCATCGATCGATTTGCGCGGGGATTTTCCGTCGAGGATGCGGACTTCCGCCTCGACGAGGTGGCCGCGATCGAGCCCGGCGGCTACTTTCCGGGCGACGGACACGGAGCCGGGACCGCACCGCCACGCTTCTACCAGCCGGACGTCCACGATCGGCGAGCGTTTGGCGCCTGGCAGCAAGCGGGTGGGCAGACCCCCCTCGAGGCGGGCGCCGATCGCGTCGCGGAACTGCTCTCGCAGTACGAACAGCCGTCGCTGCCGGCCGCCGTCGCTGCCGACCTCGACACCTACGTCGAACGAAACCGCCCGACTCCGTCGTGAGTGGGACAGAGTGCATCTGCCTCGTGTCGGTACCGACGACCCTCCTTTCGGTGGGCAGTTGACGCGATCGATCCCGGCACTGGACCGGGCACGCTCTCGGTGCAGGGCGTGGCCGCGTTGTCCCGTCTCGGGGGCTCCCTGTCGGTCCGGCCCGTGAACACGGCGCTGGCCCAAAACACGTCGTATTGGAGAAGTTATAGGACAGCCAACATTCAAGGCCGGGTCGCGAATACCGGACGGCAGGATGACGTCCATCGAAGAGTCCGAGCAGTCGGTACCGACAGACTACGAAATTGCACAAGCGACTGACAAATCACACATCGCTGACGTCGTCGAACCATACGGACTCGACCGCACGGACCTGGAGTTGAACGGCGAGTTCAAGGCGAAGATCACGCTCGAGGCTGTCGAGCGCATCCGCGCCGAACGGGAGGCATCCGCCAAGCTCGTCCTCGTCACCGGCATGACACCGACACCGATGGGCGAGGGCAAGACCGTCACGACCGTCGGGCTCGGGCAGGCGTTCAACCACATCGGGAAGGACGCGCTCGTCGCCATCCGCGAACCCTCGCTCGGGCCGGTCTTCGGTGTGAAGGGCGGCGCGGCCGGCGGCGGCTACTCGCAGGTCCTCCCCATGGAGGATATCAACCTCCACTTCACCGGCGACCTCCACGCGCTCACGTCGGCGCACAACCTCATCTCCACGATGCTCGACAACCACATCAAACAGAGCAACGACCTCGACGTGGCGGTCAACTGGGTCAACTGGCCCCGGGCCATCGACATGAACGACCGCGTGCTCCGGGAGACGGTCATCGGCCTGGGCGGTGACGTCACCGGGGTGCCGCGCGAGGACGGGTTTATCCTGACCGCCGCCTCGGAGCTCATGGCCGTCCTCTGTCTCGCCGGATCGATCGCGGATCTCAAAGAGCGGGTCGCGCGGATCATCGTCGCCTACGACAGCGATGGCGACCCCATCACGGTGGACGACATCGATGCGACGGGTGCCGTCGCGATCCTGTTGAAGGACGCGCTCAAACCCAACGTGGTCCAGACCATCGAGGGGACGCCGGCCCTCGTCCACGGGGGGCCCTTCGCCAACATCGCCCACGGCACCAACTCGCTCATCGCCGACGAGGTCGCCAGACACCTCTCGGAGTACGTCATCACCGAGGCGGG
>CAYLJD010000158.1:0-4277 GCA_964383875.1 uncultured Halobacteriales archaeon
CGTCGGTGCGTCGGTCGGCGTCTCGGTGGTCGTCACTGCTTCGACGATCCTGAACGCGCGTTCGGTCGAGATGTCGCCGTCGTCGACCACGACAGTGTAGTTGCCGAGCGAGGCGTCGGCCAGGTTGACCGTGACGGTCCACCGGCCGGCCGCACTCACCGATGCCTCCCCGTTCGCCACGACGGTGCCGTTCTGCAGGACGTCGAGGGCGATGGTCGTTCCGGGCGCGCGGTTACTCCGGCCGCCGATCCGGATCTCGCCTGGTTCGACATCCCCGATCGGCTCGATCTCGAGGGTCGGCTGGCCGGCCCGCAGGCGGAGTTCGACGATCTGGTCGTCGGAACCGGCACCGGTGTATCCGTCGACGATCGTCGCCAAGGCCTCCTGTTGGGTCTCGGAGCCCAGGATCCGCGCTCGGATCCGCTCTGGGCGCATGTCATCGACGAACGCGCCGTTCCGTCCGGGGTCAACAACGACGAAGCGATACTCGCCCCGGACGTCGAACTCGCTGTAGCGGCGCTCGAAACGCTCGTTCGACACCGAGACGGCCTCCGCCGTGAGGAGTCGGCCACGCGGGGTTACCTGGTAGACGTGGACCGTCCGGCTGGGCGTCTCGCCGGTCAGCCTGATCTCCTCGCCCGTTCCGAGGACGACACTGGGCCGGGAGAGACTCGCGGTCAGCCGGCCGCTCACGGTTCTGACGGCGGTGGTCGCGACGGGGAGCTGGTTCAGTTCAGACGACGAGAGTGCCTGGTCCGCGCCGTACTCCTCGCGGGCGTTGCCCGCGACCGCGATCGAGTACGAGCCGGGCTGATTGATGACCTGGCTCGTGTCGACGGTCAGTTCGAAGCTGTCGCCACTGCGGACGCGGGCCTCCGCATAGCGGTCGGCATCCCGGAACAGCGGCTCCCACCGGCCGTCGATGCGGGCGTAAGCCTTCACCGTGTCACTCTCCGGGGCTGTGCCACCGATCGTGAACCGGGCGCCGATCGGGATCGTCCCGGGTGCCCGCTGGACAGCGAGTCGTTGCCGCTCGACCCGGAGGTTTCGGCTGTCGAGGACGCTCGCCGAGAAGTCCGTCCCGCGGCCGACGTCGAGCCGGGCGGTCCGGTCGGGCCGCAGGGCGGCCGTCCTGATCCAGACGCGGGCCTGGCCGTCCTCGTCGATCCGGAGGACGGCGCCGACGGCGTTCCGGGCCGTGTTGCCGGTGCGGCTGCGGACGTCCCGCGACGTCTCGAAGACCTGCTCGGCCGCGTCGTCAGTCGCCCGGAGGCCACTGCCGAGGGCGTCGCCGCTGAACCGGACGTGGACGGTGTCACCCGGCGTCCCGGTGACTGTCGCGAGGACGCGCTCGCCCTGGGTGACGGTCGACTGGCTCAGGGTGAGGACGGTCTGGCGGTCGCGGACGGCGAGTGTCGAGCGCGCCTCGGCCGCGAGGTCGCTCGCCTCGGCGACGATCGTGTACTCGCCGGGGGCCTCGTTCGTGAAGTCGGCCGTGACCGCGTCACCCGATGTCGTGATCCGGGTGCTGTCGCCGCTGCCGATGATTTCCGGGGTGACGTCGACGCCAGACGGGTCGAGAATGCGGACGTCGACGCGGTCGGCGACGTCGAAGTTGTACCGGACGGTGATCGTTGCAGTTCCGCCGACGGGGATCCGTTTGCCCGTCACACCGACACCGTTGCTCGCCACCTGGAGCTGTGTAATCCGCGGATTCACGACGGCGATCTCCGGTCGCTCGTCGCCGTCGGTGTCGTAGGTGCCAGCGGCGAACGTGTCGAAGTCGACGCTTTCGCCGGAATCGGCCGATTCGAACGTCCCGTCGGCGTCGCCGGCCAGGCCGACGAAGGAGACGCTCCCGGCGCCGATCGCCGTCCCGGTGTCTGTCTGCTTGACGTGCGACACGTCGAGCAGCTCGCCCTGGTAGACAACGACCGGCGGACTGGACTGGGCAGTGGTGTCACGAGGCCCCTCGGCGGCGAGGGCGACGCCGGTGAGGGCGAGGGCCGCGAGGCATATCGCGAGGGCCGCGACCGCGGCCCGGTGGCGTGAGACAGGCAACTCGCTATCGAGGACCATTCGTGGGTTCCAGGTGACGGGTGGTGAAAAACCGCTCGGAGGTGTTTGTCTGATGACACTCTAAAGCAGTAATGATGGACCCGATTTGTGCTGTGTGTGTGGTGCGACCGAATCCGATGTCGGGATGGCTGAATGCCGTGTCTGGCGCGGCCATAGGCACGTGGTTTCGCATTCCGTGAGACTCCTTCACTCACGATGAGTGGGTGACCTCACAGTAGTAAGACCTCGCTCCAGCTGATGTAGTCACTGCGTACCAAGTGGATGGGGTGACTCGGACGGTCAAGACGTGTGATGTCGTGGGGGGACGTATCAGGCTCACGCCGTTGGGGCTGATACCTTCTGTCGAAACGTCTGAGACCAGTTGTCCCGCTGACGAGAATCCGGATCGGTTCGATTTCAGAGCGCCATTCGGCGAGTGAGAGCGCCACATACAACCGTTCGATTTCGACCCCGAGGGCGACAAGGCCAGCTTTTCTGCGAAGTGGACACCCCTTCTGGGTGAATGTCCAGCCCCTCAGGACTAGCGTCGCTTACTGGACATTCTCTCTCAGATCCGTCTTCCCGTCGACGTCGGCTCCTCGCTTGCGCTCGATCGCCTCGCGCATCGACATCGCGGATTCCTCTGAGATGATACCTGCCGCTGTCTCGGGCTCCGGTCCACCCATAACGCGTCGCATCGCGACGAAGTTGGTTTCGTCGTCGCGTGTGTGTTCCGTGATCCAGTCGTTGAACCAGACGGGGACCTTCATTGTTGCCCATGCCTCTGGTTCGTTCATGCTGGATACCTTGAATATACGGGAAAATCGACCTTTCGCCGCTGAGGTCCTCTGACGGCGACCGCCGTGGGCGTCCTGACTGGCACATGTGGCGAAACATGTGTCACGCGATGGTCAGTACCAACCCGACGGCTCCCGACACCGGAGCGGAAGAAATGAGGGTCAATGACTGTGGCATAATTACGATTCCAGCGTCACTCCGTCGGCGGCCCGACATCGTGCCCGGGGACATGATCCGCTGGGGCGATGACGCGGACGGTGACCTCTCCGTGGAAGTCGTCCAACAGCGGTATGGGGCATTCAATGGCAGCGGCTTGGCGTCCCCACTGGGCGGACACGGCCTGGGAACGCAGGATCTCGCCGGTCACGAGGCGAACACTGTCTTCGAGGACTAGGTGGTTATTGACCAGTCGATTCGTCTCGTGAGTGGTGTGTCACCGTCTCACTGTCGGCGATGAGTGTCCCATCGAGTTCGAGTTGACGATGTGCGATTGTTATGCCCAGATCGTCGACTCGTCAGCGAATGCACCGTCGTCCGAGATGACGGATTCCGTTCCTCGGACTCGGTGGTTCGCAATCAGTAGCGCGTCGTGTAGTGAATGATGGTCGATGAGACTCCCGGCGACAGCGAGGTCCTGTTCGCCGGCCGGGGCGACTTGGATAGGGCCATCGTTCACCAGCCCGCGAAGCACCGCATTCGGTGTCGTATCGACATCGACTCCCGCGATTTCTTCGTTGTTGACGACCGTCCAGATTGCCTCGCTCACTGTGACAGTCGGCGCCTCAAGCACGTCAAGACCCTGTTCAGCCCGTTCGAAGACATCGTTGGCTGCTGCTGGAAGACGGTCGACCAAGTACCGTGTCATCGCAACGGCGTCGGCTGTATATCGAGTCATTCCGGCTGCCAGTCCGTTTGACGCTTCTCGCGGATCTCGGCCGCCATCTCTTTGGCCATCTCCTCACGCGTCTCCGCGGAGACGTCGTCGGAGACGAGCATCCCGCGACCGGCTGACCGTGTTGCTCGTCGAACTTTGATGCCGTCGTCAGTTTGCTCCCAGACGACCTCGTCCCCTTCTGTAAGGCCATACTCCTCACGGAGGGTCTGCGGGATCGTGACCTGTCCTTTCCGGGTGATCCGCGTTGTCGGTTCGTCGAGATCGTCGTCGGTACTCATAACCAGTACTACAGCCTGTAGTAATTTAATCTTTGTCCAAACCCCGTCTCGTCGTGAGCGGGGTATTGCATCCCCGGCTCCTCGATCGGCATCCCGCAGTAGTCGCAGATTCGGATCCTCGACACGCCTCGGTCGGGGCTGAGAACGCAAATTCGCCACCCCGCGAAAATGCCGAATACTGTCAGTAGAAGCCCCAAAAACGGTATATATGGAGTGGGCCGGCGCAGATTCGAACTGCGGTTACGGCC
>CAYLJD010000159.1:0-4256 GCA_964383875.1 uncultured Halobacteriales archaeon
GAGTCGTAGGCGTCGTTCATCGTCTCGAAGGCCTGTCGGTAGGCCCGCTGGAGTTCGGGGAAGTAGTGCTCGTACTTGTGTTCGAACTTCTCCGGGTCGAAGTCGGCCATCACGGGATTCTGGGTGGGCTCCCTCAAGCCGATGTCGGTCACCGGCTACCGCGAGCTCAGGTCCCAATTTGTCGGCCCACGACCCCGTCGGCCGCCGAGACGAACTCGTCTTCCTGGCCGGCGGGAATCGTCGCGCCGGCAGCCACGTCGTGACCGCCGCCGTCGCCGCCGACCGACCGCGCAGCCTCCCCCATCACGGCCGAGAGGTCGAGCCCTTGGCCGACCAGCCGTGCGGTCCCCCGTGCGGAGACTTTCGTCTCCTCGTCGCTCTTCTCGGCGAAGGCGAAGATCGGGCGGCGGGCGTCGACGCCGTCCAGCCCGAGGGCCATCCCGGCGACGATACCGACGATCGTCTCCCGGATTGCGTCACCGGCGTCGAAGTACTGGAGGTGCTCCGCTCGCTCGACACCCCTGGTCTCGACCCACTCAACCCCCGCCGAGAGGTTCCGTCGGTGATTCTGGAGGAGCGTTCTGGCCCGTGTGAGCGCGTCACCACGTTCGCCCAAACAGACCGCGAGACCGACGTCACCTCGTTCGTACCGGGCCGTCGCGTTCAGCAGTGTCGAGAACTCGCTCGCGTCCCGGAGTTCGGTCCCGATTTGTTCGTCTGACAGCGTGTACGTGGTCGCGACGAGGTCGTCGACATCGTCCGCTGGCACCCCACGGTCGATCGCCCGACGGACGAGCGCGCTCGCCACGTGCTGGCGCTCGTCGTCCGAGAGATCGACCCAGCACCGCCACTCGCCGTCATCGTCAGTCAGTTCGAGATCCAGCTCGCGGAGGAACGCGATGGCGCCCGATTCGTTGTTTGTGATCCCCGGGATCCGCACTTCGCTCCCGTATTCGAGCAGTTTCGGCAGCGGCCGGGTCTGGGTCCCGTAGAACGACAGATCCGGGGACTCGGTCAGGACGCCCGCCTCGATGCCCTCGGCAACGATGGACCGATTGGCCCCGATCAGTTCGCCACCGACGGCTTGCATGTCGCCGACCGCACCGACGACCGCGAGCGCCGCCAGGTCGCGGTTGTCCGTCCCCGCCGATTCGAGTGCCCGTGCCAACACGTAGGCGGCGCCAGCACCCGAGAGCTCGCTCGCGCCGTCGATGCCCTCGAGGAGAGGATTGAGATGACAGTCCGTGGTGGCGTCGGCGGGCTGGTGGTGGTCGGCGATGACGGGGGTGAAATCCCCCGCCGATTGGTGGGTGACAATGACGTCAAGTTGGCCGCTTCCGAAGTCAGTAAACAGGACCGTCTCGTGGTCCGTCGCCGCGATCGAGGCGATCGCGGCCTCGTCGAGTTGGTCCTCGAAGACGACGTCGTGGGGGATTTCGGCCCGAGCGAGGGCTGTCGAGGCGATGGCTGCACTCGTCAGCCCGTCGGCGTCGATGTGGGCGGCGAGCAACACCGTGTCCGCAGCCTGTAATCGGGTCGCGCACGTCTCGGCCCGGTTCGCCAAGGCCGGTACCGGTCCCATCTATTCGGTGTTCGCGCGTCGTCCCGCTTAAACTTCCGGTCGGGTCACGATGGCTCGTCGACAGTCCCGAGGCGGTCGGCGATCGCGTGGGCGAGTGCCCGAAAGTCGGCTGTCTCCGGAACGACGTCGACGTGGATGCCCGCGGCCGCCGCAGTCTCCCTGGTCGGCTCGCCGATGGCACCGACGACTGCGTCGCTCAAGCCGGCGATTGCCACGTCACGGATCCCCCGTTCCTCGGCCGCGGCGAGGACGTGCTCGACGGTGAGCGAAGAGGTGAATGCGACACCGTCGACCTCGCCAGCGGCCACTTTCTCGGTCGAGTCGCCGGCGTCGCTCGGTCGTGTCAGTCGGTAGAGGACCGTTTCGTGGACGGTTGCGCCGGCATCCCGGAGCCCCTCGAGGAGGACCGGCGATCCGTGATCGCTCCGGGCGACTTCGATGGTCGCCCCCGCGACCTCGTCACGCAGCCGCTCGACGAGTCCGCGTGACGAATACTCTGCGGGGACAACGTCCACGGGATACCCCGCTGCCTCGAGGGCCTCGGCTGTCGATGCCCCGATAGCCGCGACCGTGGCGTCACCTGGCTCCCAGCCGTTGGCGGCGACGAGTTCCGCGCCCGTCTTGCTCGTCAGGACGACGAATTCTGCGTCCCGAGGCATGGCGCCCGTCGGCTCGACGGCGAGCATCGGGTCGGCGATCGGGTCGAGGCCGAGTGACGAGAGTGTCTCCGTGGCCGTTGCCAGCCGGTCGTCGGCCGGGCGGAATACGGCGATGGTGGGCCGGTGCTCACTCATCGGCCGGGTCATCCTCCCGGGCAGTGGGCCGGTTCATGCTGTCGCGGACGTCGTTGCGAATGCCGGCCACTTCCCCGATCACCGTTACCGCCGGCGGCTCGATCTGGGCCTCCGCCTGCACCGAGGCAATGGTTTCGAGCGTCCCGGTGGCGACCCGTTCGGCCGGCCAGGTGGCGCGCTCGACGAGTGCGACCGGGGTCGCTGGGTCCATGCCGGCGTCCAGCAGCGCGTCGGTGTAGTCAGGAAGTCTCGTGACGCCCATCAGGACGACGATCGTGCCGCCCGTCGCGGCCAGGGCAGCCCAGTCCACCGTCGACTCGTCTTTGGCCGGGTCTTCGTGGCCCGTGACAACACTCACAGACGACGCGACCTCCCGGTGGGTTACCGGGATGCCGGCGGCCGACGGAGCGGCGATCGCCGAGGTGACGCCCGGCACCACCTCGAAGGGCACGTCGTGGTCGGCGAGGTACCGTATCTCCTCGCCGCCGCGACCGAAGACCATCGGGTCGCCACCCTTCAGTCTGACCACCGACTTCCCCGCCAGTGCGAGTTCGACCAGTCGCTCGTTGATGTAGGACTGGGCAGTCGTCTCGCCGTGACCGCGGGAGCCGACGTCTTCCCGACGGGTCGGCGGGATCTCCTCGAGGACGTCCGGGCCGGGGAGTTTGTCGTGGAGGACCGCGTCGGCTGTTTCGATGAGCTGCCTCGCCCTGACGGTCAGGAGGTCGGGATCGCCGGGACCGCTCCCGACGAGGTAGACCGTTCCCACGTCCGGCGTGGAATCGTCCCCGGTCATCAGTCTCGTTTCGGTTCGTCCGGTTCGTCCCGCCGCGCCCGCTGGATCACGTCTGCTGCCCCCTCATCGGCGAGGTCAGCGGCGAACTCGACCGCCGCGTCGGGGTGGGTTTCGACGGGGAGCTCACGGCTCGCTCTGATGTCCTCAGTCCCGTCCTGCGAGAGGACGCGGACGACCGTTGCGACGACTTCGCCCCGTAATCGAGCGTAGATGCCTACGGGGGCGACACACCCACCGCCGAGCTCGCCCAACACAGTTCGCTCGACAGTCGACGTGACGCGCGTCGGTGGGTGGTCGAGCACGTCCTGACAGAGCTCGGCCACGTCACTGTCAGTTCGGGCGGTCACGGCCAGCGTCCCCTGTCCCGGGGCAGGCACGAAGGCGGTTTCTTCGAGACGGGTGTATTGGAGGTCGGACAGGAGCCCGGCGCGCTCGAGCCCAGCCGCGGCGAGCACGATGGCGTCGAACTCGGTCGACACGTCACGCTCCAGGGCGCGCCGTTCGACGCCGGCCAGCTCTTCGACCCACCGCTCTGGCGGCCGCTCGAATTCGGTGACCGATTCGGCGTCGGGTTCTGGCTCGTGCCCGTCGGGTCCAGCCGCGTCGAGCCGCCGCTCGTGTTCCCGCTGGAGGTGGGGGGCCAACAGCTTCTCGACGCGCGTATCGACATTGCCGCGGAGCGGTTCGACGGTGAGATCCGGCCGGGCTGCGAGGAGCTGGGCTTGCCGCCGGAGGCTGGCCGTCCCCACCGTTGCCTCCTGGGGCAGGCTGTCGAGATCGTGGCCATCCGGCGAGACGAGGACATCTCCCGGCGACGCGCGTTCGGGTACGCCAGCAATGACCAGTTCTGGTGGTTGATCGGTCGGGACGTCTTTCATCGAGTGAACGGCCGCGTCGACCGATCCGTCGAGCACTTTTTCGTCCAATGCTCGCACGAACGCGCCGGTGGTTCCCAGCCGGTGGATCAGCTCGTCGCGGAGTTCGTCGCCCCGGGTCTGCACCTCCACGAGCTCGACGGACACCCGTCGGGTCTCGAGAGCCGACTTGACAGTGTCCGCCTGGCGGCGTGCCAGATCTGAGCCCC
>CAYLJD010000160.1:0-4245 GCA_964383875.1 uncultured Halobacteriales archaeon
GACGTTTGGGACGGCCTGGCCGATATCGGGCTGACCGCGATGACGGTCCCCGAGGAGTACGGCGGCCTCGACGTGGAGGGACTCACCTACGCTATCGCCAACGAGGAGGTCGCCTACGGACAGCTGGCGGTGGCGACCGCGCTGTCCGTTCACTGTCTCGCGACGTCCTGCATCGCCGAGTTCGGCAACGATGAACAGCAGGGGCGCTGGCTGCCGGAGATGGCCGACGGGCGGCCCGTCGGCGCGTTCGCACTCTCGGAGCCCCACGCCGGCTCGAACCCCGCGGAGATGTCGACGGAGGCACGCCCGGAGGGCGACGAGTACGTCATCAACGGGACGAAGCAGTGGATCACGAACGGCGAGCGTAGCGGCGTCGTCATCCTGTTCGCGAAGACCGACCGGGACGACCCCCGGACCGTCACGCAGTTCGTCGTCCCGAAGGACGTCGACGGCCTCGAGGTCGGCAAGAAGGAGGAGAAGCTCGGGCTCCGCGCCAGCGACACGACGACGCTCACCTTCGAGGACGTCCGCATCCCCGAGTCCTACCGGCTCACCGAGGAGGGCCGCGGCCTCTCGGCGGCGCTGTCGATCCTGACCGGCGGCCGGGTCGGCATCGCGGCCCAGTCGGTCGGGCTCGCCCAGTCCGCGCTGGACCTGGCGCTCGAGTACGTCCAGGACCGCGAGCAGTTCGGCGGCCCGATCGGCGACATCCAGGCCGTCCGCCAGAAGCTCGCCGAGATGCACGCCCGGACCGAGGCCGGCCGGCGGCTGACCTACCGGGCGGCCCGCGCGCTCGACGACGGCGAGCCGCCCGCCCTGGCGGCGAGCACGGCGAAGTACGTCGCCAGCGAGGCCGCGATGGACGTGACCAACGAGGCAGTCCAGCTGCACGGCGGCTACGGCTACACCACCGACTTCCCGGTCGAAAGGCTCTACCGCGACGCGAAGATCACGACCATCTACGAGGGAACCACGCAGATCCAGAAGAAGGTCATCGCCAGTGAACTGCTCGAGTGACCGCCCTGCCCGAACGGGCCACGGCGCCGTCGAGGACCCCCGGATTCCGCGGGACAGAGCCGTATGGAGGGGCCCGTGATGAGCGCAGATCTCGAGTACGACACCGTCGTCTTCGACCTCGACGGCACCCTCGTGCGGCTGGTGGTCGACTGGGCCGAGGTCGCCGACGCCGTCGCGGACGCCCTGAGCGAGCGCGGCGTGACGCCGCCGGAGGACCTCAGGTCGATGCTGGCGGCCGCCGACCGGGCCGGCCACCGCGACGCCGTCGAGGCCGTCATCGCCGACTACGAACGCACGGGCGCCCGCCGCTCCGAACGGTTGCCCGCGGCCGGGACCGTCCCCGACGGGCCGGTGGGCGTCTGCTCGCTGAACTGCGAGGACGCCTGCCACATCGCACTGCAGGTCCACGACATCGACGGGATCGGTGCCGTCGTCGGCCGCGACACCGTCGGGACGGAGAAACCCGACCCGGAGCCGCTCCTGGAGACCGTCGACCGGCTCGACGGGGCGCCGTCGGCGACGCTGTTCGTCGGGGACAGCGACCGCGACGAGACGACGGCCGAGCGGGCCGGGACGGACTACGTCGACGTCTCGGAGTGGCTGCGGGCATACGCGTAGACCGCCAGTCCGATGCAGAGCCACACTGGCGCGCCGACCCGGATCGCGAACTCGGCGCGGTCGCCCCAGGTCGGCAACGTGGTGAGCGTCGAGAGCGCGGCAACGATCGGCGCGCCGACGACGATGGTGAGCACGAACGTCGTCTGCAAGACCCACCCGTAGTCGACGCCCTCGGGATCCGTGGTCTCGACGCGCTCCGGCATACCCGCCACCGGGGCCGGCGTGCGGTAAGCGGTTACGGTTGCGAAGCGACAGCGTTTATGCGCAGCCGTGCTCCAGTCCCCGACATGCGCGCAAAGGACATCCGCGCGAAGGCCGGCGAGGAGCCGCTCACGATGCTGACGGCCTACGACGCCCCGACCGCCGAACTGGTCGACGACGCGGGCGTCGACATGATCCTCGTCGGCGACTCGGTGGGGAACGTCCGGCTCGGCTACGACTCGACGCTCCCGGTGACCGTCGACGAGATGGCGAGCCACACCGCCGCCGTCGCCCGCGCGACAGAGGACGCCCTCGTGATCGCCGACATGCCCTTCCTCTCGTACGGCGCCGACGACGGCGACGCCGTCGAGCACTGCGGCCGCATGTTGAAGGAGGCGAAGGCCGACGCCGTCAAGCTCGAATGCGGCCCCCACACCGTCGAATTGACCGAGCAGCTAACGAACCTCGGCATCCCCGTCCAGGCCCACCTCGGGCTGACGCCCCAGCAGGAAAACGAGACCGGGTTGTACCGGCAGGGCACCGACGCAGACTCCGCCCGACGGATCGTCGACCTCGCCGAACAGCACGAGGCCGCCGGCGCGTTCTCGCTGGTGCTCGAACACGTCCCCGCGAACCTCGCCGAGACCGTCACCGAGACCATCGACATCCCGACCATCGGCATCGGCGCCGGCCCGCACTGCGACGGCCAGGTGCTCGTCGTCGACGAGGTCATCGGGCTCTCCGAAGACACGGCACCGTTCTCGAAGGCCTTCGGCGACGTCCGCAGCGAGATGCAGGACGCCCTCGAGTCGTACGTCACCGAGGTCGAGAGCGGGGAGTACCCTGCCGAGGAGCACAGCCACTACGAGGACGGGCTGGACGATATCTACTGACTCCCGTTTCACGGCCTCAGCAATATCCGAGGCGAGGATAGCCCACCGGGCGGTACACCGTCAGAGCAAGCTCTGACGAGCCCTCGGTCGGTCGCCAGCTCCCTCCCGGGGACGGCGGGGCGGTTGTTTTTCCCCACGTTTTTGCGATCGAGCGGGTTGCGGGCCTCCGGCCCGCCCCCGGATGCCGTGGCGGCTTCGCCGCCACGCGGTGCCCGCAGCGCGCCGTCGGCGCGCGAGGACATCCGAGGGAGGAAAAAGTGGGTGTTTTAGAAGTGGTCGGCGTCGATCTCCATTATCTCCGCGGCCTCCTCCGGCGTCGCGGGTTCGCGGCCGACGTTCCGGGTGAGTTCGGCGGCCTGCTCGATGAGGCCGGGGTTGGTGGACATCTCGCCGTTCGGGAGGTAAAAGTTGTCCTCGAGGCCGACACGGATGTTGCCGCCCATCGAGAGGGCGCCGGCGGCCAGTTGCCACTGGTCCCGCGAGATGCCGATGACCTGCCAGTTGGCGTCGTCGGGGACCTGCCGGACCTGGTGGGCGAGATTCTCGATGCTCGGGGGGATGCCGCCGAGCACGCCCATGATGAGCGAGAAGTTCAGCGGCGGTTCGAGGTCGCCGGACTTGAGGAACGGCCGGATGTTGCCGACGTGGCCGGTGTCGAAGCACTCGAGTTCGGGCTTGACGCCGTTGTCGTTCATCGCCTGCAGGAACTCCCGGATCTCGTTGAACGGGTTGTCGAACACCATGTCGAAGACGAAGTCGTCGCGGTTCTCGCTGTACTTCGCGTAGTTCATCGAGCCCATGTTGAGGGCGGCGATGTCGGGCTGGACGCCCTCGACGTACTCGATGCGGGACTCGACGGGCTCGTGGAGCGCGCCGGTGGAGAAGTTGACGAGGATGTCGGTGCGGGCGCGGACCTCGTCGTAGATCTCCTGGTAGATCTCCTCGTCGAAGGTAGGGGAGCCGTTCTCGGTGCGGGCGTGGATGTGCGCGATGGCGGCGCCGTTCTCGCGGGCCGCGGCGGCGTCCTCGGCGATCTCCTCGGGCGTGTAGGGGATGTGCTCGCACTGGTCCCGCGTGGTGAGCGCGCCGGTGAGGGCGGCGCTGATGATTGCCTTGTCGGGGTCGTTGCCTTTGACGGATTCCTGATCGATCGTCATGGGTTGGATGTTGGGGTTGGGTGTGTAGCGGATGCGGTTGTCGTTCTATTCGTCGTCCGGGCGGCCCTTCCAGTCGGGCTCCTCGCCGGTGAGGAAGCTGTTGAAGCCCTCCTCGGCGTCGTCGCTCATCGCGAGCAGCGTCACCATCTCGCGCATGTAGTCGAGCGCCTCCTCGAAGCCCATCTCGCGCTGGTTGTAGAAGGCCTCCTTGCCGATCTCGATCATGAACTTCGAAGGGGTCGCGAGGCCGTCGACGAGCTCGTCGAGTTCGGCGTCGAACTCGCCGGCCGGCACGACGTCGGTGGTGAACCCGATGTCGTGGGCGGTCCCGGCGTCGAAGTGCTCGCCGGTGAACAGGT